>CAIRBF010000348.1 GCA_903876715.1 uncultured beta proteobacterium
CAGGCGGCGCGCACGTGGCGCACGACTTCGGCATGGGTGGCGAACCAGGCGCCCAGGGACTTCGCGTGGCGGATCAGTTCCTCCAGGATCCACAGGCGTGAGCGGTAGCCGATGACATGGGGATGCATCGTCAACTGGAACAGCCCGCCCTCCCGGTGCGCGGCCTCCAGCTCGCGCCTGAAGATGTCCAGCACGTCGGCCGGCGCGGTATAGGGGCGCAGGGCCGCGAAGCGGTTCATGTTGAAGTAGACGGCGTCGTCGCGGATCCACTCCACCGGCAACTCCACCACGCCCGTGGGCTGGCCGTCCAGCAGCAGTTCGTAGCAGTCCACGTCGGCCATCAGCGAGGAGTCGTAGGCCAGGCCCATCTCGGCGATCAGCGCCAGTGTGTGGTGGCTGTAGTCCCAGGACGGCGTGCGGATGCCCACGGGCCGGCTTCCGGTGGTGCGCTCCAGCACCTCCGCGCTGCGCAGCATCAGGTCGCGCTCGGCCTCGAGCGGCAGCACCGAGTTGCGCTCGTGGATCCAGCCGTGCAGCGCCACCTCGTGGCCCGCGCCGGCCACGCGCTGCTGCTCGTCGGGGTAGAGCAGGGCGGTGACGGCGGGCACGAAGAAACTCGCCGGCACGGCGTGTCGGGCCAGCAGGTCGAGGATGCGCGGCACGCCCTGGCGGTTGCCGTACTGACCTTGCGACATGCGGCCGATCGACTCGCCCCCGTCGCGCAATTCGTTGGTGTCGTGGTCGGAGTCGAAGGACAGCGCCACCGCAAAGGGTGCGCCGCCCGGCCACGTCGCCGGGCGCAGCGCACGCCCCGCGCGCACATGGTCGACGACGGCGCGCCATTGCGCCTCGGGCCACTGCCAGGGTTCGAGCTTGCCGTCGCTCATTTCGAGCCTCCCGCCGCAGCCACCTTGCGCGCGATGTCGCGAGCTGCACGCGCCTCGTTGGCGACGAAGGCCGCAAACTCGTCGGGCTTCATGGCCACGCCTTCCAGGCCCAGGGTGTCGAACTGCTGGCGCACCTCCGGGTCCGCCACGGCCCGGGCCACGGCCGCGTGCAGGCGTTGCACCAGTTCCGGCGGCGCACCCACCGGCAGCCACAGGCCGAACCAGTTCACCACGTTGAAGCCCTTCAGGCCGCCCTCCTGCATCGTCGGCACATCCGGCATGCCCTTCCAGCGCCGCTCGCCCGTGATGGCGATGGCCCGCAGCCTTCCGCTCTGCACATGCTGCAGGGCGATCTGCGTGCCCACGAAGAACATGTCGATGCGCCCGGCAAGCAGGTCGGTGGTCGCCTCGGCGACCCCCTTGTAGGGGATGGACAGGATGTCGGTGCCTGTCATGGCCTTCATCACCTCGGCCGGGATGTGGCTGGCCGTGCCGTTGCCGGCGTTGGCGTAGGTCAGCTTGCCGGGGTTTTTCTTGGCCAGGGCGATCAGCTCGGGCAGGGTGCGGGCTTCCAGGCCCGGGTGCACCACCAAGGCCTGGCCGAAGTTCTGCGCCGCCAGCGTCACATGCGAGAAGTCGCGCACCGGGTCGTAGGTGACGTTCTCGTTGAAGGGCGGTATGTTGGTGTGCGAGGCCGTCGTGAACAGCCAGGTGTAGCCGTCGGCCGGCTGTCGGGCCACGTAGGCGGTGCCGATCATGCCGCCGGCACCGGCCCGGTTCTCGATCACCAGGGGCTGGCCGAGCAGGGCCTGCAGCCGCGGGCCGATCGCGCGCAGGATGAGGTCGGGCGGGCCACCGGGGGGCGAGGGCACCACCACCTTGATGGCCTTGTTCGGGTAGTCCTTGGCCAGGCTTGCCACACCCGTCTGGGCCGCGGCAGGCCACCAGGGCGCCGCGGCCGCGGCCAGCACCAGGGTTCGGCGGTCGATCTTTGCGTTCATTGCAGACTCTTTGTCAGGAAGGGGCAGCCCAGGAGTCCCCATGGGCCAGCGTGGGTCAGGCGGCCCGTGCCGGGCCGCGCACGGTCTCGGGCAGGCCGCTGTCGATGGAGGCCAGCAGGGCCTGGAACAGCGCTACGTTGTGCACGGCGTCACCCCCGGGCAGCGCCATCGGCTGCCGGGCGGCGGCTTGCTGCGCAAAGTGCTCCAGTTCCGCGCGCTCGGTGCTGACGGGCTCGAAGCGCTGCCGCACGGGCCGCTGCTTGACCGTGACGCGTTCGGGGTCGAAGAAGCAGCTCTCCAGGTCCCAGGTGTGCAGGTGCTCCACGTCGCCCACTGCCACCCAGCCCTTGCTGCCGAAGACCTGCAGGCGCCAGGTCTCGGCCGTGGCGATGACGGTGCTGAGCATGCCCGTGGCCCCGCTGTCGAAGGCCAGCAGCAGGGAGGTCGTGTCATCCACGCCGAAGTCCTGCGCCAGCCGCACGCTTTGTGCCGTGACCCGCTTCACCGGGCCGGCCAGGTGCAGCATGGCGTCCACCACATGCACGCCGCGTCCCGTCATGCCGCCCGCCGGCGCCTCGCTGCGGTCATGCCGCCAATGGCCTCGGGGGAAGCGGTAGGCGCTGGGGCCGCAGAAGTTGCCTTCCAGGTGCAGCACCCGGCCCAGCCGGCCGTCGTCGATCATGCGGCGGATCTCCTGCAGCGCGGGCTGGTAGCGCCAGTTGTAGCCCACCCCCAGCGTCACCCCGTGGTCGGCACAGGCCTGCGCGGCCTGCTGGGCCTCGTCGACGTCCATGCCCATGGGCTTCTCGCAGAACACATGCTTGCCGGCCCGCGCCGCCGCGATGATCTGCGCCGTGTGCATGGAGTGCGGTGTGGCCAGGACCACGGCGTCCACCTCCCGGTCGGCCAGCACGGCCTCGAAGCTGGCCAGCATGCGGATGCCGTGCTGCCGGGCGAAGTCCTCCGCCGCGGCAGGCGTACGGGTAGCCCCGGCGACGAAGCGCAGGTGCTCGCTGGGAGGCTGGACACTGGAGACAAGATTTCGCCCCCAGGTGCCCAGGCCGACGATCGCGGCTCGAATCATGTGAATTCACTCTGGTGACAGGCCACGCTGCGCTGCTCGTCCAGCGCCAACAGGCCAGGCGCCTGCTGGCGACAACGGTCGTTGGCCAGCGGGCAGCGTTGATGAAAATGACAGCCGGGGGGCGGCGCCAATGGCGAGGGCAATTCGCCCTGGATCGGGTGCAGGTCGGCCACGGGCCCCTCGTCGTCCAGGTGCAGCCGCGGCACGCTGTCCAGCAGCGCCCGGCTGTAGGGGTGGCGGGGGCGGGCGTACAGCGCCTCGGCGTGCGCGATCTCGACGATGCGCCCGAGATACATCACCGCGACGCGGTCGCACACATGCCGCACCACGCCGAGGTGGTGGCTGATGAAGACCATCGTCAAGCCGAGCTCGTGGCGCAGCTGCAGGAAGAGGTTCAGGATCTGGGCCTGGATCGAGACGTCGAGCGACGCCACCGGCTCGTCGCAGATCAGCGTGTCCGGCTGCATCGCCAAGGCGCGGGCGATCGCGATGCGCTGGCGCTGCCCGCCCGAGAACTGGTGCGGGTAGCGGCGACCCGCATCGGCTGGCAGACCGACACGCTGCAGCCAGCCGGCGACATAGTCCTGCAGCGCCTCCCGCGTGACCAGCCCGTGGGCCAGCGGCCCTTCGGCCAGGGCGTCCCCGATGCGCATGCGCGGGTCGAGCGAGGCGAACGGGTCCTGGAACACCATCTGCACCCGCGAGGTGGTCTTGCGGTGGCGGCCCTGGGCCTGCATCACGGGCTGCCCGCCCAGCAGCACCTGCCCGGTGCTGGGCGGCAGGATGCCCGCGAGCATGCGCCCCAGCGTGGTCTTGCCGCAGCCCGACTCGCCCACCAGCCCCAGCACCTCACCCCGGCGCAACTCGAAGTCCACGCCATCGACCGCCTGCACCGCGCGCCGGTCCGACGGCGCCCCCAACCAGCCGGCGATGCGGTCGCCCAGCGCCACCCGGGACTCGAAGCGTCGGCCCAGGCCGCAGGCCTGGAGGTGCACGACGGCCTCGGCGACCGCGCTCGGGGCCGCGTTCGACACCTCGCGGGGCGTTGCATCGGCCGCGTGGGCGGTGGTCATGTGGTGACCTCCTCGTCCAGCGGATGGTGGCAGCGCCAGGCGCGGGCGGACTCGACCGTGCGCTCCGGCGGCGCCTGGGTGCAGGCCGGCGTTGCCCGCGCGCAGCGTGGGGCGAAGGCGCAGCCCGGTGGCAGGTCGTGCAGCGGCGGCGGCGCCCCGGGGATCTGGGCCAGCAGGCGCCCCGGCGCGGAGAACTGCGGCAGCGAGCCCAGCAGGCCGCGCGTGTAGGGGTGGCGGGGCCGGCGCAGCACCTGGGCCGTGGGGCCTTCCTCCACGAGGCGCCCCGCGTACATGACCATCACCCGGCGGGCTATGGCCGACACCGTGGCCAGGTCGTGGCTGATCCAGATGAGCGCCGTGCCGCTTTGCGCCACCAGGGCACGGATCTCGGTCAGGATCTGGGCCTGGATCGAGACGTCCAGCGCGGTGGTGGGCTCGTCGGCGACGATGACGGCCGGGCGGTGCAGCAGCGCGATCGCGATGGCCACGCGCTGGCGCATGCCCCCCGAGAACTGGTGCGGCCAGGCCGCCAGGCGGCTGGTCGGGTCCGGGATGCCCACCTGCTGCAGCACCTCCAGCGAGCGCGCGCGCACCGCGGCCGCCGGCACGGCGCCATGAGCCTGCAGTGCCAGGCGCATCTGCTCGCCGATGGTCAGCACGGGGTTGAGTGTGGCCATCGGGTCCTGGAACACCATCGCCAGGCGGCGGCCTCGCAGCGTCCGCAGCCGGTCGGGCGACAGGCCGACGAGTTCCTGGCCCTCCAGCCGCACCGAGCCCCCCACGATGCGCCCGGGCGGGTCGACCAGGCCCAGCAGCGAGCTGCCGGTGACGCTCTTGCCCGAGCCGGATTCGCCCACCAGCCCGAGGATCTCCCCGGGGTAGAGGTCGAAGCTGACCCCGTCGACCGCCTTCAGCGTCGCCTGGCGGGTCTCGAAATGGGTGCGCAGGTCGCGAACCGAAAGCACGGCGCCTCGGGCGTCCCCGGACGGCTCGACGGAGGAACCTGGCAGGCTCATCGCTTGAGCCTCGGGTTGAACTGGTCGCGCACCTGGTCGCCCACGAGATTGATCGAGACGATCAGCAGGATCAGCGCCAGGCCCGGGTAGATCGAGATCCAGTAGCGGCCTGACAACAGGTACTGGAAGCCGTTGGCGATCAGCATGCCCAGCGACGGCTCGGTCACCGGCATGCCCAGGCCCAGGAAGGACAGCGTGGCCTCCAGCGAGATGGCGCTGGCCACCTGCACGGTGGCCACGACGATCAAGGGCGGCAGGCAGTTGGGCAGGATGTGGCGCAGCACCACCCGGGATGCCGGCAGCGGCGTGGACAGCGCCGCCTCGACATAGTCCTTGGAGCGCTCGGCCACCGCGGCACCGTGCGCCGTGCGGGCGAAGTAGGCGTACTGCGCCGCCACCAGGGCGGCGATCATCTGCCAGCGCCCCTGGCCGAGCACGGCCGAGATCACCAGCGCGAGCAAGATGGCGGGAAAGGAGAGTTGCAGGTCCACCATCCGCATGGCCACGGCCTCGAAGCGCCCGCCCAGGAAGGCCGCGCTGGCGCCGATGCCCGCGCCAAGGGCAAAGGCGATGACGCCTGCCGTCACGCTGATCTGCACCGACAGGCGCAGGCCGTACAGGATGGCCGACAGCACGTCACGGCCCTGCGCATCCGTTCCCAGCAGGTACACAAAGCCCTCGGCGTTGACGTGCCCGGGTGCGCGGCGGGCGTCACCCAGGCGCAGGGCGGCCAGGTCGTAGGGGTTCTGCGGCGCCAGCCACGGGGCCAGCAGGGCCGCCAGCGCGAGCGCCACGGCGATGCACAGTGCCACCACCGCGACCCGGTTCTCGGCAAACTCGGCCCAGAAGCGGCGCAGCAGTTGCGCGCGCGAGGCGATCGCGCCGCCGGCTGGTCGGTCTGCGTTGCTCATGATCTGCGCGCCCTCAGCCGCGGGTCCAGCAGCGCGTAGACCAGGTCCACCGCCAGGTTGATGACCGTGAACAACAGGGCTACCAGCATGAGGTAGCCCACCATCACCGGCCGGTCCAGCGACTGGATGGAGTCGATGATCAGCTTGCCCACGCCGGGCCAGGAAAAAATGGTCTCGGTGACCACGGCGAAGGCCAGCGTTGCGCCCAGCTCCAGGCCGAAGACCGTCACGATGGGGATCGAGATCAGGCGCAGCACATGGCGGCGCAGGATGGTGAACTCGCTCTGCCCGGTGGCCCGCGCGAAGCGCACCGCGTCGCCCAGCATCACCTCGCGCGTGCCGGCGCGGGCCAGCCGCATCATCATCGCCATCTTGAAGAGGGCCAGGTTCAACGCCGGCAGCAGCAGATGCTTCCAGCCCTCGGCTGTCAGCACGCTCCACTGCACACCCAGTGCCTCCACGGTGGGGCCGCGGCCCCCCGCCGGCAGCACGCCGAGCCAGACCGCGAACACCAGAATGAGCACCAGACCGATCCAGAAGGTGGGCACCGAAAAGCCCAGCACCGACACGCCCATGGCCAGGCGCGACAGCGGATGCTCGGGGCGGTAGCCGGCGAGCATGCCGATAGGCACCCCCAGCAAGGTGGCGCCCAGCACCGCCAGCAGCGTGAGCTCCAGTGTGGCCGGCAGGCGGCTGAGCACCAGGTCCAGCACCGGCATGTTGAAGACGAAGGATTGTCCCAGGTCGCCCTGCACCAGCCGGCCCAGGAACACCAGGTACTGCTGCCACAGCGGCTGGTCCAGCCCGTAGCGGGCAATGGTCTGGGCGCGGATCTCCTGGGTGGCGTCGGGACCGATCAGCACGTCGATGGGATTTCCCACCGCATACACCCCGACGAAGACCAGGGCCGAGATCACCAGCATCACCACCAGGGCCTGCAACAGCCGGCCGACCAGGAAACCCAGCATCACCAGCCCGATTCGATCAGCGAACGGGTCTCCTGCACCGCGGTGTCCCACAAGGCGAGGACCTCCGCGTCGGGGCGCGCGTAGAGGCCGTGGTAGTTGCCGTCGCCCACCTGCTCGCGCACCTGCGCCGGGTTGGACATCTGCAAGCGGGCATAGTCCACCACCGGCTTGGCACCGGTGGGCATCGTCACCCCTGGCAACCGGGTCCAGGGGAAGTTCTCCATCCAGCTGGCATGCGAGGCTGCGGGGTCGATGCGCTGCACATGGGCCCAGGTGCGCGGGGCGTTCCACCAGTTGTGCAGTCGCACCCGGGCATCGCGACGACGACCCATCCACTCGCTGAAGAAGCCCAGCACCGGGTTGTTGCCGCCGTGGCCGTTGACCACCAGGATGCGGCGGAAGCCGCTGTGGTACAGGCTTTCCAGGATGTCTTCCATCAGCGCCAGGTAGGTGCCCACCCGCAGCGAGACCGTGCCCGGGAAATCGGCGAAGTACGGCGTGATGCCGTAGGGCAGCGCCGGGAACACCGGCACGCCCAGGGGCTGCGCCGCCTCGGCCGAGACGCGTTCGGACAGGATCAGGTCCACGCACAGGCTGAGGTAGGCATGCTGCTCGGTGCTGCCGATGGGCAGCACGCAGCGATCGTCATGCCGCAGGCGGTCCTCGACCTGCATCCAGTTCATCTCGGCAATTCGCATACGGGGCCCTGGGCTGACGACTGCGACCTAATTTAGCAGACGGCCACCACGCGCCCACGGCATGCAGACTCGGTGTTCATCCCCTTGACACGGGGCGCAGGGGGCGACCCAATTCCGGCTGGTGCCGCAGGACTTGCGGCCAGGACAGCCCGTACGACGCGCCGCCCGGTTGGCGCCGTGCGGCCGCACTCACTTTCCCCCGCCTTGAACGAGACCCGCCATGCCCCTCCTGTCCCATCGCCTGAATTCATACGCCGCGGCCTGGCTGCTGGCTGCGAGCTTGTCCGCCGGCATGTGCGCCAGTGCCGCTGCCCAGACGCTGACCATCGGCGTGCGCGCGGGCCCGGAGTCCATCGACCCGCACTTCACCGCCACCGGCACCCAGGCCGAGGCGCTGAAGCACGTGTTCGACACCTTGGTGTGGTCGGGTGACGGCCTGGAAGTGCAACCACGGCTGGCCGAGAGCTGGCGTGCCGTCGATGCCACCACCTGGGAGTTCAAGCTGCGGCGCGGCGTGAAGTTCCACGACGGATCGGACTTCACGGCCGCGGACGTCAAGTTCTCCATCGAACGCATTCCGATGGTGTCCGGCCCGAACCCCACCACGATCTATGTGCGCCGCGTGAAGTCGGTGCAGATCGTCGACCCGTACACGGTGCGCGTGGGCACCGATGGCCCGGCGCCCACCCTGCCCAACGACTTCGTGCGTCTGTTCATCGTCAGCGCCAAGGCGGCGGCGGGCCTGACCAAGGACACCGCCAACGCGGCCTTCAACAGTGGCAAGGCGGCGGTGGGCACGGGCCCCTACAAGTTCGTTTCCTGGACCCCGAAGGACCAGCTGGTGCTGGAGCGCTTCGACGGCTTCTGGGGCCCCAAGGAGCCCTGGGCCCGCCACGTGCGCAAGGAGATCCCGAACGACGCCGCACGCGTGGCCCAGTTGAAGGCCGGTCAGCTCGACCTCATCGTGCGTGTGCCCGCCGCCGACGTCCCCACGCTGCAGCGCGACTCGAAGCTCGCCGTGACCTCGGTGGACACGGTCTACGTCTTCAACATGGAGCTCGACCTGCGCGACAACTCGCCCCAGGTCAGTGCCAAGGACGGCAGCAAGCTGCCGAAGAACCCGCTGCAAGACGCCCGGGTGCGCACAGCCATCAACCTGGCCATCGACCGCAATGCCCTGGCCGAGGTGGCCATGGAAGGCCTGGGCAAGCCGGCCTACCAGATGGTCACGCCCAGCATCTTCGGCTTCAGCAAGAAGGTCACCCCCTCCAAGGTGGACCCGGCGGCGGCCAAGCGGCTGCTGGCCGAGGCCGGCTATCCCAACGGCTTCAAGATCACCTTCAGCTTCACCAGCGATCGCCTGCCGGGCGACCGCCAGGTGGGCACTGCGGTGGCCCAGATGCTCGCGGGCGTCGGCATCGACGCCCAGGCCAACGCGCAGCCGGTGGCGGTGTTCTTCCCGGCCCGCACGCGGGGCGACTACTCGATGTCCATGGCGGGCTGGGGCACGCTCACGGGCGAGGCTCATTACACGCTGTCCTCGGTGGCGCACTCCAACGACAAGGAGCGCAAGATGGGCGCCTTCAACGTCATCGGGTATGTCAACCCGGTGATGGACAAGCTGCTGCAGGACGCCGCCGTGGAGATGGACGTCAACAAGCGCCGCGCGCTGTTGGAGCAGGCCAACGAACTGCTCGTGGCCGACGGCTCGCGCGTGCCTCTGGTGTCCATCGGCTCGGCCTGGGCCATGGTCAAGGACAAGGTGAAGATCACGCCGCGCGTGGACGAGGACACGCTGGCGATGAACATCCGCCCGGCGCGCTGAGCGCGGCTGGTGGAGCGCCCTTGACATTGCAGCCTTGAGCCTGCGCACCTGCCTGAGCCGACCATGACACCACCGGTCCTTGCCCTGCATGGCGGCTGCGGCACGCTGGCGCGCGAGCTGCTGCCTGCCGCAGAGTGGGACGAGGTGCGCGCCCACCTGGCACAGGCGCTGCGCGCCGGCTGGGGCGTGCTGGGGGCCGGTGGCTCGGCCGTGCAGGCGGTGGAGGCCACCATCGTCGTGCTGGAGGACAGTCCGCACTTCAATGCCGGCCACGGTGCCGCCTTGACGAGCGAGGCACGCCATGAGCTGGACGCATCCCTCATGGACGGCGCCACGCTGCAGGCCGGCGCCGTGTGCACGGTGCGGCGCATCCGCAACCCCATCCGCGCAGCGCGTGCCGTCATGGAGCGTTCGGGCTGCGTGCTGCTGAGCGGCCCGGCGGCCGACGACTTTGCACAGGCGCAAGGGCTGGCGATGGTCGACAACGCCTGGTTCACCACGCCGCGGCGCGTGAAGGCCTTGGCCGACATCCAGGCCGCGCGCGCGGCTGGACCGACGGCCCAGGCAGGTCCCGCGGGAGCCATGCGCCCGATCAGCGAGGCCGACCGCCACGGCACCGTGGGTGCGGTCGCGCGCGACCGCGCCGGGCACCTCGCAGCCGGCACCTCCACCGGCGGCTTCAACGACAAGCCCCCGGGGCGCGTGGGCGATTCACCCCTCATCGGCGCCGGCACCTACGCCATGGATGGCGTCTGTGCCGTGTCGTGCACTGGCATGGGCGAGCGCTTCATCCGGCATGTGGCGGCCTATGACATCGCCGCGCGCATGCGCTATGCCGGCCAAGCGCTGGAGCAGGCCAGTGACCACCTGGTGCATGACCTGATGCACGGGCACGGCATCGGCGCCGGTCTGGTGGCGGTGGACGCCCAGGGCCGGGTACGGGCGCCGTTCAACACCCTGGGCATGGCCCGGGGATGGATAGATGCCACGGGGCACCTGCACGTGGCCACGCACCAGGAGGTCTTCGATGCCGGCAGGGCTTGAGTGGGGAGTGACGCCCGAAGACCCGGTCCTTGTCTGGGGGGGCGGCGCCATCGGCGGGACATTGGCCGCCACCTGGGCGCAAGCCGGCATCCCCGTGCACATGGTCGACGTGCAGGCCGAGCATGTGCAGGCCACGCGCACCACGGGCCTGCGCATCCACGGACCGGTGACCGAGTTCGTCCAGATCGTCCCCTCCTTCACCCCGCAGGAGCTGCGTGGCAGCTACTCGACGATCGTGCTGGCGGTCAAGGCGCAGGCCACCGAGGAGGCGGCGCGCATGCTCGCGCCGCACCTGAAGGCCGACGGCTACGTGCTGTCGGCGCAGAACGGCCTGAACGAGCTGGCGCTGGCGCAGTTGCTGGGGGCCGAGCGCACCATGGGTTGTTTTGTCAACTTTGGCGCCGACTGGCACGGCCCGGGTGACATCCTGTTCGGCAACCGCGCCGCGGTGGTGGTGGGCGAGATCGATGGCAGCGTGCGCGAGCGTACGCGCCGCATGCACGCGCTGCTGCAGGTCTTCGAGCCGCAGGCCGTGCTCACCGACAACATCTGGGGCTATCTCTGGGGCAAGCTGGCCTATGGCGCGATGCTGTTCGCCACCGCGCTGACCGCCGATTCCATGAGCGCCAATTTCGCCGATCCCGAGCGCTTCGTCGCCTTTGACACCGTGGCGCGCGAGGTGATGGCGGTGGCGCGGGCGCGCGGGGTCGACCCCATCGGCTTCAACGGCTTCGACCCGGCGACCTTCTTCCCCGGCGCGTCCGAGACCGGGGCGCGCGCCAGCATCGCTGCGCTGGCCGCGTTCAACGCCAAGACCGCCAAGACGCATTCGGGCATCTACCGCGACCTGGCCGTGCGCAAACGCCGCACCGAGGTCGACCCGCAGATCGGCGTGATCGGCCAGCTCGGGCGCGAGGCGGGCGTGCCCACCCCGGCGATAGACCGGCTGGTGGCGCTGATCCACGACATCGAGGACGGACGTCGGACGCTGTCACGCGACACCTTGCAGGAACTGATCAAGGCCTGCGCGTGAACGTCCCCAACAGGCCGCCATTCAGGAGCGCGCAGTGAACATCGACCTGACCGGCCACTGCGCCCTGGTCACGGGTGCTGCCCAGGGCATCGCGCAGGCCATCGCCCGCCAGTTGGCCGAAAGCGGCGCCACCGTGCACGTGGCCGACCTCGACGCTGCGGCGGTGCGCGCCTTCGGAGCCGCCCAGGGCATGCCCGCGCATGTGGTGGACATCGGCGACCGCGCCCAGGTGCACGACACTGTGGCGCAGGTGGTGGGGGCCTGTGGGCGCATCGACATCCTGATCAATGGCGCGGGCGGCGTGCGTGGCCAGGTCGGCCGCCCGATCGAGGAGATCACCGAGCAGGACTGGTCGGCCCTCTTCGATGCCAACGTCCACGGCGCCTTCTGGATGGCGCAGGCCGCCACGCCCCACATGCGGGCCCACCGCTTCGGCCGCATGGTCCACATCGCCTCGGGTGCGGGCCTGCGGCCCAGCCTGACCGGCATCCAGGCCTACACCGCTGCCAAGCACGCGCTGGTGGGCCTCACGCGCCAGCTGTCGCAGGACCTGGGCCCGCTGGGCATCACCTCCAACGCCATCGCGCCAGGCTTCATCCTGTCCAACCCCGCCACCCAGCGCCAGTGGGAGGCCTACGGAACCGAGGGCCAGCAGCGTCTGGTGCAGAGCATCCACCTGCGGCGCCTAGGCACCCCGCAGGACATCGCCTGGACCGCGGCCTTCCTGGCCAGCAACCAGGCTGCCTGGGTCACCGGGCAGGTGATCTGCGTGGACGGCGGCAGGTCCTGAGCGGCCAGCGCCGTCATGGCGGCTCGGCCCGGCCGCGCTTGGCGCGCCGCTGGCGCTGTCAACGGCGCCTAAGGGCGGCCTCCGGTCTGAGGCTGCAGGAACGGTTCCAGATGCTTCTTCCCCATTTCAACCGTTCAGCAGCCTAGGATGCCCAGGCGGGTCGGTATCCATCTTTCAGCCGTCGATGTGCGAGCCCGCCAGACCTGATGTCGGGGCGGCGAGGATCAATAGGCCGCCGCCTGGCCAGTCATTCGCCGGTGGGCCAAGCCTGCACCGTCGCGCCGCTGTGGGGATCCACCAGTGACAACTGCACATAGACCTTGCCCGTGCCGCCGTGGTCGATACCGGTGTCGAAGCAGTCAAAGGTGTTGAAACTCGGGCTGACCGGGTGCAGCCCGGAGGCGATGCGATCCTGCGCCATCAATATGGCGGGATGGAGCTTCGCGATCATTCCCAGGCAAAGATTCGCCGTCGACTTCTCGGGCAGCAGGCGACCCCGCATGTCGAAGACGAAGGTCTGACCCTCGCGGATCCGGTTGGCACAGTGAAAGGCGTGGGTCACGGTGGCATGCAATTCGCAGGCCTCGATCGTCGTCCGGCCCAGCTTGCCCGTATCGGTGGAGGCGCTCATTTCGACTCCTCGGTGAGCAGGCGCCGCACCACCGGCTCGTGGGTGTCGGTCGTGCGCAGGCTCACCTCGGCGAGCGCCTTGGTCTGGCCGAGGTGGCCGGTCATCGGGCATTCGATATAACGCCACACACAGGTCATCGGGTTGAGCCCTTCGGCCGCCCGATCAAAGGTCATGTAGAAAAGTGACAGCGCCGGAGCCATCAGATGCACGCACAACGGCGCATCGGACAACTCGGGCTTGATCTTGTGCCGCATGTCGAAGACGATCTGCTGACCCTCGCGAACGCCGCAGCCGCAGCCGCCCGGGCTGCGCGTGACTTTGAGCACCACTTCGTAGCGGTCCAGCCAGTCGATACCCAGGTGCCTGCGCCCGGAAAACAGATTCTTGGCCTCGGGTGACAGGCGCTCCAGGTCGGCATCAGTGAATTCGAGAGCCGGCTTCAGGACCGCGGCCATGTCGTCAAGATGGTCCTCGGGCTGAACGTAATACGGATCGATTTCGCGGGGCATGGAACCTCTGCTTGCAACGATGGGGCTGGCGCGGTCAGGCCGGTTTACGCGCAATGATCATGGTCCACGGGAAACGCCAGGCATCCATGCTGGGCGAGAGTGCGCCGTCGAATTCCTCAAAAGGCAGGATCTCGAGGTCGACAAGACCCGCATCTCGGTGTGCGCCAGCCATGTCCATCTCGTTGAGCGGCACCATGAAGGGTTCGTTGTTGCGTTGAGAGTGCCCGTAGTGGATGTATTCCTTGAACGGGTCGTCATGCAACAGAAAGTCCAGATGAATCGCCAGCCCACCGGGCTTCAACAGCCGGTGCGCTTCTGCAAGCACTCCGCGGATGTGCGAAGGCGGCATCTCATGCAACATCATCGTGCTGGTCACGATGTCGCAAGTGGCTGCTGGCAAGCCGGTCGCCATCGCATCAGCTTGCCGAAACTGCACCCGTCCAGCGGCAACACCTGCATCCGCAGCACGCCGTGCCGCGACCCTCAGGCACGGCTCGGACAAATCGATACCGATCAATTCCGTGTCGGGATGTTCGAGATACCAGGGCCGGGAGGAGCCGCCGAAACCGCAGCCGAGATCCACCACGCGCCCGACCGGTCCCTGCACCCGCTGGAGTGCCTGCACCTTGAACCGCTGCCACAAGCTGAGCGAGTTCTTGAGCATGGGTGCGGTGGACTGCGCACCGCGCTCGTAAACGAAGCCAGCGATCTCGTCCGACCAGACGCCGCCTGGGTGCTGATGGATGTCGATCGAGGTGTAGTAATCAGGGTGCCTGAAGGCGGCCTCGAGATGCAGCAGACCTTCAGGCAAGTCAGCCGACAGCGCTTGGCGAATAGGCTCGCGATGGCGCGCGTAGTACTCCGCCAGACCTTCCAGCCCAGAGTATTTCATCCGCTGAAGGTGGCGCTCGAACCAGCCGAAGAACTGCGCATCCACATCCTGAGCGAGCAAGGTGCCGACGTCTTCGCGGCACTCGGGCGTGCGATCTGCGGCGTCAGCACTCGCCTGGTAGCGTTGTCGCAGGGCCGGGAACAACTGGCGAGTCCACTGCAGCTTGCAGTCGAGGATGAACGACTGATGGGCGGCAAGACTTCGGTGAGCCGGGATCTGATCGAGCATGGCGGGACCCTCGTGAAACGATTCAGCGGCGGTCAAACCGGTCGACCCCCTCGGCGGGGGCGCCGAGCGAGGCTTCCCGGCCCATCGAGCAGAACATCAGCTCCGACGCAAGCGCCTGACGCGCTGCGTCGAGCTGCTGCGCTTGCTCGGGGGTCGGCTGAAAAAGGTCGAGTGCTTCGCGTGTGACGGGCTTGCCCGATTCGAGCAGCATTTCAAGACAAGCCAGCCGATCACAGGTCACGTGCAGCTTGGCGGCGAGAGTCATCACCATCGCAAGCAGCCGATCATGAGCCGAATCGGTAAAAAAGGTCTGTTCCGGCTTGAAAGGCAGGCCCGTGGGATGGGCTGACATGACCATCGACGTCAAGCCCTGTCAGGCCTTGGTGTTCTGGATGATTTGCCAGGAGCCCTTGCCGAAGGCCGCCTCGGCCAAACGCTCATTCAGGGGAGCCATCTGGCTGGCCAGACCCGACGCCTCGAGGTTGAGCAGTGAATCCGCACCGTTGGCATCGGACCAAGCCTTGAAGTCCTTGGGCTTGGCTGCCAGACCCACCTGGTAGTACTGGCTCTCCTCGAGCTCATTGAACGAGTCCTGGACGATCTGCTTCTGCTCGGCAGTCAGGCCGTTCCAGGCTGACAGAGAAATCACTTGCTTGTCCAGTGCGAGGCCGAAGTCGGGGACGACCACGTACTTGCAGACCTCGTAGAACTTGAATTGCACGCCCGGGTTCAGCGCCGTCAGCACCCCGTCAACGATGCCCGACTGGAGCGCGAGATACACCTCATTGAAGGGGATCGGCGTGGGTGCAGCGCCAAAAAAGCGCAGCGCCTCGATGCAGCCCTTGATTTCAGGCGCACGGATCTTGCGACCCTTGAGGTCGGCCAGACTCTGGATCGGGCGCTTGAGCATCAGGTTGTAGCTGCCGAGCCGACCAGCCCCCAGCAGGCGGGCCTTGTAGCGCCTTTCGAGCGTGGCGGACGCACGCGCACCGATCTCGCTTGCGAGGACCGCGCGGGCATGTGGCCCGTCTCTGAAAAAGTAGGGCGAGTACATGACGTCAAAACCCTCGATGCCGGTGTAGGCGCCGTTGTAGACGTCCAGGCTGCCCAGCGCCATCGATTCGATCAGGCTCTTTTCACCGCCCAAGGTGCCAGCGAAAATCTCGAACGCCAGCCTGCCGCCCGTTTTTGCCGAAATGGCCCTCGACAGCGCGGCATTGAAGGTATTGGATACCGTCCCGGCACTTCCCGCGTTGCCGTAGCGCAGCAATTTGCCGGACTGAGCTGCCGCAGGCAATGCGATACCTGCAGCCAGTGATGCACCACCCGCCAGCACGGCACGACGTGAGAGAGATTCTTTCATGACTACGCTCCTGTTGAAGATTGAGTTGTCCCGGTCTACTTCATGAAAAGATTCGGTAGAAAGGTCGAGAACCAGGGCACATAGGTCACCAACATCAGGGTGAGCCACAGCCCGATGTAAAAGGGCAGCCCGCCCCAGAACACTTCCATCATGCCGATCCGTGCAATCCGAGCCATGGCGAAGAGCAGGAGACCGACCGGCGGCGTGACCATGCCGATCACGAGATTGAGGACCATCACCAAGCCGAAATGAATCGGATCCACGCCCAGTCCGGTCATCAGCGGGAACAGAATCGGCGACAGGATCAGCATGATCGGCAGGGCATCAAGGAACGTGCCGAGTATGAGCAGCAGGACATTGATGATCATCAGCAGGACATACGGGTTGTCGCTGATCGCGAGCATCGTCGCCTGCACCATGCGACCCAATCCCGCCAGCACGGCGACCTGACCGAGGATCTGACTGAATGCAACGGTGATCATGATCACCGCGGTGGTCATCGCAGCGGCCACGGCCGCTTCGATGAAACCCTTGAAACTGAGATCCCGGTAGACCAGAACTCCGATGAGAATCGTGTAGACAACGACCACGGCGGCTGATTCCGATGGTGTTGCGATACCCATTATCTTGGTCAGCAGGATGATCACCGGCACGCCCAGAGGCAATAACCCGGCGATCATCGCCTTGCGCCGGGCCTGAGGGCTGGCTTTGGGTTCCTGCGGGATCCCGTGTCGTCGAGCCATCCAGCCGCTGATGACAATCAGGCTCACATACATCAGCAGGCCAGGCAGGACGCCAGAGAGAAAGAGCTGCCCGACCGACAAATTGGCGATGGAGGCGAGCAATATGAAAAGGATCGACGGCGGGATGATCGGCCCCATCGCTGCGGCGGCCGAGATCACGCCCGCTGCGTACCTGGCAGGGTAGCCGCGCTTGACCATCTCTGGCACCAGAATCGACCCAGTTGCCGCGGCATCAGCGACAGCCGAGCCCGACACGCCGGCCATGAAAAGATTGGAGGTGATCCCTACATTGGCCAGGCCGCCGGGCCGATGGGCCACGAGACTGGCCGCGAAGTCGATCAACCGTTTCGTCACGCCGGCCTTGGTCATCAATTCGCCGACGAAGATGTACATGGGTATCGCCAGCATGGCGAAGCTATCGACGCCGCTGGTGAGTTCCTTGACAAACAGTACTGGGTTGAGCGGGCGGGCGTCGAACTGGCTCGCGACAATGAAGGAGAGCGCTGCAACGCCGATTGCAAACGCGATGTCCATACCCAACAGCACGAATGTGAACAAAACGACGATGCAGAGGGTCAGTAGCATGCTCGATCGCTCAGGTGCGTGTGTTCAATGATCCTGGCCCAGATCGGCGGGATCGTCGACCCGGCCGTTCAGGATATGGATGAACCGCCAGACCGCGTTGATCAGAAGGAGGACCGCCCCAACTGGCAATGCAATGAACTTCCATCCCTCTGACAGATTGGTCGACAGTGAAATGGTGTCCGAGGTCAACTCGATGATGGGTACGGAATACCAAAGAATCATCAGCAGTATTCCAATCGAAAGCCCATACATGACAAGTTCGATCAGTCGGCGTGGGCGATTCGGCACACGCTCGATCAGTGCGGTCATGCGAATATTTTGCCCCGACAGGTAAGCGAAACCTGCCCCGATGAATATCATCCACACAAACAGCAGTTTGGGTAACTCTTCACCCCAGATCGGTGGCGTGAACAGGTAGCGCATGACCACTGAGTAAAGGACCATACCCGTGAAGGCAATGAGCAGCAGGCCGCATAAAAGTGCGCCTGCGCGTTGAAAGCCCTGAAGGAATTTTCTTGCTCGCATCGGACTCAGGCCTGAGTGCAGAGTCCGGGAAAACCCTGACTTCTGTATTGCGTTCCCTGGGAACTCTCGTGTGCTTGCGCTAAGCACGGCGACGAGTTCCAGTCGAAGGGTATTATGGAGGAAAGCATAGACTTGTCCAGACATGGGTTCGGACTGTGATCCGTCACCAGAGATCACCGTTGCTGCTTCCAGTGATTCACCGAGGGGTCTGATTGGAAACGTGCCTGAACATGGCTTTCACGGTTGACGGTTCCCTGCACAGGCCGGTTCTGGATGGCTCTGTCGATGAGTTGCTCGATGAGCTTGCGCGGGTCGAAGCGGTGGTTGAGTCGGCACGCAAAGGCACGGGGTTGCGTCTGCGCCTGCTTGCGGTACTGCAGCGTCTGGAAGGTGCCAGCCAGCGCGGCCTCGATGTCCCCGAGCAGGTTGTGGACCCCCTTGCATTCGGCCATGGTGCTTGCGGTCGCCGGGGGCTGAAGGCGAGGTCCACTGCGCGGGAACTGCGGTTCACCGCAGTGGCTCACGGCGGGTTGATGCGCACTGCCGTGACGTGGGCCGCGGGTGCTCAGCGCCCAGCACGCGGCCTTCGGCGAGTCGGCGCGCCGTGCCTTGGGTCCGACGAGGCTGCGCAATTCGGGGATCGGCGTGCCGTGCCGGAACGGGAGCGGCTGCCTGTAGGCCGGGGGGTGTTGACCGTGGAAGCCGCTCAGATGTCGGAGTCAGCGGCTGCTGGTGTGAGCGAGGCTGAGGAAGGTTTTCGACGAGGACACAGGGAGTAGCGATGTCGATCGAGTCTCAGGATCTGGTCATCGTGGGCGCCGGCACCGCCGGCATGCCCTGCGCGATCGAGGCCGTGGCCGCGGGGCTGAAGGTGCTGGTGATCGAAAAGGCGTCACAGGTGGGCGGTACCCTGCATGTGAGCCTGGGTCAGATGAGCGGCGCGGGTACGACCTTGCAGCGTGACCGGGGTATCGTCGACGACGCCCAGTCCCATCTCGAGGACATCAACCGCATCAACCGGGGTACGGGGCGTGGCGACATCCTGAGGCGGACGGTCCCCATGCAGGGCCAGACCATCGACTGGTTGATGTCGCTGGGTTTCGACATGGACCCGGCCTGCCCGGCCGTGCTGCACCTGCACGAGGCCTATCGCACGGCGCGGACCTACTGGGGGCGCCGCGGCGGTCTGTCGGTGCTGCAGGCGATCACCCCGCCTTTCGAGGCGGCCATGGCGCAACCGAACGCCCGCCTGTTGATGGGGCATCGCGCACAGCGCCTGGTGCTGCAGCACGGTCGCGTCACCGGGATCGTTGTCGAAGCGGCGGATGGTTCGCAGCAGACCATCGCAACCCGGGCGGTGGTCCTGGCGACCGGCGGCTATGGCGCAAGCGCCGGGATGTTCGCGCGGATGACGGGCGGCCGCAAGCTGTACACCGCCGCCATGCCCGAATCCCAGGGAGAGGGCATCGAGATGGCTGAGGCGATCGGCGCCCAGATCGTCGGTCAAGACCAGTTCTTGCCGACCTATGCAGGCGTCGTGGGCGAGCCCGGCGACAACCGGATCATCTGGCGGCAGATGCCCAGCCTGACTCCTCAGGTGCGCAAGCCCTGGGAATTGCATCTAGACCCGCAAGGGCGGCGATTCGTGCGCGAAGACGACCCGAGTGTCGATGCGCGCGAACAGGCGCTCGACCGTCTGCCGGACCTTTCCTTGTGGTGCGTCTTCGACGATCAGGTGCTCGAAGAAGCGCCGCCGCTCCTGCCGGGCTGGACCGCGGAAGAGCTGCGCCAGGCCTGGCACTCGCACCCGTCCTTCGTGGTCGCCACCGGCGTCGAAGCTCTGGCCGCTGCGACCGGCATGGACGCAGCCGCCTTGAGCCATTCGCTCGCGGGGTACGCGGCTGCCTGTCGAGGCGAGCGCCCGGACCCGATGGGACGCCAACACTGCCCGCGACCGATCCAGGGGCCGGTGTTTCGGGCCATCAAAATGCACGGCATGGTTCTCAAGACCCCCGCAGGTGTGCGGATCAATGACTCGATGCAGGCCTGCCGCGCCGATGGCTCGGTGATCGAGGGCCTGTATGTGATCGGCGAGGCGATCGGTGGCTCCACCCTGTCCGGCAAAGGTTTCGTGTCGGGGATGAGCGTCACCCCCGCGCTGACCCTGGGCCGCTGGCTGGGTGGTGAGCTCGGCGTGCGCCTCGCACAGCGGAGGGTGGCATGAGCGGCCCGCTGGTGCGCAGGAGCTTTGTCGACCTCGGCTCGGGGCAGATCCACTTGCGTCACATCGAGGCAGGGTCGACCACGCCACTCGTTCTGATCCATCCGTCGCCGGGATCATCGAAGCAACTCGAGCCGCTGATGCGCACATTGGCCGCGCAGGGACGGACGGTGCTGGCTCCCGATACCGCAGGCAACGGCGACTCTGATGCGCTGCCGCTTGTCCAGCCCGAGATACCCGACCTCGCCCGGGCCGCACTCGATGCCGTCATGACCCGCGTCAGCGGCCCTTTCCATCTTTATGGCAGCCACACTGGCGCATCGATTGCCATGGAGATCGCGATCGCGCGA
>CAIRBF010000349.1 GCA_903876715.1 uncultured beta proteobacterium
ACCGACGAAGGCTATGACGAGGCGCTGCTGCTCGACCCCGCCGGCTTCGTCGCCGAGGGCGCGGGCGAGAACATCTTCGTCATCAAGAAGGGCGTGGTCTACACGCCCGACCTGTCGGCTGGCGCGCTGAACGGCATCACCCGCGACACCATCTTCGGGATCTGCCAGGACCTGGGCCTGAAGCTGGTGGAAAAGCGCATCACGCGTGACGAGGTCTACATCAGCGACGAGGTCTTCTTCACCGGCACCGCCGCCGAGGTCACGCCGATCCGCGAACTCGACCGCATCCAGATCGGCGTCGGTGAGCGCGGGCCCATCACCGCCAAGATCCAGGCCGCCTTCTTCGACATCGTCGGCGGCCGCAACCCGAAGTACGCGGCCTGGCTGACGCCGGTCTGAGCGACCGGCCCAGCCGGCCGATGCGGCATCCCGCCCGACCGATGGAGCATCCGCGATGAATGCCACCCCTGCGAAATCCGTCGTCGAACTAGTCGCCCGTGACCTGCAGGGTCCGGGCGTCGTCGCCTGTCCGAACCCGAAGATGCCGCTGTGGAGCAACCACCCGCGCGTCTTCATCGACGTGGCGACCACCGGCGAGGGTGTCTGCCCCTACTGCGGCACCGTCTACCGCCTGAAGGCCGGCGAGAAGGTGCACGCGCACTGAAGAGGAGCCGCAAGGCGACCCCTTGCGCCCGACCAGACCCGGCCACCAGGCCGGACGCGGCCCAGTCTGGAACGTCCGCCCTTCACCAGAGAAAGCCCTGCGTCTTGCGCGACCGTGAATTCATCCTGACGCTGTCCTGCAAGGACACCACCGGCATCGTCTACGCGGTGTCGGGCCTGCTCTTCCAGGCCGGCTGCAACATCCTCGACTCGCAGCAGTTCGGCGACATCGAGGGCGAGGACGCGACCGGGCTGTTCTTCATGCGCGTGCATTTCTCCGCCCCGCCGCAACTCGCCGACGTGCCGACGCTGGAGCGGCTGTTCGAGCACGTGCGCCAGCAGCACGGCATGCAGGCGGCCTTCCATGCGGTGGCGCAGCGGCCGCGCCTGCTGCTGATGGTCAGCCGCTTCGGCCACTGCCTGAACGACCTGCTGTTCCGCTGGAAGAGCGGGCAGCTCGCGGTGGACATCCCGGCCATCGTCTCCAACCACGCCGACTTCGAGCCGCTGGCGCGCAGCTACGGCATCGCCTTCCATCATCTGCCGCTGGCTGACGGGCGGGATGCCGCGGCCAAGCGCGCCCAGGAGCAACAGGTGCAGGCGATCGTCGAGCGCGAGGGCGTGGACCTGGTCGTGCTCGCGCGCTACATGCAGATCCTCAGCACCGAGTTCTGCGAGTCGTTGCGTGGGCGGGCGATCAACATCCACCACAGCTTCCTGCCCAGCTTCAAGGGCGCCAAGCCCTATGCGCAGGCGCACGCGCGCGGCGTCAAGCTGATCGGCGCGACCGCGCACTACGTCACACCCGACCTCGACGAGGGGCCGATCATCGAGCAGGACGTCGCGCGCGTGGACCACTCCATGTCGGCCGACGATCTCACCTCCCTCGGACGCGACGTGGAGTGCGTGGTGCTGTCGCGCGCAGTGCGCTGGCACGTAGAGCGCCGGGTGCTGATGAACGGTCACAAGACCGTGGTCTTCCGCTGAGAGGCCCCCATGCTCCTGTCGGTGCGCGGTGTTCACAGAGAAGCCGTTCGGGCTGGGAGTCTTTCCACCATGCCCGAGCCCGGGAGGATGACTCCATGACCCGCCCCACGAAGCCGCCGCCGGCCGCCCTGATGGCCTCGCCCGAGGACACCGAGGCGCAGCTCTACGAAGCGCTGCAGCAGGCCGACATCGACCGCCTGATGGCCGTTTGGGCCGACGACGACGAGATCGCCTGCATCCACCCCGGCGGTCCGCGCGTCATCGGCGCGGCGGCGATCCGCGCAAGCTTCGAGGCCATCTTCGCCAACGGCGGCATCCCCGTGGTGCCCGAGCAGGTGCACCGTCTGCAGGCCCTGGGCAGCGCCGTACACCACCTGGCCGAGCGCATCAGCATCCAGACCAGCGAGGGACCGCGCACAGCCTGGGTGCTGGCCACCAACGTCTACCTGAAGACGGCGCAGGGCTGGCGCCTGGTGTTGCACCACGCCAGCCCCGGCAGCGTCGACCAGCCACCGGCCGCGGTGGGTGAGGTGCCGGCGGTGCTGCACTGAAAGGCGAGGCCCCAGCCTTCGCGCCTGGGCACCGCAGCCGGCGCACGCCGCCACTGGTGTGTGCCTGGGCGACCCGGCTCGCCGCAGCCCCCAACCAGGTCTTCGCGCATTGACGATGCCCGCGCCCGGCACCCTGCTCGACTACCGCGCCCCGCGCTGGCTGCCGGGCGGGCACCTGCAGACCATCTGGGCGGCCAAGCTCGCCCGTGCGCACACGGGCGCGCACCCCGTCTTCGAGCGTGAGCGCTGGCGCACGCCCGACGGCGACTTCATCGATGTCGACTGTCTGCCCGCGCCCCCCACGCCGACCGGTCCGGCCCCGCTGCTGGTGTTGTTCCACGGCCTGGAGGGCTCGTCGGCCAGTCCCTACGCGCTGGCCTTCGCCGCGGCCGCGCGCGCGCGCGCTTGGGCCTTCGCGCTGCCCCACTTCCGCGGCTGCTCGGGCGAGCTCAACCTCGCGCCCCGCGCCTACCACTCGGGGGATTTCGAGGAGGTGGGCTGGATGCTCGGGCGCTTGCGCGCGCGCTGCGGCAGCCCGCTGCGCGCGGTGGGCATCTCGCTGGGTGGCAACGCGCTGCTGCGCTGGGCCCAGGAGGCCGGCGAGAGCGCTGCCGGCGTGGCGCGCGCGGTGGCGGCCGTGTGCTCGCCCATCGACCTGGCGGCCGCCGGCGCGGCGATCGATCGCGGCTTCAACCGGCAGGTCTACGCCCGCATGTTCCTGGCCACGATGAAGCCCAAGGCGCTGGCCAAGCTGCGCCAGCACCCGGGCCTGTTCGACGCCGAACGGGTGCGCCGGGCGCGCACGCTGTACGAGTTCGATGACGCCTTCACCGCGCCGCTGCACGGCTTTGCCGGCACGCGCGACTACTGGGCCCGGGCCTCGGCCCAGCCCCACCTGCAGCGCCTGCGCGTCCCGGCGCTGGTGGCGCACGCGCGCAACGACCCCTTCATCCCGGCCGCCAGTCTGCCGCGCGCGGGCGGCGGCTGCGTCACGCTGTGGCAGCCGGCCGACGGCGGGCACGTGGGCTTTCCCGGCGGCAGCTTTCCGGGCCACGTGGGGACCATGCCGGAGGCGGTGCTGGGCTGGCTGGCCGGGCACTGAGCAGGGTCGGGTCAGGCACGCCAGAATCGCTCGTCATGGACGCCATCGTCGAAGCCGCCCTGCGCAAGTGGCCCCAGGTCCCGCACTGCCACGGATGGCTGGCGCTGGATGCCCGAGGCGACTGGTACATGCGCGACGACCGCGCCCAGGCGGCGGGACCCTTCCCGCAGGTCAAGGGCAGCGTGATCCGGCATGACAAGCTGCGCGAGTTCATCCACCGCAACTACGCGCGCGACGCGCAGGGTGCGGCCTACTTCCAGAACGGACCGCAGCGCGTCTACGTGGACCTGGAGGCGGCGCCCTACGTCTGGCGCGTGGGCACCGGCGCAGACGGCTGGCCGGTCACAGCCCACACCGGCGAGCCGGCGCAGGTGCTGCAAGTGTGGCTGGATGACCGCGGCCGCCTGTACCTGTGGTGCCGACTGGAATCGGTGGGCGAGGCGCTGGGCCTCGTGCACACCTTGGACATGACCGCCGCGGCTGACGCCGTCGAGGCCGGGCGGTGGACGCCCCAGGAATGCCGCTTCGAGGAGATGCCGCGGCGCTTCGGCTACGTGCTCAGACCGCGCGCCTGAAGCCCTGGGGCCTCACTTGGCAGGGGCGCTGGCAGCAGCGGCGGGGGCCTTGGGTTCCTCGAGCTTGCCACCAGACTGGTTGGCCAGGTAGACCACGGCGCGACCGATTTCGAGATCGGAGTAATCTCCACCGCCCTGGGCACCCATCGCGCCCTTGCCCTTCAGCGCCGAGTTCAACAGCGCGTCGTACCCGGTCTTGATGCGCGGCGCCCAGGCCGCGGCATCGCCCGTCTTTGGGGCCCCGGCCGCGCCGACGCCATGGCAGGCGGTGCAGACAGCCTGGTAGACCTGCTCGCCGGTCTTGAGCGTGGTCACGTCCGAAGCGTCACGCAACTCGATGCGACCCACCGGCGCGAT
>CAIRBF010000350.1 GCA_903876715.1 uncultured beta proteobacterium
CGCCAAAGGCGCTGCAAGCTGGAGTTGGGAGAAAGCGTCGAGGCGCTCGGGAACAATCGGGGTGTCTACGGGGTCGCTCATCAGTACCTGCAAGAGGATTTGCCACCGGGCCTGTTGGGGGCTGGGGGGCGGGTGGTGCCCTTGGGTGCGGGCAAACCGTCATTATCCTCCTATAAGTTCCTGGCCGAAAAGGTGTCGCAGCCCTTGACCGTACCGCCCGTCAGTCCGGTGTTGAACCAGCGCTGGCGCTGGGCGCTGGTCCCGTGGGTGAAACTGTCCGGCACCACGGCACCACCGCCGGAGCGCTGCAGCGCATCATCCCCGATCTTCGCCGCGGCGTTCATGGCCTCTTCCACATCGCCGTTCTCCAGGATCTGGCGCGCGTTATGGGCGTGGTGGGCCCACACGCCCGCCAGGCAGTCTGCCTGCAGTTCGAGGCGCACGCTGAGGGCGTTGTACTGCACCTGGTCGACCCGGCTGCGCATCTGCGTCATTTTGTCCGTGATGCCCAGCAGGTTCTGCACATGGTGCCCGACCTCATGGGCGACCACGTAGGCCTGTGCAAAGTCGCCCGGGGCCCCCAGGCGCTCCCGCAAGGTTTCGTAGAAAACCAGGTCGATGTAGACCTTCCGGTCGCCCGGGCAGTAGAACGGCCCCATGGCGCTCTGCCCGGTGCCACAGGCGGTCGGCGTAGTACCCCGGAACAGCACCAGGCGAGGCTCTTCGTAGGCCTTGCCGCCCTTGGCGAAGACGTCCTTCCAGACGTCTTCGGTGTCGGCCAACACCGTCGACACGAAGCGGGCCATCCGGTCGTCCGCCGGTGGCCGCGCGGCCGGGGCCTGCTGCACCTGCTCCACACCGCCACCACCGCTGAGGAGGTTCAGGATCGTGATCGGGCTGATCCCGAAGATCCATCCGCCCAACAGCGCCACCACGATGGTGCCGATGCCGATCCCGCGGCCCCCCAGCATCCCGCCGCCGCCCCCGCCACCGCTGTCGCGGCGGTCCTCCACGTTTCCGGATTCCCGGTTGCCTTCCCATTTCATGGCAGAGTCCTCTCGCGCCCGCGCCCGCAAATCGCGGTAAATTGAGGGCATGTTACGCCCCCCTTCCAAAGTCCTCGTGACCGGTTTCGATCCGTTCGGTGATGCCGATGTCAACCCCAGCTGGCTGGTCGCACGCGCACTGCATGGCCGCCAGATCGCCAGGCACCGCATCGTCGCCGCACAGTTGCCCACGGTGTTCGGCCAGTCCGCGCAACAGTTGTCGGCACTGCTGAAGCTACACCGTCCCGCGCTGGTTCTGTGCCTGGGGCTGGCGGCCGGCCGCGCCGCCATCTCCCTGGAACGCGTGGCGATCAACGTGGACGATGCCCGCATCCCGGACAACCGGGGCGCACAGCCGATCGACAGTCCCGTGGTGCAGGCCGGGCCGTCCGCCTACTTCGCGCGCATGCCGGTCAAGGCCATGCTGCAGGCGATCCGGGCGGCCGGCATACCGGCCGAACTGTCCAATACGGCCGGCACCTTCGTCTGCAACCATGTGTTCTATGCCCTGATGCACCTGTTGGCGACCCGGCGCGACCACAAGGGCACGCGCGGCGGGTTCATCCACCTGCCCTGCCTGCCGGAGCACGCCCTAGCGCACGGTGCGCCGGCCTCCATGGCGCAGCACGACATGGAGCGGGGCCTGCGGGCGGCGATCCGCGCGGCACTGGAGCACACGGGAGCCCAGGACGTGGGACTCGCGGCAGGCACCACGCACTGAACCTTGTGCCGCGCAGGCGGCCCGCCGGCCGCGGCAAGCGCTGCCTCAGGCCTTCGGCAGGGTCACGCCGCGCTGGCCCTGGTACTTGCCGCCGCGGTCCTTGTAGCTGGTCTCGCAGACCTCGTCGCTCTCGAAGAACAGCACCTGCGCGCAGCCCTCGCCGGCGTAGATCTTGGCCGGCAGCGGCGTGGTGTTGCTGAACTCGAGGGTCACGTAGCCCTCCCACTCGGGCTCGAACGGGGTGACGTTGACGATGATGCCGCAGCGCGCGTAGGTGCTCTTGCCCAGGCAGATCGTCAGCACGTTGCGCGGGATGCGGAAGTACTCCACCGTGCGCGCGAGCGCGAAGCTGTTGGGCGGGATGATGCAGACGTCACCCTCGATGTCGACGAAGCTCTTCTCGTCGAAATTCTTCGGGTCGACAACGGTGCTGTGGATGTTGGTGAAGACCTTGAACTCGCGCGCGCAGCGGATGTCGTAGCCGTAGCTCGAGGTGCCATAGCTGACGATGCGGTGGCCGTCGGCCGAGTAGCGCACCTGCCCAGGCTCGAAGGGGTCGATCATCCCGTGCTGCTCGGCCATGCGGCGGATCCAGCGGTCACTCTTGATGCTCATTCGGTCCTCGCGCTGCGCCGGGCCCTGGCGACCCGCCGCCCGGGCGGGTGGCTGCCTCGGGTCCGGCATTCTAGGAGCGGGGGCGCGACCAGCGGATGCGGTGCTCGCAGCAACCGGCCTGCGGCGGCGCGCCACGGCGCACTGGAGTCCGCCGGCTGCGGCGCGCTGGCACACATGACCAGCGGATGACAAGTCTGCGCGGGACCGCTAGCATCTGAACCCGCAGGAGGTTCGCGCCATGCTCACACCGTTCCGCCCGGCGTTCGGGCTGCTGGTCCAGTACGCTCTCTACCACCGGGACCGGCGAAACATCCAGACCCACCTGGTGGGCGTGCCGATCATCATCTTTGCGATCGGCGTGCTGCTGTCGCATCCGGTGTTCAGCCTGGACGGCTGGGCGATGACCCCGGCCTGGGCGTTGTTCCTGCTGACCTCGGCTTGGTTCCTGACGCGCGGCGAGACCGCCCTGCAGGTCCTGGTCGTGGGCGTGATGGCGGTGCTGATCGGCAGCGCGCACGTGCTCGGGCAGGCCAGCGCCTCCTGGGTCGGCTGGGGCGTGGGCTTGTTCGTGCTCGGCTGGGTGATCCAGTTCGTGGGTCACTGGTACGAGGGGCGCAAGCCGGCCTTCACCGACGACCTGGTCGGCCTGCTCGTCGGCCCGATGTTCGTGGTGCTGGAACTGGCGGCTGCCGCCGGCCTGTTCAAACCCCTGATGGACCGCATCGAGGCCGAGGCTGGCCCGACGCACCTGCGCGACCTGACACACCCCGCGGGCTGAGCCGGCGCCCCAGCCCGGCGCGTCAGTCCGGGCCAGCCGCCGGCGCCTCTGCATCGAAGCGCTCCAACCCGCTGTAGCACAGGAAGCGCCGGTTCGCGGCCCGGCCGAACAGCGTCATTCCCAAGCGCTGAGCCATCTCGTACCCCATGGCCGTGACGCCATTGCGCGAGACGACGACGGGCACGCCCATGCGTGCGGCCTTCAGTACCATCTCGCTCGTCAGGCGGCCGGTCGTGTAGAGCACCTTGTCGGCGCCGTTCACGCCGTGCAGTGCCATCCAGCCGGTGACGGTGTCCACGGCGTTGTGGCGGCCCACGTCCTCCACCGCCAGCAACAGTTCCCCGGCCGCGAACAGGGCGCACCCGTGCACCGAGCCGGCGCGCCGGTGGATGCTGTCGCGTCCGCGCATGGTCTCGAGGATGTGCAGCAGCGTGGCCTGGTCGATGCGCGCGTGCCGCGCGTCGGGCAGCTCGATCGCGTCGGCCTGGGCCATCAGGTCGCCGAAGACCGTGCCCTGCCCGCAACCGGTGGTCACCACCCGGGTGGCGGTCTTCGCTTCCAGGTCGGCCAGGCCGCGGTGGGTCCGCACGGCCGCAGCGCCGACCTCCCAGTCCACCGTCACCGACTCGATCTCGCGCAACTCATCGACCAGGCGCTGGTTGCACAGCCAGCCCAGCACCAGCAACTCCGGCCGTTCGCCCAGCGTCATCAGCGTGACGAGCTCACGCTTGTCGACGAAGACGGTCAGCGGGCGCTCGGCGGGGATCTGCAGCGTGCGCCGCGCGCCGTGCTCGTCGACGACGACGACTTCGCGCAGCAGCTCGCAGAGCGCAGCCGTCAGGCGCGGCGCGTCCGGCACCGGGCGCCAGGACGGAGAATCCACCGGCAACGTTGCCGCTCCCGGCGGCCGGCCCGGGGGCTCTTCGATCCCGGGGGTGGCCCCGTCGGTGGTGTGCAGCGCGTCCACCTCAGCCCCCTCGCCCCGGGTTGCCGCCGCGGCTTCCCGCCGACCCCATGACCGCCGAAGACCCGCCCCCTACCCAGGAACCACACCCGAAGCGCCAGATGTTCAGCCCCTCTGCCCTTGTGGGAGAGGGCTTGGGGAGAGATCCATGTGGCGCCGTGGGCGCCACGGACTGGCGCACCGGAACCGTATGGCGAGGTTCCCATGCCTTGCTCCCCTTACCCCTGGCGGGTGAGGGGTTGGGGGAGAAGGGGGTGAGCGCTGAGGCCTCGGTTCCCCCCCCTCTCCCCCACCCCTCTCCCGCGAGCGGAGAGGGGCTGAAGACCGGGCTGCCGGCGTGTGGTTCCCGGGCAGGCGGGAACTCCGAGGCCTCGGCACTCGCCCCCCTCTTGCCCAGCGCCTCCCCCGCCAGGCGGGGGGGGAGGCAAGCCAGCGCTCCACGCAGCCGGATTCCGGGGCGCCAGTCTGTGACGTCAACGGCACTGCGGGGGTCTCTCCTCACAACCCCGGCCATCACCGGCCTCGTGCTCGCCGGCGGCCGGGGCACGCGCATGGGCGGGGTCGACAAGGGCCTGCAGCCGCACCGCGGCCTGCCGCTCGCGCGCCACGCGCTCGAGCGCCTGCGCCCGCAGGTCGGCGCGCTGCTCGTCAACGCCAACCGCCACCTCGACACGTACCGGGCCTGGGGGGTCGGTGTCGTCGCCGATGCCCAGGCCGACTTCGCCGGGCCGCTGGCCGGCATGCTGGCCGGATTGGAAGCCGCGCAGACGCCCTGGCTCGTGACCGTGCCCTGCGACACCCCGGGCTTTCCCGCGGACTTGGTGGCGCGCCTGACCGCGGCCGCACAGGAAGAGGACACCGACGTGGCGCTCGCCGCCACGCACGAGGCCGACGGCAGCCTGCAGCCGCAACCCGTGTTCTGCCTGCTGCGCACCGCGCTCGCGCCCAGCCTGCGGGCCTTCCTCGGCGCAGGGCAGCGCAAGATCGACCGCTGGACCGTGCAGCACCGCTGCGCGACCGTGATCTTCGACGACGCGGATGCCTTCTTCAACGCCAACACCCTGGACGAACTGGCCGCGCTGCAGCGCGAGGGCTGAACACGGCGCTCGTCACGGGCCGTTCCCCGAGAACCCCGCGCGCCACCGGGCGGCCTGCCGGCTTCAGGCGACCGCCCCCGCCAGGACCTGGCCGCGCCCGAAGCTGCCGCCCGCGGGCACGGGCCCGCCGGGGCTGACGCGTACCGCGCAGTACTTGAACTCCGGGATCTTGGCCACCGGGTCGAGCGCCGGGTTGGTGAGCCGGTTGATCGCCGCCTCGGCCCAGCAGAAGGCGACGAAGACCGCGCCCTCGGGCGTGCCCTCGTCGGCACGGGCGTAGAGGCTGACCTCGCCGCGGCGCGAGGCCACGGTCAGCAGCTCGCCGGGGCGGATGCCCAGGCGCTCGAGCTGCAGCGGGTGCAGCAGCGCCACCGGGTCGGGCTCGATCGCGTCGAGCACGGCGCTGCGCCGCGTCATGCTGCCGGTGTGCCAGTGCTCGAGCTGGCGCCCGGTGATCAGCACCAGCGGGTAGGCCGCGTCGGGCCGCTCGTCAGCCGGCACGATGTCGGCCGGCACGAAGCGCGCGCGCCCGCTGGCGGTGGGGAAGTGGTCGGTGAAGACCACCGCCTCGCCCGGGTCGCCCTCGTGCACGCAGGGGTAGGTGACCGCGCCGTCGCGCTGCAGGCGCGCCCAGGTGATGCCGCCGATGCTGGGCATCAGGCGCCGCATCTCGTCGAAGACGCGCTCCACCGCTGCCGTGCAGTCGTTGGGCGTGGCGCCGTAGCCCCTCCAGTCCAGGCCGAGCTCGCGCGCCAGCGCGGTCAGGATCCACAGGTCCTGGCGCGCCTGCCCCGGCAGCGACAGCGCCCGGCGGCCGAGCTGCACGGTGCGGTCGGTGTTGGTGAAGGTGCCGGTCTTCTCGGGGAAAGCGGAGGCCGGCAGCACGACGTCGGCGAGGCAGGCGGTCTCGGTCAGGAAGATGTCCTGCACCACGAGCGTGTCCAGGGCCGCCAGCGCGTCGCGCGCGTGGTTCGCGTCGGGGTCGCTCATCGCCGGGTTCTCGCCCATGATGAGCATGCCGTGGAGGTTTCCCGCGAGGATGGCCTTCATGACTTCGACAACCGTGAGCCCGGGCGCCGGGTCCAGGCGGTCAGCGGGAACACCCCAGACCTCGGCGGCGAGCGCGCGCGCGGCGGCATCGACCACCCGGTGGTAGTCCGGGTACATCATCGGGATCAGCCCGGCGTCGGAAGCCCCCTGCACGTTGTTCTGCCCGCGCAGCGGGTGCAGCCCGGTGCCGGGCCGGCCGATCTGGCCGGTCATCAGCGCCAGCGCGATCAGGCAGCGTGCGTTGTCGGTACCGTGCACATGCTGGCTGACGCCCATGCCCCACAGGATCATCGAAGCGCGGCTGGCGGCGTACAGGCGCGCCACGGTGCGGATGGTGCCTGCGTCGATACCGCACAGCGGTGCCATGGCCTCGGGGCTGTAGCCGCGCACGTTCTCACGCAGCGCCTCCCAGCCCTCGGTGCGGGCGTCGATGAAGGCCTGGTCGACCAGGCCCTCCTCGACGATCACGTGCATCATCGCGTTCAGCAGCGCGACGTCGGTGTCGGGCTTGAACTGCAGCACGTGGGCAGCGTGACGGCAGAGCTCGCTGCGGCGCGGATCCATCACGACGAGCTTGGCGCCCCGGCGCACCGCGTTCTTGATCCAAGTCGCGGCCACCGGGTGGTTCACGACCGGGTTGGCGCCGATGACGATGACCACCTCGGCGTGGGCCACGTCCATCACCGGATTGCTGACCGCCCCCGAGCCGATGCCCTCGAGCAGCGCCGCAACACTGGAGGCGTGGCACAGGCGCGTGCAGTGATCGACGTTGTTGCTGCCGAAGCCCAGGCGCACCAGCTTCTGGAACAGGTAGGCCTCCTCGTTGCTGCCCTTGGCCGAGCCGAAGCCGGCCAGCGCCTTCGCGCCGTGCTCGTCGCGGATCCGGCGCAGCCGGCTGCCGGCCAGCGCGAGCGCCTCGTCCCAGGTCGCTTCGCGGAACCAGGCGCGCGCGACCGCCGGGTCGAGGGCGAGCGCGGGATCCTTGGGTGCGCCAGGCAGGCGGATCAGGGGCGCGGTCAGGCGCTGTGGGTGGCGCGCGTAGTCGAAGCCGTAGCGGCCCTTGACGCAAAGGCGCCCGCGGTTGGCCGGGCCGTCGCGGCCCTCGACGAAGACAATGCGGTCGGGCGGCGCGGTCACTGGGGTCGCCGCGGCAGCCGCAGGCGCAGGGGCTGTAGTCTCGGCCGGGGGCGCCGCCCATTCGTCGGCGACGTGGTAGGTCAGCTGGCAGCCGACGCCGCAGTAGGGGCAGACGCTGTCGACGGCCCGGGTGACGGGCTGCAGCGCGGCGTCGCGCGCCGGCGCGAGCGCGCCCGTCGGGCAGGCCTGCACACACTCGCCACAGGCCACGCAGGTGGACGCGCCCATCGCGTCGTCCATGTCGAAGACGATCTTCGCCTGCGGGCCGCGCAGCGCCAGGCCGATGACGTCGTTGGCCTGCTCGTCGCGACAGGCGCGCAGGCAACGTGTGCATTGGATGCATGCGTCCAGGTTCACCGCGATCGCCGGGTGCGACAGGTCGGCGACGGGCGCTTCGTCGGCCGCGCGGGCGGGAAAGCGCGGCCGGCCCACGCCGAGTCGCTGCGACCACGCGTCGACCTCGTTGTCGCGCGTGTGGCGGGCCTCGGGCAGGTCGGATTGCAGCAGTTCCAGCACCAGGCGCTGCGAGGTGCGGGCGCGCTCGCTCGCAGTGGCGACCTTCATGCCCGCGGTGGCCTGGCGGCAGCACGAGGCGGCGAGCGCGCGCTCGCCCGCGACTTCGACGACGCAGGCGCGGCAGTTGCCCGCGGGCTCCAGGCCCGGCGTCCAGCACAGGTGCGGGATCTCGAAACCCTCGCGCCGCGCCACCTCGATCAGCGTCTCGCCGACCCGCGCGCGCACCGCGCGGCCGTCGATCTCGAGCCCGACCTCGGGCGCGTCCAGCCGCGCACGCTCGGCGCGGGTGATGGCATTCATCGCAGTCCCTCCTCCGTCCTCGTTCCACGCACCTGGGCGTCGTCGCGCAGGCCTCGAGCCCCTCGCGCGTCGGCTCCGGGCCGCCTGCGGGCGGCCTGCCGGCCTCGCGCCTTGCCGTGGCCGACCCCTCCCAGGGCCGGTGCTGTCATTCCAGCTCCTGCGGAAAGTATCTCAGCACGCACTCGAACACGTTCGGTGCGGCCTGCCCCAGCCCGCAGATCGAAGCATCGCGCATCACCTGCGACAACTCGCCCAGCAGCGCCGCATCCCAGGCCGGCTGCGCCATCAGCAGCCCCGCCTTGGCCGTGCCCACGCGGCAGGGTGTGCACTGGCCGCAAGACTCGTGCTCGAAGAAGCGCATCGCATTGCGGGCGGCATCCACGGCGCGGTCGCAGTGGCTCGCGCTGCGGCTCAGCACCACGACCGCGGCCGAGCCGATGAAACAGCCGTGCGGTTGCAGCGTGTCGAAGTCCAGTGGCACGTCGGCCAGACTTGCCGGCAAGATGCCGCCGGAGGCACCCCCGGGCAGGTAGCCGTAGAGCTCGTGGCCCTCGGGCAGGCCGCCGCAGAACTCGTCGACCAGCTCACGCAGCGTGATGCCGGCGGGCGCCAGCTTGACCCCGGGCTCGCGCACCCGGCCGCTGACACTGAAGGCGCGCAGGCCTTGACGCCCATGGCGTCCATGCGCGGCAAAGGCCGGCGCCCCGCGCTCGACGATGTCGCGCACCCAGTGCAGGGTCTCGACGTTGTGCTCCAGCGTCGGCCGGCCGAACAGCCCGACCTCAGCGACGTAGGGAGGGCGCAGCCGCGGCAGGCCGCGCCGGCCCTCGATCGACTCGATCATGGCCGACTCTTCGCCACAGACGTAGGCGCCGGCGCCACGGCGCAGCTCGATGCGCGGCAGCGCCCAAGCGGCCCCTGCCGGCAGCGGCGGCGCGGCCTGCAGCCGCGCGAGCTCCCGCTCGAGCAGCGCCCGGATGCCGTGGTATTCATCGCGCAGGTAGATCCACACCGCCTCGATGCCCACGGCCCAGGCGGCGATCAGCAGGCCCTCGAGCGCGCGGTGCGGGTCGCGCTCGAGCGTCCAGCGGTCCTTGAAGGTGCCGGGCTCGCCCTCGTCGATGTTGACCGCCATGTGACGGGGCCCGGCGAAGCCGCGCACGATGCGCCACTTGCGCCCGGCCGGGAAGCCCGCCCCGCCCAGGCCGCGCAGCCCGGCGTGCTCGAGCGCAGTGATCACCTCGTCGGCGCTGCGCCGCCCGGCGACGCAGTCGGCCAGCAGGGCATAGCCGCCCGCGGCGCGGTAGGCGTCGAAATCCACGGCGGCCGGCGGCGCCACGTCGAAGCGCGCGTCGTCGCGCAGCGCCGACTGCGCGGCCGCAGTCACCGTCTCGGCTGTCGCCCGCGCGAGCGGCCGCTGGTGCACGGCGACCGCGGGCGCCTGCTCGCAGCGGCCGATGCAGGGCGCGGCGATCACGCGCACCTCTGCGCCCAGGATCTGCGGCAGGCGCTGCAGCAGCGCGCGCGCGCCGGCGAGCTCGCACGACAGGCCATCGCACACGCGCACCGTCAACGCTGGCGCGGCGGGCACGGCGCCGTCAGCGCCCTCGCGCACGATGTCGAAGTGGTGGTAGAAGCTCGCGACCTCGTAGACCTCGGTCTGCGCCAGACCCATCGCCTCGGCAAGCGCTGCCAGGCAGGGCGTCGCGAGCTGACCGTGGCGGTCGTTGATGCGGTGCAGGTACTCGATCAACAGGTCGCGCCGCAGCGGGCCCTCCCCCAGCAGCGCCCTCACCTCGGCCCGCGCTCCCGGGTCGACGCGGCGTCCTTTCGGCGCTTGGCGGCGACGTTCACGGCCGCCGCTCGGAGCGGCGGGCGCTGCGGCAATCGGGATCACGGGGCGGCTCGGGATGTCTGGCACGGCAAGGATCTCGCGGCGGATCGGGGTCCGGCACGCTGCGCGGCCCCGTAGAGGATTGTCCAACGGACGCAGCCACGTTGACCGACCGCGCAAAGTGTCCACACCGGCGGATTCACGAAACTGTCAACTTCACGAGATAGCATCGGGGCTTCGTTGCTGGATAAGCCTGACCATGCGCAACACGCTGCCCACCCGCCGCCACCTGCTCCAGACCGCCCCGGCCCTGGCGGCCGCCATCGCCTGGCCCGCCGCCCGGGCCTCGACCTACCCGGATCGCACGGTGCGCATCGTCGTGCCCTTCGCACCGGGCGCCGGCACCGACGCCATGGGCCGATTGCTGGCGCAGAAGCTCGGCGAGTTGCTGGGCGGCCAGTTCGTCGTCGACAACCGGGCTGGGGCCTCGGGGGCCATCGGCTCGCAGCACGTGGCGCAGAGCCCGGCCGACGGGTACACGCTGCTGTTGATCGCCGCACCGTTCACGACCGTGGCCGCGGTGCTCCCGCAGGCGGGCTACGACCCGGTGCGTGGCTTCACGCCCATCGGCATGGTGGCGCAGGGGCCGCTGCTGTGGGCGGCGAACAAGGACCTGCCCGTGGCCAACCTGCGCGAGGCGGTCGAGCTCGCCCGAGCGCGTCCCGGCCGTCTGAACTACGCCTCGGCCGGCACGGGTGGCATCAATCATCTGGCGCTCGAGATGCTGAAGGCGCGCAGCGGCGTGGCCATCGAGCACATTCCCTACAAGGGCATCGCCCCGGCCACGCAGGACCTGATCTCCGGGCAGGTGCAGTTGCTGACGGGCACGATCCCGGCGCTGTTGCCGCTGGTGCGCGAGGGCCGCATCAAGCCGCTGGCCGTGACCACGGCCCGGCGCTCGCCGGTGCTGCCGGACGTGCCGGGCATGGCCGAATCGGGCTTCGACAACTTCGAGGTCAGCAACTTCTTCGCGCTGGCCGGCCCCGCGGGCCTTCCGCAGAGTGTGGTGGAGACGCTTAACGAAGCCATCGGTCGCATCGTGCGCCTGCCCGACGTCCAGGCCCGCTTCCGCACCGACGCCCTGGACGCCGCCACCGGCACCCCCCAGGCCCTGGCCACCTTCCTGACCCAGGACTTCGCCTCCTGGCGCCAGGTGGTCGTGGCCCAGAACCTGAAGATCGATCGGCTTTGACCTCTTGACGCCCTCTTCCGGGCCTGCACTCCTTCTGGATCAGGCGGGCGGGGGGCCGTGCTGCGCTCATGCCTGCCGCAGGAGCGGCAGGCGCTCGCCAGGCACGAACAGTCCCCCGGACTGTTCGTGTCCGGGCTCGCTCCTCCGGCGACGGCCTACG
>CAIRBF010000351.1 GCA_903876715.1 uncultured beta proteobacterium
AACCCACGACAACCAGAATCACAATCTGGGACTCTACCAACTGAGCTACAGCCACCGCAGAAAAGCCCTTCATTATAGGCCCCGGTCGACGCTTTCTCACCGAGAAGCGGCGTCTGCCGCCTTTTCGGCCTTGGCAGCGTCCGGCACGCGGATCTCTACCTTGAATCGGCGCTTCAGGGCCTCGTAGTAGGCCTGAGACTCGGCAGCACCCCAAGCCTGGGCCAGTTGGGGAGCAATGAGCGCATCTACGGCTTCCGCGCCCTCGCGCGGCAGCACCTTGAGCACGCGCACCACGATGTAGCCCTGGCGGCCCAGGTCCACGCCCAGCGCTGCAGGGAGCTTGTCGGCCGACGCGACGAGTACAGCATCGACCACCGAACGCGGCAAACCCTGCGCCTGGCCCCGCGAGATCACGCCCTTCTGCGGCAGCGCGGCACTGGGATCCGCCTTGACGACCTCGAGCCGAGCCTGACCGTCCTTGCGCGCCAGCTCGGCCGCCTTCTCGGCGACGACCGCCGCGCGGACGCGGTCCTTCACGTCGGCCAGCGGCGGTGTGCGAGACGGCAGGTACTCGAGCACACGCGCCGAGACCAGGGTACTGTTGCCAAGGTCCACCGCGTCGGTGTTGCGCTTGTTGCGCACAGCGTCATCGGCAAAGACCGCTCCCAGCAGCTTGGGCGAGGCCAAGGGCCCGGTGGCGCCCTGCGCCGGGGTGCGCGTGACGGTGGCGCTGAGCTTGTCGAGTTTGAACTTGTCCACCGCAGGCTGCAGGCTGTCGGCCTGCTCGTAGACGGTGTTGGTGAACTGCTCAGCCAGTTCCGCGTACTTGCGCTGGGCCAGCTGCTTGCGGACCTCAGCCTCGATCTCGACGCGCACACTCTCGAAAGACTGCTTCTCGCCGCCCCGCACACCGGTGAGCTGGATGATGTGGTAACCGAAGTCGGTCTCTACGACGTTGCCGATCTCGCCTTGTTTCATGGCAAAGACCGCGTCCTCGAAGGGCTTGACCATCGCGCCGCGACTGAAGAAATCGAGATCCCCGCCGCGCGATGCCGACCCAGGATCCTGCGAATTCTTCTTCGCCACCTCGCCGAACGTGTTTGGCGCGCGACGAACCTCGGTCAGCAGTTCGTCTGCACGCTCACGTGCCTTCTTGCGGTCAGCTGCGGGGGCGTCCTTGGGCGCATTGATGAGGATGTGGCTCGCACGCCGCTCTTCGGCCCGCGTGTAGCGACTCTCGTTTTCGGCGTAGTAGCGACGCAGGTCCTCCTCGCTCGTGCTGAGCGTCTTCTTCACGGCTTCGAGGTTCAGGACGACGTAGTCAATCCGGGCCTGCTCAGGCAGCTTGAACTCGGCCTCGTGGGCCTTGAAGTAGGCCTCGAGCTCGGCATCGGCGGGTTGAACCTTGGCCGCTTGTGACTGGGCGTCGAAGAGCTGCCACTGGACCTCACGCTGCTGGAGCAGGGCATCCAGTGCCTGGGTCACGAGCGCCTTGGGCGCGAAGGCGGTGCCCTCGACGCCACCCAGCACCTGACGCAGCCCCAGGTCGGTGCGCAGGCGCTGCGCGAAGCCCTCGGAAGTCAAGCCCTGGGCGCTGAGGATGTCTCGGTTCACGCTGCCGTCGGGGTTGCGAAAGGCGGCGAACTGCGCGTCACTGCGGAACAGGCGTGCCAGACGCTCGTCGGTGGGCAGCAGATAGTCCTTGGCCGCAGCCGCCAACAGCACACGCTCGCGCACCAATTCATCCAGCGTGCGGCGCTTGGCCTCGGGTGTGTCAAGCAGCTTGACGTCCAGGCCGGGGACCTGACGCCGCAGATTCTCGACGCTGCGCTGGTGGGCCTGGTCCCACTCGACGCGCGAGATCTTTGCGCCGTCGACCAAGGCCACCGGCGCAAAGGACTCGTCCGTGAAACGCGAGTAGCCCTGCACACCGAAGAAGACGAAGGACGGGAAGATCAACACCACCAGGATGAACTGGAGGACCCGCTTGTGCGACCGGAAGAACTCGAACATGGACGACGACCGCGTGACGTGGGGATGCTGGGCCGGGGCGCGAGGCGCCGCGGGACTCGGGCGGCCGCGCTCGCGGGCGGCCGCCTGACGATCTGGTGGGTGCTGACGGGATCGAACCGCCGACCTACGCCTTGTAAGGGCGCCGCTCTGCCAGCTGAGCTAAGCACCCGCCTGCCCCGGCCAGCCGGCCGGAGCGCGGGGTTCAGTTGAGATAGTCCTTCAAGCCCTTTCCGGGGCGGAAACGCGGCACCTTCGCGGCCTTGATGCGGACCTCGGCGCCGGTGCGCGGGTTGCGCCAGGCGCGCGCCTTGCGCCGCGTGACCGAGAAGGTGCCGAACCCGGTCACGGTGACGCTGCCGCCCTGCTTCAATCCGGCTTGAATGCCACCGACGAGCGCTTCGAGCGCGCGTGCGGCAGCCGCCTTGGAGATGTCGGCCTGGCTGGCGATGTGTTCGATCAAGTCGGTCCTGTTCAAGGGCCACCCCTGCGTTTGCTTGCGCCGCGGTCGACCGCGCTCAAAGCAGAGGATTCTATGCGCTGACCTCTTGGCCGACCGCCGAGGCGATCGCAACCCCGACATCGCGCGTACCGGCAGTGCCGCCCAGGTCGGGCGTGCGTGGCGCGCTGGGGTCGGCCAGCAAGGACTCGATGGCGACCAAGACCGCGTCGTGCGCCTCGCGGTAGCCCAGGAAATCCAGCATCAGGGCGGCCGACCAGATCTGGCCAATCGGATTGGCGACGCCACGCCCGGCGATGTCGGGCGCCGAGCCATGCACAGGCTCGAACAGGCTGGGCCAGACGCGCGAGGGGTTGAGGTTCGCCGATGGCGCAATGCCGATGGTGCCGGTGCAGGCTGGCCCGAGGTCGGACAGGATGTCGCCGAACAGGTTGCTCGCGACGACAACGTCGAAGTGCTGCGGCCGCTGCACGAAGTGCGCGGTCAGGATGTCGATGTGGAAGCGGTCGACCCGCACCTCGGGGTAAGCGCGAGCCATGGCGTCAACGCGCTCGTCCCAGTAGGGCATGGTGATGGCGATGCCGTTGCTCTTGGTGGCCGAGGTCAGGCGCCGCCGTGGGCGCCGCATCGCGGCCTCGAAGGCGAACTTCAGCACCCGGTCCACGCCCTGACGCGACAGGATGGTCTGCTGCATCACGATCTCGCGCTCGGTACCCTCGTACATGCGGCCACCCACGGCCGAGTACTCTCCCTCGGTGTTCTCGCGCACGATCAGCATGTCGATCTCGCCCGGGCCGAGCGGACGGCCCTGGCGGTCGACCAGCGGGGAGCGGATGCCCGGCATCAGCCGCGCCGGGCGCAGGTTGACGTACTGGTCGAAATCGCGCCGGAACTTCAGCAGCGAGCCCCACAGGGAGACGTGATCGGGTACGGTGGCCGGCCAGCCCACGGCACCGAAGAAGATGGCCTCGTGACCGCCGATGCGGTCCTTCCAATCGTCGGGCATCATCTTGCCGTGGCGCTCAAAGTAGCCGCAGTGCGCGAAGTCGAATTCATCGACCTGCAACGCGATGCCGAAGCGGCGCGCGGCGGCGTCGAGCACGCGCAGGCCCTCGGGCATCACTTCCTGGCCGATGCCGTCGCCAGCGAGCACGGCAATGCGGTGCGGGGTCGTCATGGGTCTCCTCCTGCAAAGCATGCATTGTGGCGGGGCCTGCGCCGGTCGGCCCGAAGCCCGCCGATCACCCGCGCTCCCGCACGACCATGGCCACACCCGCGGCCGTCAGCGCCATGCCGGCCAGAACCAACGGCGTCAGCGCCTCGTCGAACAGGAGCCAGGCCTGAACCGCGGCGCAGGGCGGCACAAGGTACATGAGGCTGGTGACCCGGGTGGCGGCTCCGCGCTGGATCAGCAGCACCAGCAGCGAGCCGGCCGCCAGGGTGAGGCCGAGCACCGACCAGCCCAGGGCGAACAGTGTCTGCGCCGTCCAGCGCACCGGCTCATCCTCGAGCAGGGCCAGCGGCAGCGTGACCGCCAGCGCCGCCAGCAGCTGCACGCAACTGGAGGTACGCACGTCCACCGGACGCACCCAGCGCTTCTGCCAGAGCGTGCCGACAGTGATGCAAAGCAGCGCCAGGATCGCGAGCGCGAGCGTCGGCGCCGAAGCCTCGCCCAACCCAAGCTTGCGCCAGACCACGAGCACAAGGCCGGCGAGCCCGAGCGCCAAGCCCAGCCACTGGCGTTGGCTGGCACGCTCGCTGGCGCCGGTGGACGACAGCCACAGCGCCGTCAGCAAGGGCTGCAAGCCGACGATCAGCGCCGCTGTTCCCGCCGACATGCCGGCTTTGACCGCGACCCAGACCCCGCCCAGGTAGCCCGCGTGCATCAGCAGCCCGACCACGCCGAGGTGCAACCACTGCGAGCGCCCCTGCGGCCAGGCCGCGCCCGACCAGCGGATCCATGCCAGAAAGGCGAGCACCGACAGGCTGAAACGCCAAGCCAGGAAACCCATCGGCGGCGCGTGCGGCATCGCCAAGCGCGCGACCACGAAGCCCGTGCTCCAGATCATCACGAAGACCCAGGGCACGGCGCGCAGCGCGGCGCTGGCGGGCACCGGGGCGAGGTTCATCGTGCTTCAACGCGCTTTCGCGCGGATCTCGGGCAGCGCCTTGCGAAGGTAGTAGACCATCGACCAGATCGTCAGCACCGCGGCGATGTAGATCAGCACGGTGCCCCAGATGCGGGTGTCGATGAACCCGAACAAAGCCCCGTCGTAGAGCAGGAAGGGGATGGCCACCAACTGCACCGTGGTCTTGAGCTTGCCCAGCATGTGCACCGCCACGCTGCGCGACGCACCGATCTGTGCCATCCACTCGCGCAGGGCCGAGATCGCGATCTCGCGGCCGACGATGACGAGGGCGACGAAGGCATCGACACGGTCGAGTTGCAGCAGGATCAGCAGGGCTGCGCACACCAGGAACTTGTCGGCCACCGGGTCGAGGAAGGCTCCGAAGGAAGAGGTTTGATTCAGCTTGCGCGCCAGATAGCCGTCGAGCCAATCGGTCAGAGCGACGGCGACGAAGAACACGGTGGCCATCAGATTGCGCGTGGGGGCGTCCAGCGGCAGATAGAACACCCCAACGATCAGCGGGATCGCAATGATGCGCGCCCAGGTCAGCAGTGTCGGCAGCGTCAGGAACATACGCAGATTGTGCCCGTGGCGCTCGAGTCCGCTTGGCTGCGGTCAATGCAGGGCACGATAGATCTCCTCGGCCAGGTCGTGCGAGATGCCGTCGACCGCGGCCAGCTCCTCCACACTGGCCTGCGCGACGCCGCGCAAGCCGCCGAAGCGCTGCAGCAGGCGCGCGCGCTTGCGCGGACCCACGCCGGGGACATCCTCGAGCCGGCTGCCGCCGGTTCGCACGCTGGCCCGCCGGGCACGCATGCCGGTGATGGCGAAGCGGTGGGCCTCGTCCCGGATCTGCGCCACCAGCATCAGCGCCGCCGAATCGTGGCCGAGCGCCACCTTGGGACGCCCGTCGGCGAACACCAGTTCCTCCAGCCCGACCTTGCGCTTCTCCCCCTTTTCCACGCCGACGATCAGTGCGAGGTCCAGGCCGAGCTCCTCGAAGACCTCGCGCGCCATCGCGACCTGACCGCGGCCGCCGTCGACGAGCACGAGGTCGGGCAGGCGGGCGCGGCCCGCACTGCGGCCGCGCATCGGCGAATCCGCGGCGTCGGTCGCAAGGTTCGAGGTCTCGCCGTCGCCCTCGGTGGGCGCACTGGCCGCTTCGACGGCTTCGGCCAGCTTCGAATAGCGTCGCATCAGCACCTGGCGCATCGCCGCGTAGTCGTCGCCGCCGGTGATGCCCTCCACGTTGTAGCGGCGGTACTGCTCCGGGCGCATGGCGTGGCCCTCGTAGACCACGCAAGACGCCTGTGTCGCCTCACCCGCGGTGTGGCTGACGTCGAAGCACTCGATGCGCAGGCGCGCCAGGTCCTCGGCGTCCAGGTCCAGTGCCTCCGCCAGCGCGCGAGTGCGCTCGCGCTGCGAGCCCTCCTCGGCCAGCAGCCGGGCCAGCGCCAGGCCGACGCCCTTGACAGCCATCTCTAGCCAGACCTTGCGCTGGCCGCGGGGCTGGTGCAGCACGCGCACGCGGTGCCCGGCGGCAGCGCCCAGCGCCTCGACCACTGCCTCGCCCAGCGCCTCGCTGAGCACCAGCAGCGGCGGCACGGCCTGCCCGGCGTAGTGCTGCAGCACGAAGGCCTGCAGCACCTGCACTTCGGGGCTGGTCGGTACCGCGGCCTCTTCAGACTCGTCGGCTACGTCCTCGGCGCGCAGCGCGGTCGCGTCGTCCACGTGGGTCGGGAAGTGCGCCCGGTCGCCGAGGTGGCGGCCTCCGCGCACCATCGCCAGGTTCACGCAGGCGCGCCCGCCCTGCACCTTCACCGCCAGGATGTCGGCGTCCTGCTCTTCGTCAGACAGGCTGCTGTGCTCGACCGACTGCTGGTGCAACACGCGCGACAGCGCCGCGATCTGGTTGCGCACCTGCGCCGCGCGCTCATACTCCAGCACCTCGGCATGCGCCATCATGCGCTGCTGCAGCTTGTCGAGCACCTCCTGCGAGCGCCCGAGCAGAAAGGTTTCCGCCTCGCGCACGTCGCGCGCGTAATCGACTGCCGGCACCAGGCCGACGCACGGGCCCGAGCAGCGCTGGATCTGGTAAAGCAGGCAGGGGCGCGAGCGGTTGGCGAAAACCGTGTCTTCGCAGGTGCGCAGGCGGAACACCTTCTGGATCAGCTGTATCGTTTCCTTCACCGCCCAGGCGCCCGGGTAGGGCCCGAAGTAGCGGTGTCGGCGATCGACCGCGCCTCGGTAATAAGCCACGCGCGGGAAGCGCTGCGAGGGTCCGTGGGCCGCGCCGCCGCCGGCCGTGCCGGTGAGCTTGAGATAAGGGTAGCTCTTGTCGTCCCGGAACAGGATGTTGAACCGCGGGTTCAGCGTCTTGATCAGGTTGTTCTCGAGCAGCAGCGCCTCGGCCTCGGTGCGAACAACCGTGGTCTCCAGGCGCACGATCCGGGCCACCATGGCGCCGATGCGCGTGCCGCCGTGGTCCTTCTGGAAATAGCTCGACACCCGCTTGCGCAGGTTGCGCGCCTTGCCGACGTAGAGCACGCCCCCCCGGGCGTCGAAGTAGCGGTACACCCCCGGCAGGCTCGGCAAGGCGGCCACCTCTGCAAGCAAGTGCGCGCGCAGTGCCTGCGTGCTTTCGTTCGAGGCGACGGGCGCCTCATCGGCGCAGGCGTTCGACGGGCCGGGCACCGGCATGGCGCCGGCCGGCGCGGCGTACGGCGCTGGCACGACAGCGTGCCCATGGTCGACATCGTCGGCCTGGACGTCCAGGGTGGATCGGGCGGAGGGGGCGGATGGGGCGGTCTTGCGCGGGCTCACAGCCTGCATTGTCGGCGCGACGGCCCGGATGCACCGCAGACACCGCCGGTCAGTCAGGCGCAACGCAGCCGGCTGCTTATCATCAGTCGATGCCGCTGTCTGCCGACACCGCCACCCGAATCGCAGTCGACGCTTCCGCGCCGCACGACGTGCGGCGCTGGGACGTCTTCTGCCGCGTCGTCGACAACTACGGCGACATCGGCGTGTGCTGGCGCCTTGCGGCCGACCTGGGCGCGCGTGGCCAGCACGTGCGGCTGTGGGTGGATGACCGCTCGGCGCTGGCCTGGATGGCGCCGCAGGAGTCTGATCGCGTCGAGGTACTGGACTGGCGCGAGCCCCTGCCCGAAGTCGAGCCCGCAGATGTCGTCGTCGAAGCCTTCGCATGCGATCCGCCGCCGGGCTTCGTCGCGGCGATGGCGCGGCGCCTGCCGGTGCCGGTCTGGATCAACCTCGAATACCTGAGCGCCGAGACCTGGGTCGAGCGCTGTCACCTGCTGCCCTCTCCGCAGTGGAGCGGCCCCGCCGCCGGCCTGAGAAAGTGGTTCTTCCACCCCGGCTTCACGCCCACCACGGGCGGGCTGCTGCGCGAGCCCGGGCTGCTGCAGCAGCGCGCCGTCTTCGACGCCTCAACCTGGCGGCGCCGGCTCGGGCTCACCACGGCGCCAGGCGAGCGGCTCGTCACGCTGTTCTGCTACGCCAACCCGGCAGTCCCCGCGCTGCTGCAGGCGCTGGCGGAGGAGCCGACGCTGCTCGCGCTCACGCCCGGCCCGGCCACGGCGCAGGTTCGCGCGTTGGCGCGTCCGCTGCCGGCCGGGTTGCGCGTCGTCGAGCTGCCCTGGCTGACGCAGTCGGACTACGACCGCCTGCTGTGGAGCGCCGACCTGAACTTCGTCCGCGGCGAGGACTCCCTGGTGCGCGCGGTGTGGGCGGCAGCACCCTTCGTGTGGCAGTTGTACCCTCAGCACGATGGCGCGCACAGGCCGAAGGCTGAGGCCTTCGTCGAGCGATGGCGCGAGGACGCTGCACTGCAGGCTCCGCTGCCACCGGCGGTGCACGGGCTGTACCGGGCCTGGAACGGCCTGGAACCCGCGAGTGTGGATGGGTTCCGCGCTGCCTTGCAGACGCTGGGCGGACCGGCGCCTCCTCACGGCGAGTGGGCCCGCCCTGCACCCTGGCCCGCCGCGGCCCGGGCCTTCGCGCGGTGCCAGGCTGCGCACGCCGACCTGACCACGCGCCTGTTGCGCTTCGTTGCGCAACAGGCCGCGGCAGAACGGGGGTCTACGCGCTAGAATGACGGGTTTTCCATGAGCCGCCATCGCGGCACACCACCTGCGACCAGCCCCATGAAACTCGCTCAAGAAATCCGTGCCGGCAACGTGATCATGCAGGGCAAGGACCCGATGGTCGTGCTGAAGACCGAGTACAGCCGCGGCGGCCGCGGTGCCGCCACCGTGCGCATGAAGATGAAGAACCTGCTCAACGGCAGCGGGGCGGAAGTCG
>CAIRBF010000352.1 GCA_903876715.1 uncultured beta proteobacterium
GCCGGCATCGCGATGGGCCTGATCAAGGACGGCAACCGCTTCGCGGTGCTGACCGACATCCTTGGCGACGAGGATCACCTCGGCGACATGGACTCCAAAGTTGCTGGCACGACCCACGGCGTGACCGCGCTGCAGATGGACATCAAGATCCAGGGCATCACCAAGGAGATCATGCAGGTCGCACTTGCCCAGGCCAAGGAGGCGCGCATGCACATCCTCGGCAAGATGGTCGAGGCGATGGGCGAGGCGAAGACCGAGGTCAGTGACTTCGCGCCACGTCTGTACACGATGAAGATCAACCCCGAGAAGATCCGCGACGTGATTGGCAAGGGCGGCGCCACGATCAGGGCGCTGACCGAGGAGACGGGTTGCACGATCGACATCTCCGAAGACGGAACGATCACGATCGCGTCCACGGACGCCGGCAAGGCCGAATTCGCCAAGCAGCGCATTACCGAGATCACGGCCGAGGCTGAGGTCGGCAAGGTCTACGAAGGCCCGATCACGAAGCTGCTGGACTTCGGCGCCTTGGTCAACATCCTGCCGGGCAAGGATGGCTTGCTGCACATCAGCCAGATTGCGCACGAGCGCGTCGAGCAGGTCAGCGACTACTTGTCCGAAGGCCAGGTGGTCAAGGTCAAGGTGCTCGAGACCGATGAGAAAGGCCGCATCAAGCTGTCCATGAAGGCCTTGCTCGAGCGTCCTGAGGGTGCTGTTGACGACGAGCGGCCGCGGCGTGAAGGCGGTGATCGACCCGATCGCGGACCGCGGCGCGACCGGGGCGAGCGTGGAGAGCGTGGCGAGAGAGGAGACCGGAGTGATCGTCCGCGCCGGGAGCCGCGCGAGGCCCGTGAGCCCCGCGAGGGTGGCGACGCGGCCGCATCGGGTGGCATGGGCGGAGCAGAGGCTGCACCGGCGCCTGCGCCGTCGGAGCCGCGGCAAGGCTGACGGCAGCCAGTCGACGCCGTGTGGCTCGGGACCTGCGGGTTCCGTCCGCTCGGCGCGGCCTGCACCTCTTGATATCTGCTGGAACAGAACTGAGCATGAGGGCGATCGAGATCGAGCAACCCGGCGGCCCCGAGGTCCTGCGGGCATGTGAGCGCCCGCGTCCCGTGCCGGCGCCGGGGGAGGTGTTGATCGATGTTGCCGCGAGCGGTGTGAACCGGCCGGACGTGCTTCAGCGCATGGGTCTTTACCCGATGCCGCCAGGCGTGTCCGACTTGCCCGGGCTCGAGGTGGCTGGCACTGTGCTCGAGGGTGATGCCGCTGAATTGGCGGCGGCTGGTCTGAAGCTTGGCGACCGCGTCTGTGCCCTGGTGGCGGGCGGCGGGTACGCGCAGTTCTGCGTGGCACCGGTCGGGCAGTGCCTGCCTGTGCCTGCCGGGCTTGACGACATCGAGGCTGCGGCACTGCCCGAGACCTTCTTCACCGTCTGGCAGAACGTCTTCGAAATCGCTCGCCTGCAGCCGGGCGAAACCCTGCTTGTCCAGGGGGGCTCCAGTGGCATAGGCGTGACGGCCATCGCACTGGCGAAGGCGTTCGGTTCCCGCGTGCTCGTGACCGCAGGCACCGACGAAAAGTGCGCGGCGTGCCTGGCCCTGGGCGCTGACGCGGCGATCAACTACCGCACCCAGGATTTCGTCGTCGAGGTCCGACGTCTGACCGAGGGCCGGGGTGCCGATGTCGTCCTCGACATGGTGGCCGGAGACTACCTTGACCGGGAGCTTCAGTGCGTGGCCGAGGGCGGCCGCATCGCGGTCATCGCGGTCCAGGGCGGAACCAAGAGCACCCTCGACTCGGGTGTGCTGCTGCGTAAGTGGGTGACGGTCAGTGGCTCCACGCTGCGTCCACGGCCGGTGGCCTACAAGGCGGCTCTTGCGCGCGCCTTGCGTCAGCGTGTCTGGCCCTTGATCGAATCGGGACAGGTTCGACCAGTGATCCATCGGGTCTTCGACGCCGCCGATGCGGCGAAGGCGCACGTGCTGATGGAGTCAAGCGCGCACGTGGGCAAGATCGTGTTGCGCTGGAGGTGAGGTCCATGATGCGCCGCAAGCTCGTCGTCGGCAACTGGAAGATGCATGGGAGCCGCGCTGCGAACGCGACGCTGCTCCAGGGCCTGCTGCAGTCGCGTCCGTTTGGCTGCGACGTCGCGGTATGCCCGCCTTTCCCTTACCTGGCAGACGTGGCCTCGACGTTGGCTGCGACTGATCTGCGCTGGGGCGCGCAGGACTGTTCGGTCCACACCCAGGGGGCTTACACCGGCGAGGTGGCCCCGGCCATGCTGGCCGAGTTGGGTTGCCGCTACGTCATCGTCGGCCATTCGGAGCGACGCACGCTGCACGGTGAGAGCGATCAACTCGTGGCCGACAAGGCCAAGGCCGCGCTGGCTTGCGGTGTGACGCCTATCGTCTGCGTGGGCGAGACGCGGGCGCAGCGTGAAGCGGGCCAGACCGAGGCCGTCGTCAAGCGCCAGCTCTCTTGCGCCATCCATACGCTGGCGCACTGCGCCAGCGAGATGGTGGTCGCCTACGAGCCCATGTGGGCCATCGGTACCGGGCTCACGGCCAGCCCCGAGCAGGCGCAGGCGGTGCATGCCTTGCTGCGCCAGCAGTTGCGGGCAGCCACGCCGCGAGCCGACGGCATGAAGATCCTCTACGGGGGCAGCGTCAAGCCTGACAACGCGGCAGCGCTGTTCGCCCAAGCCGACATCGACGGGAGTCTTGTCGGCGGGGCGGCACTGAAAGCCGTCGACTTCGTCGCGATTTGCCGCGCAGCGGGCTGAGTTCATGCGCGCCACGCCCCAGTTCCAATCAACCTGACAACGAGTTCCTGCGGAGAGACCGGACCATGCAACTCTGGATGACCTTGCTGCTTGCCGTGCAACTGCTGTCGGCCCTGGTGATGATCGGCCTGGTGCTCGTGCAGCACGGCAAGGGCGCAGACATGGGGGCGTCGTTTGGCAGCGGTTCCTCGGGCAGCCTTTTCGGCGCCACGGGGAGTGCCAATTTCCTTTCGAGATCGACGGCGGTCTGCGCGACCTTGTTCTTTGTCTGCACGCTGGGCCTGGCCCTGATGTCAGGAAAGCCGGTCGGTGGCGCTGCAGCCGGTGGCAGCGTTCTCGACCAGCCTGCTCCTGCGGCGGCAGGCGCTGCAAGCAGCGGTGCTGCGCCTGCAGGCGTCATTCCCGGGGCGATTCCTACCCCGGCAGCCGCTGCGTCACCTTCGGCCGCTGCCTCGAAGTAGGCTGTCTGCCCGAAGCGGTCTGCACGCATCGCGGCGCGCATTGAAGGTCAAGACGAGGGGTTTTCCAGATAGAATCTTTGGCGTTGCGCAGATGTGCGAAGACACAACTTGCAGCGTGTGAAGAGCATGGGAGGCGATTCAGCTTCCCGTCAAGCCGACGTGGTGAAATTGGTAGACACGCTATCTTGAGGGGGTAGTGGCGAAAGCTGTGCGAGTTCGAGTCTCGCCGTCGGCACCAAGAATCAACGAACGATCGCGCTCGGGAGGCGTTCCGGTCCCGAAGTGCGGCCCCTGCAAGAGCAAGCGGGGAGGGAGATCGCAAGCCGCCGCGGTAAGGCTTCCGCAGGTGTGCAGACGCGACCGTTCACTATGTCCGGCACATCTGGCGCTGCATGAACGGTCGTTGAGATGAACCTGCAAGAGTACCTTCCGGTCATCCTGTTCATCCTGGTGGGTGTGGGTGTGGGTATCGCGCCGCAGGTCCTGGGGTTCATCCTCGGGCCCAATCGTCCGGATGCGGCCAAGAACAGCCCCTACGAATGCGGCTTCGAGGCTTTCGAGGATGCGCGCATGAAGTTCGACGTGCGCTATTACCTCGTCGCCATCCTGTTCATCCTCTTCGACCTCGAGATCGCCTTCTTGTTCCCTTGGGCTGTCGCGCTGCACGATATCGGCGCCACAGGCTTCTGGGCCATGATGGTCTTTCTCGGGATTCTTGTGGTCGGCTTCGTCTACGAGTGGAAAAAGGGCGCTCTCGATTGGGAGTGAGGCGAGGGCAAGCGCATGGGCATCGAAGGCGTACTCAAGGAAGGCTTCGTCACCACCTCGGTGGACAAGCTGATCAACTGGTCCAAGACAGGCTCGCTGTGGCCGATGACCTTCGGTCTGGCGTGCTGCGCAGTGGAGATGATGCACGCTGGCGCGGCGCGCTACGACATCGATCGCTTCGGCATGCTGTTCCGTCCCAGCCCGCGCCAGAGTGATCTGATGATCGTGGCAGGTACGCTGTGCAACAAGATGGCGCCCGCGCTGCGCAAGGTCTACGACCAGATGGCAGAACCTCGGTGGGTGCTGAGCATGGGCTCTTGTGCCAACGGCGGTGGCTACTACCACTACAGCTACTCGGTGGTCCGCGGGTGCGATCGCATTGTCCCGGTGGACGTGTACGTGCCGGGCTGTCCGCCCACGGCCGAGGCCTTGCTGTACGGGATCCTGCAGTTGCAGGCCAAGATCCGGCGCGAGAACACGATCGCGCGCTGAGCACTGGAGCCTTGTCACGTCCATGAGCACCCGACTCGAGACCCTGCGAGCAGCGCTGCAAGCGGCCTTTGGTGACGCTGTACGCGCATTCAAGCTCGAATGCGGTGAGGCGACACTGACAGTCGGCGCGTCGGACTATGCGCGCGTGGCGCAGCAACTGCGCGACGATCCGTTGCTGCGCTTCGAGCAACTGATCGACCTGTGCGGCGTGGACTACAGCGACTACCGCAACGCTCCCTGGGACGGCGCTCGGTTCTGCGTTGTTTCGCACCTGCTGAGCGTCACGCACAACTGGCGTCTGCGCCTGAAGGTCTTCGCGCCGGACGATGACATGCCTTCGCTCTCCTCGGTGACGCCGGTGTGGAATTCGGCCAACTGGTTCGAGCGCGAGGCCTTCGACTTCTATGGGATAGTCTTCGAGGGCCATGAAGACTTGCGTCGCATCCTCACGGACTATGGCTTCATCGGCCACCCGATGCGCAAGGACTTCCCGGTCAGCGGTCACGTCGAGATGCGATACGACGCCGAGGCCGGTCGCGTCATCTACCAGCCCGTGACCATCGAGCCGCGCGAAATCACTCCGCGCGTCGTGCGCGAGGAACACTACGGCGGCCTGCACTGAACAGCCCCCCGGAACATGGCCGAGATCAAGAACTACACGCTCAACTTCGGGCCGCAGCATCCTGCTGCGCACGGCGTGCTGCGCCTCGTGCTCGAGCTCGACGGCGAGGTCATCCAGCGCGCCGACCCGCACATCGGGCTGCTGCACCGGGCCACCGAGAAGCTGGCCGAGAGCAAGACCTATATCCAGTCGCTGCCCTACATGGACCGTCTCGACTACGTGTCGATGATGGCCAACGAGCATGCCTACTGCCTGGCGATCGAGAAGCTGCTCGGCGTCGAGGTGCCCGAGCGCGCGCAGTACATCCGGGTGATGTTCGCCGAGCTCACCCGCATGCTGAATCATCTGCTGTGGCTGGGCTGTCACGGCATGGACTGCGGTGCGATGAACATCCTCATCTACTGCTTCCGCGAGCGCGAGGACATCTTCGACATGTACGAGGCGGTGTCGGGCGCGCGCATGCACGCGGCCTACTTCCGCCCGGGTGGCGTCTACCGCGACCTGCCGGAGACGATGCCCCAGTACAAGGCCAGCCGCATCCGCAACGAGCGCGCGATCAAGGCGCTGAACGCCAACCGCCAGGGTTCCCTGCTGGACTTCATCGAGGACTTCTGCCGCCGCTTCCCGAAGAACGTCGACGACTACGAAACGCTGCTCACCGACAACCGTATCTGGAAGCAGCGCACGGTGGGCATCGGCGTCGTCTCGCCCGAGCGCGCCCTGAACCTGGGCTTCACCGGCGCGATGCTGCGCGGTTCGGGCATCGCCTGGGACCTGCGAAAGAAGCAGCCCTACGACGTCTATGACCGGATGGACTTCGACATCCCGGTGGGCGTCAACGGCGATACCTACGATCGCTACCTGGTGCGCATCGAAGAGATGCGGCAGGCCAACCGCATCGTGCTGCAGTGTGTGGAATGGCTGCGCCGCAACCCGGGGCCGGTGATCACCGGCAACCACAAGGTGGCGCCGCCCTCGCGTGTCGAGATGAAGTCGAGCATGGAGGAGCTGATCCACCACTTCAAGCTCTTCACCGAAGGATTTCATGTCCCCGAAGGCGAAGCCTATGCGGCGGTGGAGCATCCCAAGGGCGAGTTCGGCATCTACATCGTCAGTGACGGCGCAAACAAGCCCTACCGTTTGAAGATCCGCGCACCGGGTTTCTCCCACCTGGCGGCGCTGGACGAAATGAGCCGTGGCCACATGATCGCCGATGCCGTGGCCGTGATTGGCACGATGGACATCGTGTTCGGCGAGATCGACAGATGATGCAGCTTACGGATGCCATGCGCGCGCGCTTCGATCGTGAAGTCGCCAAGTACCCGGCCGACCAGCGGCAGTCTGCCGTGATGGCCTGCCTTTCCATCGTCCAGCATGAGCAGGGCTGGGTCTCGCCCGAGGCCGAGGAGGCGGTGGCCGACTACCTCGGCATGGCGCCGATCGCGGTGCGCGAGGTCACGACCTTCTACAACATGTACAACCAGCAGCCGCTGGGCACCTACAAGCTCAACGTCTGCACCAACCTGCCTTGCCAGCTGCGTGGCGGCCAGAAGGCTCTGGATCATCTGTGCCACCGACTCGGCGTCGAGTCCTACGGCACCACGTCCGACGGTGCCTTCACCGTGCAACCCAGCGAATGTCTGGGCGCCTGTGCCGACGCGCCCGTGATGTTGGTGAACGACCGCAAGATGCTCAGCTTCATGAGTGACGAGCGCCTGGACGACCTGATCGAGACCTTGAAGGGGTTGCGATGAACGCGCGAGTCGATCCCTTGCTGCTCGACCAGCTCGCCCGTTTCCAGGCGAGCGGTCTCCAGTCCTGTTTCCACGACCGGCATGTCAACCCGCAGATCTACGCCGGTCTGGATGGCAAGAACTGGCGCCTGCAGGACTACGTGGCCCGCGGCGGCTATGGCGCTCTGAGGAAGATCCTCGGTGCCGACGGCGCCCCGGGCATGACGCCTGAGCAGGTGATCGCCGAGGTCAAGCTCTCGGCGCTGCGCGGGCGCGGCGGCGCGGGGTTCCCGACCGGCTTGAAGTGGAGTTTCATGCCGCGTCAGTTCCCGGGTGCGAAGTACCTGGTGTGCAACTCCGACGAGGGCGAGCCGGGTACCTGCAAGGACCGCGACATCCTTGCCTACAACCCGCACATCGTCATCGAGGGCATGACGATTGCCGCCTATGCGATGGGCATCGCGGTGGGCTACAACTACATCCATGGTGAGATCTTCGAGGTCTACGAGCGCTTCGAGCAGGCGCTTGACGAGGCGCGTGCGGCCGGCCTGCTCGGCCCGCACATCCTCGGCTCGAACCACAGCTTTCAGCTGCATGCACACCACGGCTTCGGCGCCTACATCTGCGGCGAGGAAACGGCGCTGCTGGAGTCGCTGGAGGGCAAGAAGGGCCAGCCCCGCTTCAAGCCGCCGTTCCCGGCCAGTTTTGGTCTCTACGGCAAGCCGACGACGATCAACAACACCGAGACCTTTGCCGCGGTGCCGTGGATCATCAACCACGGCGGCCAGGCCTATCTGGAGTGCGGCAAGCCGAACAACGGCGGCACCAAGATCTTCTCGGTGGTCGGCGACGTAGAGCGTCCAGGCAACTACGAGATCCCTCTCGGCACACCCTTTGCCAAGCTGCTCGAGCTCGCCGGTGGCGTGGGCGGCGGGCGCTCGTTGAAGGCGGTCATCCCGGGCGGCTCCTCGGCGCCAGTCCTGCCCGCCAAGATCGCGATGGACCTGACGATGGACTACGACGCCATTGCCAAGGCGGGCTCGATGCTCGGCTCCGGGGCGGTGATCGTGATGGACGATACCCGCTGCATGGTGCGCAGCCTGCTGCGCCTGAGCTATTTCTATCAGCACGAGAGCTGTGGCCAATGCACGCCCTGCCGCGAGGGCACTGGCTGGCTGTGGCGCATGGTCGACCGCATCGAGCACGGCAAGGGACGGCCTGACGATCTGGCCCTGCTGGATTCCGTGGCCGACAACATCAAGGGCCGCACGATCTGCGCCCTCGGCGACGCGGCGGCGATGCCGGTGCAGGGCATGCTGAAGCACTTCCGCGACGAGTTCGCGTACCACGTCGAGCACAAGCGCTGCCTTGTCGGCGCAGCTTGAGGTGACGGGTTGAGCGCTCAGGACGGCACAGATGGTTGAGATCGAACTCGACGGCAAGAAGGTCAGCGTGGCCGAGGGCAGCATGGTCATGCATGCGGCCGACGCTGCGGGCACCTACATCCCGCACTTCTGTTATCACAAGAAGCTGTCCATTGCGGCCAACTGCCGTATGTGTCTGGTTGACGTCGAAAAGGCGCCCAAGCCGATGCCGGCGTGTGCCACGCCGGTGACCAACGGCATGATCGTGCGCACCAAGAGCGACAAGGCGGTCAAGGCGCAGAAGTCGGTGATGGAGTTCCTCCTCATCAACCATCCGCTGGACTGCCCCATCTGCGACCAGGGCGGTGAGTGCCAGTTGCAGGATCTGGCGGTGGGTTACGGCGGCTCGGCTTCGCGCTACCAGGAAGAGAAACGCGTTGTCTTCCACAAGAGCGTGGGCCCGCTGATCTCGATGGAAGAAATGAGCCGCTGCATCCACTGCACCCGCTGCGTGCGCTTCGGGCAGGAGATCGCCGGCGTCATGGAACTGGGCATGCTCCATCGCGGCGAGCACAGCGAGATCACGACCTTCGTTGGCCGCACGGTGGACTCCGAGCTCTCCGGCAACATGATCGACATCTGTCCGGTCGGTGCGCTGACGAGCAAGCCTTTTCGATACAGCGCGCGCACCTGGGAGCTCTCGCGGCGCAAGAGCGTGAGCCCGCACGATGCCACTGGCGCCAACCTGGTCGTCCAGGTCAAGGCCGACCGCGTCATGCGCGTCGTCCCGCTCGAGAATGACGCCGTCAATGAGTGCTGGATCGCCGACCGCGACCGCTTCAGCTACGAGGCCCTGAACAGCCCGCAGCGGCTGACGCAGCCGATGATCAAGCAGGGCGGGCAGTGGGTGGCGACCGATTGGACGACCGCGCTCGAGTACGTGGCCACCGGCCTGAAGCAGATCGTGGCTGACCACGGTTCGGCATCGCTCGGGGCGCTGGGCTCCCCGCATGCCACGGTCGAGGAACTGCACCTGCTGGCCAAGCTGGTGCGCGGGATGGGCTCTCAGAACGTCGACCACCGCCTGCGCCATGCCGACTTCCGGCGCGATGGTGCGCCTGCGGGGGCGGCGCGTTGGCTGGGCATGCCGATGGCCGGGCTGTCGACGCTGCAGCGCGTGCTCGTGGTCGGTTCCTTCCTGCGCAAGGACCATCCACTGTTTGCGCAGCGCCTGCGCCAGGCGGTGCGTCACGGCGCCAAGCTCATCAGCCTGCATGCCGTGCACGACGACTGGCTGATGCCGGTGGCGCAGCGCATGACGGCGGCGCCCGCAGACTGGGTGCAGACGCTGGCGGACATCGCCGCGGCCGTGGCCGCTGCTCAGGGCGTGGCCGCGCCCGCGACGGGCGAGGCCACCGAGGCTGCCCAGGCCGCCGCCGCGGCGCTGCTGTCGGGCGAACGCAAGGCCGTGCTGCTGGGCAACGCCGCGGCGCAGCACCCGCGTGCGGCCGAGCTGCTGGCGCTGGCTCAGTGGATCGGCGAGCACGCCGGTGCGGCGGTCGGCTTCCTCGGCGAGGCCGCCAACAGTGTGGGTGCGCAGCTCGTGGGTGCGATGCCAGGCCCGGGGGGGCTGGACACGGGCGCCATGTTGGCGCATCCGCGCAAGGCGCTGCTGATGTTCAATGTCGAACCGGTGCTCGATCTCGCCGACGCGCAGGCGGCGCATGCTGCGCTGCAGCAGGCGGCGATGGCGGTGGCGTTCACGAGTTTCAAGGATGCCGCGGTCGATGGCGCCGACGTGTTGCTGCCGATCGCGCCATGGGCCGAAACCGCGGGCACCTTCGTCAACGCCGAAGGGCGCGTCCAGGGCTTCCACGGCGTGGTCAAGCCGCTGGGCCAGACCCGCCCGGGCTGGAAGGTCCTGCGCGTGTTGGGCAATCTCCTCGGGTTGCCTGGCTTCGAGTTCGATTCGGCGGAGCAGGTGCGCGCCGAGGCGCTGGGTGACGAATCCACGATTCCGCAGCGGCTTTCGAACGCCTGTGCGGTCGTGGCGGCGCCCGAGAAGCCCACGTCCTCGGGACTGCAGCGTGTGGCCGAGGTCCCCATCTACGCCACGGACTCCCTGGTCCGGCGTGCTGCGGCCCTGCAGCAGACGGTTGACGCCCGGCCGCCGCACGCGGGGGTGGGCGCGGTGCTGTGGGCCGAGCTCGCCCTGCAGGCCGGCGACCGTCTTCTCGTGCGTCAGGGTACGGGCAGCGCCGTGCTGCCGGCGCGCCTGGAGCCGACGCTGGCATCAGGTTGCGTGCGCGTGCCCGCCGGCCATGCTGACACCGCTGCTCTGGGCGCCATGAGCGGCACGCTCACCCTGGAGCGCGTGCCGGCCTCGGTGCCTGCTGACGCCGCCTCTGGAGTTCCCGCATGATCGAGCAATTGGACGCCGCCGGGTCGGCGCTGCTCGGGCCGACGCTGTGGCTCGTGGTCTGGAGCCTGATCAAGATCGTCGCTGTCCTGCTGCCGCTGCTGGGTTGCGTGGCTTACCTGACGCTTTGGGAGCGCAAGGCCATCGGCTGGAGCCAGATCCGCCCGGGGCCGAACCGTGTCGGCCCGTGGGGGCTGCTGACGCCGATTGCCGATGCCGTCAAGCTGATCTTCAAGGAGATCATCCGCCCGACGGCGGCGAACAAGGGCCTGTTCTTCCTCGGCCCGATCATGACCATCATGCCCGCGCTCGCGGCCTGGGCGGTCATTCCCTTCGGGCCTGATGTCGCACTGGCGAACGTCAACGCCGGCCTGCTGTTCCTGATGGCCATCACCTCCCTGGAGGTCTACGGCGTCATCATCGCCGGCTGGGCGTCGAACTCGAAGTACGCCTTCCTCGGCGCGCTGCGCGCTTCGGCGCAGATGGTCTCTTACGAGATCGCGATGGGTTTCGCCCTCGTCATCGTGTTGATGGTGTCGGCCAGCATGAACATCACCGACATCGTGATGGCGCAGGCCCGGGGCTCCTTCGCCGAGATGGGCCTGAACTTCCTGTCGTGGAACTGGCTGCCGCTGCTGCCGGTGTTCGTCGTCTACTTCATCTCCGGTCTGGCCGAGACCAACCGCCACCCCTTCGACGTCGTCGAGGGTGAGTCGGAGATCGTCGCGGGCCACATGATCGAATACTCGGGAATGTCGTTCGCGATGTTCTTCCTCGCCGAGTACGCGAACATGATCCTGGTGTCGACGCTGTGTGTGCTGATGTTCCTCGGCGGCTGGCTGCCGCCCGTGGAAGCAC
>CAIRBF010000353.1 GCA_903876715.1 uncultured beta proteobacterium
CGTGTGGCGGTTGGCCCAGCGGTTGCCGATGCCGAGCACGAAGTCGCTGGCCAGCATCGTCGCGTTGCCGTAGCGGTGGCTGGTCTGCAGGCCCACCATGCCGGCCATCAGCGGGTGGTCGTCGGGGATGGAGCCCCAGCCCATCAGCGTGGGGATCACCGGCACGCCGGTGAGCTCGGCGAACTCCACCAGCAACGCGCTCGCGTCGGCGTTGATGATACCGCCGCCGGCCACGATCAGCGGCTTGTCGGCCGCCAGCAGCATGTCCAGCGCCTTGTCGACCTGCTTGCGCGTGGCGCGCGGCTTGTACACGGGCAGCGGCTCGTAGGTGTCGATGTCGAACTCGATCTCTGCCATCTGCACGTCGAAGGGCAGGTCGATCAGCACCGGCCCGGGACGGGCCGAGCGCATCAGGTGGAAGGCCTGCTGGAAGGCGCGCGGCACCTGCGCCGGCTCGCGCACCGTCACCGACCACTTCGTCACCGGCTTGGCGATGGACTCGATGTCCACGGCCTGGAAATCCTCCTTGAACAGGCGCGCGCGCGGCGCCTGGCCGGTGATGCAGAGGATGGGGATGGAGTCGGCGATCGCCGAGTACAGCCCGGTGATCATGTCGGTGCCCGCCGGGCCGGAGGTGCCGATGCACACGCCGATGTGGCCTGGCGCGGCGCGCGTGTAGCCCTCGGCCATGTGCGAGGCGCCCTCGACGTGGCGCGCGAGGATGTGAGCGATGGACTGGCGCTCGCGCAGCGCGGCGTACAGCGGGTTGATCGCGGCGCCGGGCACGCCGAAGGCCTGCGTGACCCCCTCCTTCTCCATCACGAGCACGGCGGCGAGGGCGGCTTTCATCCTGGGCATGGGAATCTCCTGGCGGAAGGGGTGAAGCGGAAGCGGGTGGCGCCCCTCGACCGGGCCCGGTACGGGCCGGCCGAGGTGGATTGCGTGGACGGGATCGTCGCGGCGGGCGGCCTTTGGCGGAAGACCGCCGGCGCGCATTTGGTCTATTCCGTGATGGAATGGCGGGGCCCTGTCACCCGCCCACCGAACCCGCCATGGACCGCCTCCAGGCCGTGCGCCTCTTCGTTCGCGTCGTCGACCTCGGCTCCTTCAGCAAGGCCGCGGCCGAGCTGGGCGTGGGCCAGCCCGCGGCCACCAAGCAGGTGGCGCGGCTGGAGGCGCAGCTCGGCGCGCGGCTGCTGCACCGCACGACGCGCGGCGTCTCGCCCACCGAGATCGGCGCGCTGTACTACGAGAAGTGCAAGCTCATCGCCCACCACGTCGAGGAGGCGGAGTCGGTGGCCACCCTGCTGCAGACGCAGGTGCAGGGCGGGTTGCGCATCAGCACCTCGGTGGCCTTCGGCCGGCGCGTGCTGGCGCCGCTGGTGATGCGCTTCATGCGCCTGAACCCGCAGCTGCAGGTGGACCTGAGCTGCGACGACCGCTACGTCAACCTCGTCGAGCAGGGCATCGACGTCGCGGTGCGCATGGGCCGGCTGGCGGACTCCACGCTGGGCGCGCGCTACCTGGGCATGAACCCCTGGGTCGTCGTCGCCGCGCCCGGCTACCTGGCGCAGCGCGGCCAGCCCGCCACGCCGCGGGAACTGAGCGCGCACGACGCGCTGATCTACAGCACCGTGCAGGGCGACGCCCGCTGGCCCTTCACCGGCCCGGGCGGCGAGGCGCTGTCGATGCCGGTGCGCGGGGCGCTGCGCTCGAACAACCTCTCGGCCCTGCTGGCCGCGGCGCGCGAGGGCTTCGGCATCGCTGCCCTACCGCGCTACGTGGCCGAGGCCTCGCTGCGCAGTGGGGCCGTGGTCTGCGTGCTCGAAGACTGGTCGCTGCCAGCTCAGGAGATCCATGCCGTCTACCCCTCACCCCGGCTTGTGCCCGCCAAGGTGACGCGGTTTGTCGAATGGCTGCAGGGGCCATTCAGCGGGGAGTGGTGGGCGCAGGATGGAGGGGCTGCCTGAGGCGCGCAGCAGGGTTGGATGTTGCTCAGCCGAGGGACTCCAGGTTCACCCGGCGGCACCTCCGCGTCGACAGCAGGGGCTTGGGAGCGGCGCCCTGCAGGCCCGTGCCCCTACAGTCGCGCCCGATGAACGCCACCGCCCACAGCTATCGCCTCACCCAGACCTATGTCCTGCTCTGGGTGGCTGGGCTGGCCATCGTCGTCCTGGGCCTGTTCGTGTTCGCTCCTGGGGTGACCGGGGTTTCTGCGCAGGCGCTGCCCGGACTGCTGCTGCTGGTGGCCTGCGTCGGCGGTGCGCTGCTGTGCCTCGGCCGCATGGTCGTCGAGGTGCATGCGCGCGAGGTGCGGTGGCACTTCGGCTACGTCGGCTGGCCGGCGTGGTCGCAGCCACTGGCCGAGGTGGCTGGGACGCAGGTGGTGCGCACGCGCTTCGTCAGGGGCGCGGGCATCCGCGGCTCGCTGCACCATCGTTTCTACACCGTCAGCCCAGGCGGTCTGGCCTTGTGCCTGCACCTGCACGATGGCCGTACCGTGACCCTGGGCACCCCCGATCCGCAGGCGCTGGCGGCCGCTATCGACGCCCAGCGGCGCATGGGTTGAGCGCTATCCAAAAGCGCTCCCCGGGCGCCGGGCAAAGTCAGGTTTCAGGCTAAGCCCTCGGCTCAGACCGTAGGAGAGCGGGGCAGCGGCGTCAGCATCAGGCTCTCGATGAATGCCCGTCGCGTGCGCTGCGCCGTGGCGTCGCCCTGGCGGTGCAACAGCGATTCGGCCACCTCCAGGCCGTAGAGCGTGAAGGCGCGAAGACGGGATTCCTCGGGGGTGAAGCCCAGGGCCTCGAAGACCTGGGCGTGGTAGGCGATGCGACTGGCATCGGCCTCGTCCAGCACCTCGCGCGCCATCTGGTCGCGCCGGGCCCAGGCGCGGATGGCGAGCTCGATGCGCGCGGCACGGCTGGCGGCGCGCCCACGGTGCGGCAGCGAGATCAGGTCGCGCAGTTGCTGCTGCGGGCTGTTGCCGTGCGCCTGCTCGAGCCGCTGCGTCAGCGCGCCGGTGGCGTGTTCCTGCCAGGCCTTCAGCACCCGGCGCAGCAAGTCTTCCCTGTCGCGGAAATGCCAGTAGAAGCTGCCGCGCGTGACGCCGAGCTGGCCCGCGAGCACGTCCACCCGCACGTGGTCGATGCCCTGGTCCACCAGAACGTCGGTGGCGGCATCCACCCACGTCTCCGGCGTCAGGCGCGCTCGCACACCCGTGGCGGCAGCGGCGTTGCCCTCAGCGCGGGCCGCGGACAGTCCGGCGGCGTCGGTGGCGGCGGCGCCCAGCTTGACGAGAGTGGTGCGTGTCATCGTGAAGAGCGTCGATGATCTCCATACAGAAGTGTTTGGAAACTCGGGAAAACCCGGATTACCTAACCCCTGCTGCAGGCTAGCATCGCGGCCCATACACATACACATCTGTATGGAATGGGCGCCTGATCCGCTGGACAAGCCGATGCGCGCGCAACGAGCGGATGGAGACCCCGATGGCGCAACCTGGCGGCCTGAGCTTCTTCGACGACCCCGACCTGCTCGCCCCGCGCGCGGCGGTGCGTGAAGACCGGCCCGGTGGCGCCTTCGTCCTGCGCTCACCCGAGCCGCTGCGCCCCTTCGAGCGATGCGTCGGCGAATGGCTCGAGCGCTGGTCGCGGGAGACGCCGTACGCTCCCGCCTTCGGTGAACCCGCCACCGGCGGCGGGTGGACGGTGCTCAGTTGGCGCGCACTGCGCGAGCGCGTCGGTGCCGTGGCTCAAGCCGTGCTCGACCTCGGGTTGCAGCCTGGCGCGCCCCTGGTCGTGCTGTCGGACAACTCGCTCGACCACCTCGTCCTCACGCTCGCGGGCCTGCACGTCGGCCGGCCGGTGTGCGCCGTCAGCAGCGGCTACGTGCGCCTGGCCGGCGGCGACTACGGGCGCGTCCACGGCATCCTGCGTGCGCTCGACCCGGCGCTCGTCTACGCGTCCGATGCGGCGGTCTACGGTCCGGCGCTTGCGCACAGCGGCTTGCAGCCGGTGGTGGTCTTCAGCCAGGGTGCGGCGTCCTTCCCCGGCGCGCTCGCGTTCGAGGCCCTGGCGGCCACGGCCGAGACACCGGCCGTCATGCAGGCCTTCGCCGCCGTCACACCCGACACGCACGCCAAGTACCTGCTCACCTCCGGCTCCACAGGCCATCCCAAGGTGGTGATCAACACCCACCGCATGCTCTGCGCGAACCAGCAGATGCTGGCGCAGACGCTGCGCTTTCTCGAGCGCGAGAAGCCGGTGCTGCTGGACTGGTTGCCGTGGAGCCACACCTTCGGCGGCAACCACAACACGAACATGGTGCTCATGCACGGTGGCACGATGTACATCGACGACGGCCGGCCCATGCCCGGGCTCGTCGACAAGACGCTGGCGCACCTGCGCGAGGTCCAGCCCACGATCTGCTTCAACGTGCCGCGCGGCTACGAGATGATGCTGCCGGCGCTCGAGGCCGACGAGACGCTCGCGCGCCGCTTCTTCGAGAAGCTGCGCATGGTCTTCTACGCCGGCTCCGGCATGCCGGAGCCGATCTGGCGCCGCCTGGAGGCGGTGGCCGCGCGCGTGCGCACCGAGCCCGTGTGGTTCACCACCTCCTGGGGCGCGACCGAGACCGCGCCGGCCATCACCTTCGCGCACTGGCGGCTCAGCCGGCCCGGCGTCATCGGCAACCCGATGCCGGGGGCGGAGGTCAAATTCCTGCCCAATGGCGGCAAGCTCGAGATGCGTATCCGCGGGCCGCACGTCTTTCCCGGCTACCGCGGCAACGAGGCCGCCACGCGCGAGGCTTTCGACGAGGAAGGCTTCTACCGCATCGGTGACGCGGGCTGCCTGCAGGACCCGGCCGACCCGGCCTCGGGCATCGTCTTCGACGGCCGCGTCTCCGAGGACTTCAAGCTCACCAGCGGCACCTGGGTCTCGGTGGGCACGCTGCGGCTGAAGCTCGTGGGCGCGCTCGCGCCCCACGCCCAGGACGCTGTCATCACCGGCCATGACCGCAACGAGGTGGGCGCGCTCATCTTCCTGACCGAGGCCGCGCGTCGCCTGCCGGCCGCGGAGCTCGCCGTCCAGGTGCGTGCCGGCCTGCGCGCGCTGAAGGCCGAGGGCGGTGGCTCCTCGCAGACGCCCGCGCGCGTACTCCTGTTGCCCGACGCGCCCAGCATGGCCGCCGGCGAGATCACCGACAAGGGCTACATCAACCAGCGCCTGACGCTGCAGCGCCGTGCCGACGACGTGGCCGCGCTGCACGGCGCGGCACCCGACGCGCGCGTCGTGCGCGTGTGAACCTGCCTGCGCGCACCCCTGGCGACGCCTGACCCCCCGACACTCACCCGACCCGACGATGGAACTCCAAGCCCTCAAACCCCCCACCGGCCCGCTGTCCGCGCTCGAGATGCTGCGCCTGGACCAAGCCGGCCCGGTGCTGCACATCCGGCTGATGCGCCCGGCCAAGCGCAACTCGATCAGCGACGAGCTGCTCGCGCAGATCCACACCGTGTTCGTCAACATCCCGGCCGCCACCCGCGTGGCTGTGCTCAGCGGCGAGGGTGACCATTTCTGCGCCGGGCTCGACCTGTCCGAGGTCAGCGAGCGCACGGTGGCCGAGGGCATTGCGCACTCGCGCAGCTGGCACGCCTGTTTCGACGCGATCCAGTTCGGCCCGGTGCCGGTGATCGCGGTGCTGCACGGCGCGGTCGTGGGCGGCGGGCTGGAGCTGGCGTCGTCGGCGCACCTGCGCGTGGCCGAGGACAGTGCCTTCTACGGCCTGCCCGAGGGCACGCGCGGCATCTTCGTCGGCGGCGGCGGCTCGGTGCGGGTGTCGCGCCTGCTGGGCGTCTCCCGCATGACCGACATGATGCTCACGGGCCGCGTCTTCGACGCTGACGAGGGCCAGGCCTTCGGAGTGTCGAACTACCGCGTCGGCGACGGCCAGGGCGTGGCCAAGGCGCTGGCGCTGGCGCAGAAGATCGCGGGCAACGCGCCGTTGTCCAACTACGCCATCACGCAGGCCCTGCCGCGCATTGCCGACCTGTCCGCCAGCGACGGCCTGTTCGTCGAGTCGCTGATGGCCTCGATCGCCCAGGGCGACGAGGCGGCCAAGGAGCGTGTGCGCGCTTTCCTCGAGAAGCGCGCCGCCAAGGTGGCCAAGGCCTGAAGCGCACGCAGCCGGCGGGCGCGCGCGCACGCCGCCGCCCCTGCCCCCCGACCTGTCCGAGAACTCCGACATGAGCGCCGACACCGACCACGCCGCCGCGCCCCCCCCGCCTGCCTTTGCTTCGCGCGTGCACGTGCATCGCGTGGACGTGCACTTCGGCGACTGTGACCCGGCGGGCATCGTCTTCTTCCCCAACTTCAGCCGCTGGATGGACGAGGCCTCGCTCGCCTTCTTCATGGCCTGCGGGCTGCCGCCGTGGCGTGAACTCGTCAAGACGCGGGGCATCGTCGGCACACCGCTGCTGGAGATCCACACCCGCTTCCTGAAGACGGCGACCTACGGCCAGACCATCGAGGTCCACACGAGCGTCGAGTCCTGGGCCGCCAAGACCTTTCGCCATCGGCATGTGGTTCGGCGCGGCGACGACGTGCTGTGCGAGGGCACCGAAGTGCGTGCCTTCGTCGTGCGCGACCCCGTCGACCCCGACCGCATCCGCGCCATCCCGGTGCCCGAGGACATCAAGGCCCTGTGCGCCCTGCCGGCAGACCGCCACCCTGCCGTCACCGACCCGCCCCCAGCAGGAGCCCCCGCATGACGGGCCCCCTCCAGACCGCGCCGGTCGTGGCGGCGGCGCGATGGGCTGGCGCCGGGGCTCTGGCCGACATCAAGATCGACGTCGGCTGGTCGTCGACCGATCCCCATTCGGGCCGGGTACCTCTGCGCAGCACCAGTTGAAGCGCTGTCCAACGACCGTCGTTGGCGAGCAGCCGAGTTCCGTGACCCCGATGCGATGCCGAACTCGGAGTCCGGGAAGTGCGAGCTCGCCAGCACCCTGCCGGCGGAGGACGAGCGGCTGCTCGGCGGTCCGGCGCACGCGCTTGTGGGCGATGCCGACGCCGCATCATCGACAACTATCTAGGACGGCCCATGGCCAGAGAGGAAGACGAATGAAGATCGAAGGACAAGCGGCCATCGTCACCGGCGCGGGCTCGGGCCTGGGCGAGGCGGTGGCGCGAGAGCTTGGGCGCGCCGGCGCGAAAGTCGCGGTCATCGACGTCAACGCCGCGGGCGCGCAGCGCGTGGCGGGTGAGATCGGCGGCCTCGCGCTCATGGCCGACATCGCCGACGGTGCAAGCCTCACGGCCGCGCTCGACGCCGCCGAGGCCGCGCACGGCCCGGCGCGCATCGTCATGAACATCGCCGGCATCGGCACGGCGCGGCGCGTCATCGGCAAGGACGGTGGCCCGGCGCCGCTGGAGGACTTCGAGCGTGTCATCCGCGTCAACCTCGTGGGCACGTACAACGTGGTGCGCCTGACCGCGGCACGCATCGCGCGCCTGGCGCCGTTGGCCGACGGCGAACGCGGGGTGATGGTGATGACCGCCTCGGTCGCGGCCTACGACGGGCAGGTAGGGCAGGAGGCCTACTCGGCGAGCAAGGGCGGGTTGGTGTCGATGACGCTGCCGCTGGCGCGCGACCTGGCGCAGCACGGCATTCGGGTGTGTACCATCGCGCCGGGCTTGTTCGAGACCCCATTGATCAAGACGCTCCCCGAGCCGGTGCAGCAGTCGCTGGCGGCGTCCATCCCTTTCCCGCCCCGTCTGGGCCGGCCGGACGAGTTCGCGGCGCTGGCCGCGCACATCGTCACCAACGTGCACCTCAACGGCGAGACGATCCGCCTGGACGGCGCGTTGCGCATGGCGCCGCGCTGAGCCGCGGGGACACCGAGCCTTGCCCCGGGTCTGCGCCCGTGCCCGAGGGCGCCCACACCCGCGCTCACTTCACCGGAGACCTCGATGCCCTGGGACTACGTGCCGCCGCTGGCGGACATGCGCTTCGTCATCAAGCGGGTGCTCGGCGCGCCCGCTTCCTGGGCGCAGTGCGCGCCCTTCGCCGATCTCGACCTCGAGACCGTCGATGCCGTGCTGCAGGAGGCCGGCCGCTTCGCCGCGGGCGTGCTGCTGCCGATCAACGCCGGGGGCGACGCGGTGGGCTGCGTGCGCGACGCCGCCACGGGCGAGGTCCGCACGCCGCCGGGCTTCCGCGAGGCCTACCGCGCCTTCGTCGACGCCGGCTGGCCCGCGCTGCCCTGCGACCCGGCCTGGGGTGGCCAGGGCCTGCCGCTGCTGGTGGATGCGGCCACGCGCGAGATGTTCGTGGCCTGCAACCACGGCTGGGTCATGTACCCCGACCTGCTGCACGGCGCCTACGAGACGATCAAGGCCCATGCCGGCGACGACCTGAAGGCGCGCCACCTGGCGGACGTGGCCGCCGGCCGCACGCTGGCGGCGATGGCGCTGACCGAGCCCCAGGCCGGCAGCGACCTGGGCCTGCTGCGCACCCGCGCCGAGCCCCAGGCCGACGGCAGCCTGCGCCTCAGCGGGCAGAAGATCTTCATCTCCGGCGGCGAGCACGACCTGACCGATCAGATCGTGCACCTGGTGCTGTGTCGCCTGCCCGACGCGCCCCCCGGCACCAAGGGGATCTCGCTCGCGCTGGTGCCCAAGTGGCTGCCCGACGGCACGCGCAACGCGATGCACTGCGACGGCATCGAGCACAAGACCGGCATCCACGGCAGCGCCACCTGCGCGATGCGCTACGAGGGCGCCACCGGCTGGCTGGTGGGTGAGCCCCACCGCGGCCTGGCGGCGATGTTCCTGATGATGAACTCGGCGCGGCTGCACGTGGGCCTGCAGGGCCTGGGCCACCAGGAGATGGCGACGCAAAACGCGCTGCGCTATGCGCTGGAGCGAGCGCAGGGCCGGGCAGCGGCCGGGGGCGGCGGCGCGGCCGATCCGATCGCGCTGCACCCGGCCATGCGCCACACGCTGCTGCGCCTGCAGGCGCTCACCGAGGGCCAGCGCGTCATCGCCTACCGCGCCGCGCTGGCCATCGACGAGGCGGCGCACCACCCCGACGCCGCGCGCCGCCAGCGGGCGTCGGCCCTGGCCGCGCTGCTGACCCCGGTGGTCAAGGCCTTCTGCACCCACCAGGGCTTCCATGGCGCCAGTGCCGCGCTGCAGGTCTTCGGCGGCTATGGCTACGTGCGCGAGTACGGGGTCGAGCAGACGATGCGCGACGCGCGTATCGCGATGATCTACGAGGGAACGAACGAGATCCAGGCCATCGACCTGCTGCTGCGCAAGGTGTTGGCCGACGGCGGCGCCGCGCTCGACCTGTGGCTCACCGAAGCCCGGGCCGAGGCCGCGGCCTGTGCGGCTGTGGGCTTGGCGGACTTCGCCGCGGCTCTGCACGCGGAGTGCGACGCCGCGCAGCAGGCCACCGCGGCGGTGGCCGCCGCCGCGGCCGGCGACCGCGAAGCCCCGCTGCGCGTGGCCGACGACTACCTGATGGGCCTGTCGCACACGCTACTGGCCTGGGCTTTTGCCGCCAGCGCGCGCGCCGCGCAGGGCGCGGCCGACCGTCCCTGGTCCGAGGCCAAGACGGCACGCATGCGCTACGGCGTGCAGTGGCTGCTGCCCCAGGCGAGGGTGCACTGGCAGCGTGTGCGCGCGCTGGATGCGGCGCTGCCGGTGCTGGCGGCGCCTTGAGTGCCCAGGCACGGATCGGGCGGCGGGGCGCATCGAGAGGCCTGGCACGTGCAGCGGCGGCCGGTGCGACGCTTTGACCTCAGCGCCTGAGAGGCTCTCAGGCTTCGAGGGCCCCCAGCGTGGCCAATCCGGCTGCGGTGGCCAGCAGCGAGCCTCCCAGGTGCAGCGCTGCCGCGCCGGCAGCCAGCACCCAGCGCCCCTGTTGCAGCAGCGTCATCACCTCGGCCGAGAAGGTGGAGAAGGTCGTCAGGCCACCCAGGAGGCCGGTCACGACGAACAAGCGCCACTCGGGTGGCAGGTCGGGGCGTTGCGCGAATAACGCCATCGCCAGGCCGATGCCGTAACCGCCGATCAGGTTGGCCGCCAGGGTGCCCGCGGGAACGGCTGGCGTGAGGCTGTTGAGCGCGGCGCCCAGTTGCCAGCGCAGCAGCGCGCCGAGGGCCGCGCCCAGGCCCACTGCGCCGGCGGCGGCCCAGACCGCGCCCGTTCCGAGGGGGATGCCAACCATGTCGCACATCATCATAGGCCAGCGCCTTGGGTAGGATGACAAGGGCGTCCACACCGGACGCGCGTCAGGGGAGGCGGTCCATGGGCATGGATGTGGTGGATTTCGAGATCAAGGGTTCGGAGATGCAATTTGTCGAGATCGAGCTCGATCCCGGCGAGGCTGCCATCGGCGAGGCTGGCAGCATGATGTTCATGGACCCGGGCATCGGCATGGACAGTGTCTTCGGCGACGGCAGCGCGCAGCAGGGCGGCGGCTTCTTCGGCAAGCTGCTCGGCGCAGGCAAGCGCCTGATCACCGGCGAGTCCTTGTTCACCACCGTCTACACGAATCAGGCCTCGGCCAAGCAGTGCGTGGCGTTCGCAGCTCCGTATCCGGGCAAGATCCTGCCGATGAACCTGCGCCAGCTCGGCGGCACGCTGATCTGCCAGAAGGACGCCTTCCTGTGTGCCGCGCGCGGCGTCTCGCTGGGCATCCACTTCCAGCAGAAGCTCTCGGTGGGTTTCTTCGGCGGCGAGGGCTTCATCATGCAGAAGCTCGAGGGTGACGGCCTGGCCTTCGTGCACGCCGGTGGCACGGTCTTGCGGCGTGAGCTGCAAGCCGGCCAGACATTGCTCGTCGACACCGGTTGCCTGGTCGCGCTGACGCCCGGGGTGAACTTCGAGATCCA
>CAIRBF010000354.1 GCA_903876715.1 uncultured beta proteobacterium
GCCAGGGGCACGAACTCGACCGCCTTGCGGTGCGTGCTCTCCAGCACGACGGGCGGAGCGCAGCCGGCGAGGTAGGCCTCCTTCCAGCGCAGTGCGCACACGCACCAACGGTTGCCCGGTTTCAGCCCGGCGAAGCGGTATTCGGGGCGCGGGGTGATCAGGTCGTTGCCGCGCTCGAACTGGTGGTTGAGGAATTCCACCGTCACGCGGGTGCAGATCACGTGGCTGCCGGCGTCGTAGCCGTCGGTGTGGCAGCAGCCGTCGCGCAGCCAGCCGGTCAGCGGGTCGTAGGAGCACGGCACGAGCTCGGTGCCCAGGACGTTCAGGGCCTTCAAGGGGTGCTCCCGGGCTGGCGCAGCAGCGTCATCGCGGTGCCGATCAGGGACGAGACCTCGCTCATGTTGCCGGGCACGATCATGGTGTTGTTGGTCTTGGCGAGCTGGCCGTAGGCGTCGACGGCGCGCTCGGCCACCTTCAGCTGCACGGCCTGCTCACCGCCGGGTTCGCGGATGGCGGCGGCGATCTGGCGGATGGCCGCAGCCGTGGCCTCGGCCACGGCGGTGATGGCGGCGGCCTCGCCCTGGGCCTTGTTGATCTCGGCCTGCTTCTCGCCCTCGGAGCGGGCGATGAAGGCCTCGCGCTCGCCGGTGGCAATGTTGATCTGCTCCTGGCGCCGGCCTTCCGAGGCGGCGATCAGCGCGCGCTTTTCACGCTCAGCGGTGATCTGCGCCTGCATCGAGCGCAGGATCTCCGCCGGTGGTGTCAGGTCCTTGATCTCGTAGCGAAGCACCTTGACGCCCCAGTTCAGCGCCGCTTCATCAAGGGCATTGACGACCGAGGCGATGATCAGGTCGCGCTCCTCGAAGGTCTTGTCGAGTTCCATCTTGCCCACCACGCTACGCAGCGTGGTCTGTGCAAGCTGGGTGATGGCGACGATGTAGTCGCTCGAGCCGTAGCTCGCGCGCATCGGGTCGGTGACCTGGAAGTAGAGGATGCCGTCGACCTGCAACTGGGTGTTGTCCTTGGTGATGCAGATCTGACTCGGCACGTCCAGCGGCACCTCCTTCAGCGAGTGCCGATAGGACACGCGCTCGATGAAGGGAACGATGAACTTCAGCCCGGGCGTGAGTGTGCGGTCGTACTTGCCCAGACGCTCGACGACCCAGGCGTGCTGTTGGGGCACGATCTTGAAGCTGCGGGCGACGAAGACCACGGCGACGACGAGGACGACGACGGCGATTTCCATGCAATGGTTCCTTGGGGGGGGCGATGCCAGGACGGACGAAACGGGCCAGGAAAGCAAGGGTACAGGCAGGTGCGGCCCGCCGGCGGCGGCGCCGCGCAAGACCCTAACCATGCAGCTGCGCTGCGAGCTCGAGCCGGTTGCCGTGCATGGCCACGATGAGGTGCGCACCCGGCCTGGGCTGGCCGGGGCCGGCGTGGCGCGCGGTCCAGGTGGCGCCGCGGTGGCGCACACTGGCCAGGCCGTGGGCGTCCCAGGCCTCGACCATCACGGTCTGTCCGATGTCGAGGTTGACATCGGCGTTGGATGCCGCGGGCGCGGAGCGCGGCGCGCGGGCGCGCTTGAGGTACCAGGCGGCGGTGGCGCCGCCGCCCACCAGCGCGGCGGTCACGAGCTGGATGCTGAAGCCGCCTGCGGCGTGCGCGGCCAGAGCCGCTGCCGCCGCGCCGAGGGCGAGCATCAGCAGGTAGAACGTGCCGCTGAGGAGCTCGGCCACCACCAGCAGCCCGGCCAGCACCCACCACAGCGTCGAGGCCTGGAAGTCCATCTGTGCATCTCCCGCCACACCGTGACGTGGGGCAGTGTAGCGGCGGCGAATGCAGCCCTACACTGCGCGCCGACTCGTTCACGCCGGGGCCTCCCGGGCAGGGCTGCAAGATGATCCGCTTTCGCTTTCCCGTCGTCATCATCGACGAGGACTTCCGCTCCGAGAACACCTCGGGCCTGGGCATCCGCGCGCTCGCGCAGGCCATCGAAAAGGAGGGCTTTGAGGTTCTGGGCGTGACGAGCTACGGCGACCTGAGCCAGTTCGCGCAGCAGCAAAGCCGCGCCAGCGCCTTCAGCCTCTCGATCGACGACGAGGAGTTCACACCC
>CAIRBF010000355.1 GCA_903876715.1 uncultured beta proteobacterium
CGCAGGAATCGGGACCGACGGTGATGCGGCCCATCGCGTCCACGCGCCGATCGAGCCGCCGCCGGCGCCGATCTCGACCAGTTCGATCACCGGCACGCGCACCGGCAGGCCACTGCCCTTGAGGTTGCGCCAGGCACGCGCCACCTCGAAGCGGCGCGAGCGCTCGGGCTCGCCGTCCTCGATCAGGCAGATCTTGGCCGTGGTGCCGCCCATGTCGAAGGCGAGCACGTCGCGCAGCCCGCACTCGCGCGCCAGGTGCGCGGCCAGGATGGCGCCGCCCGCCGGTCCGGACTCGACGAGCCGGATCGGAAAGCGCGCGGCCTGCTCCAGCGTCGTCAGGCCACCGCCCGACATCATCAGCAGCAGCGGACAGCCCAGCCCCATCTGCAGCGCGGCGTCGCGCAGGCGCTGCAGGTAGCCGCCCATCAGCGAACGGACGTAGGCATTGGCCACCGTGGTGGAGAAGCGCTCGTACTCGCGCATCTCCGGGCAGACCTCGCTCGACAGGCAGACGGTGACGCCGTCGCCGAGCAGCGGCTGCAGGATCTCGCGCGCGCGCCGCTCGTGCGCCGGGTGGGCCCAGGCGTGCAGGAAGCCCACGGCGACCGCCTCGACGCCGGCTTCGCGCATCTGCCGCCCGGCAGCGCGCACGCCGTCCTCGTCGAGCGCGCGCAGCACTGCGCCGTCGGCGGCGATGCGCTCGCGCACCGTGAAGCGCAAGGCGCGCGGCACCAGCACTGGGGCGGCCTCGACGTCCACGTCGTAGGCATCGCAGCGCTTCTCGTAGCCCATCTCGAGGACGTCGCGAAAGCCCTCGGTGGTCAGCAGCGCAGTGCGCGCGCCCTTGCGCTCGATCAGCGCGTTGGTGGCCAGCGTCGTGCCGTGGATGAACAGGCCGACCTCGGCCGCGGCCACGCCGGACTCGGCCAGCAGCCGCGCCACCCCCTCGAGCACCGCCTGCTCGGGCGCGCGCGGCGTCGTCAGCACCTTGCAGCTGTGGCGCCGGGCCGGCGTCTCGAGCACGACATCGGTGAAAGTGCCGCCGATATCGGCGGCCAGGCGGATGGCAGCACCCACGTTCATGCTCAAAGGACGACCTCCCGGTCACGGCGTGACCCACTCCAAAGCACGGCGCTGGCGCTCATACCGAAGACCCCTGGTAGCGCGGCTCGCGCCACGCACCCGACTCGAGCAGGCTGCGCAGGACCTGCACCGCCGCCCACAGCTCGGCGTGCGTCGCCGTCAGCGGGTGCACGCCCAGGCGCAGCGCGTCGGGCTTGCGCGCCGAGACGACGACGCCGTGCGCCACCAGGGCCTGCGCCAGCGCGCCCGCGTGCGCAAAGCGCAGCGCGACGTGGCCGCCGCGGCGCGCGTGCTCGCGCGGGCTCGACACCTCGACACCGAGCGCCCCGCACTGCTGCTCGACCAGCACACCCAGGGTGTCGGTGAGCGAGCGGTGGCGCGCGTCCAGCAGCGCCGGATCGACCCCGCGCCACACGTCAGCCGCGGCGGAGAAGGCGGCATTGGCCAGCACCGCCGGCGTGCCGACGAGAAAACGGCCCATGCCGGAGGCCGGCCGGTAGTCATGGTCGAAGGCGAAAGTGTCGGCATGGCCCATCCAGCCGCAGATCGCAGGCCAGACCGCCTCCTGCCAGCGCGGGTGGGCGTAGACGAAGGACGGCGCGCCGGGGCCGCCGCACAGGTACTTGTAGCCGCAGCCCAGGGCCAGGTCGGCGTCGCTGCCGCGCAGGTCGATGGTGACCGCGCCGGCCGAGTGCGACAGGTCCCACAGCGCGAGCGCGCCGGCGGCCTGCGCCTGTGCCGTCAGCGCCGCCATGTCCAGGCGCAGGCTGTGGCGGTAGTCGACGTGCGACAGCGCCACGACGGCCACATCTCCCGGCGCCAGGGCCTGTGCAAGCGCCGCGGCGTCGGCCTGGGGCACGAGGCGCAGTTCGGCCAGGCCGGCGTGCGCAATGCCCTGCGCCGCATAGCGGTTGGAAGAAAAGACCTCGCGCTCGGCGACGATGACGCGCCGGGGCGCCTTCAAGGTCAGCGCCAGGCGCAGCAGCCGGTACTGGTTGACGGTCGTCGACTCGCCCACGCGCACGTCGTCGGGGCCGGCGCCAAGCACCGCGGCCAGCGCCTGACCCAGGGCGCGGGGC
>CAIRBF010000356.1 GCA_903876715.1 uncultured beta proteobacterium
GCCCTTCTTCAAGGCGGCGGTTGACAGCGGGCGGCTGGGGGCGCACAACATCCTGCCCGACGACGACGGCGTGGCACGCGCCTACCCGATCCACCACCTGGCGCATGGCTGGCGCGTGCCTTCGCTGCCGGCACGCCTGGCCGAGGATCTGGGTTGGCCGGTGCCCGATCGCAGCGAGATCCTGTTGAACTGGCGCGGTCCGCCGTTCACCTACCGCTCAGTCAGCTTCGCCGACATCTATCAGGACATGCTGAAGAAGGAGCGCCAGCGGCCCCAGGACGAGTTCAAGGGCAAGATCGTCATCATCGGCTCCACGGCGCCCAGCCTGTTCGACATCAAGGCAACGTCGGTGGCGCGGCAGTTCCCAGGCGTCGAGATCCTGGCCACGGCCATCGACAACCTGAAGCACGATGACCACATCCGCGTGCCTGCCAGCCGCTGGCCGGTCTTCCTGGTGACGATGCTGCTGCTGTGGGGCACGGCCTGGGCTCTGTTCCGCAATGTCGAGCCCGAGCGCTTCGCGCGGGTTTTTGGCTTCTCGCAGGTGGGGCTGCTGGCCGTGTCCTACCTGACGATCAACTTCACGAACTTCTACCTGAACCTGGCCGGTCCGGTGCTGCTGGTCTTCGCCTACTTCTCGGTGGCCAAGCTCTACGCGTACGCCACGGCCAAGGCGCTGGAGCGCAACGTCGTCGCCCAGACGCTGCGCGAGGGTGCGAGCGTGGTCGCGACGATGGCGGTCTTTGAGTTCCGAACCGAGGACGAACTCGCGCTGCCCGCTTTCCTGCGTGCGCTCAAGAAGGCGGTCGAGAAGACCGGCACGCTGCCCAAGGATGTGGAGATGCTGCGCGGCAGCCAGCGCGGAATCTGGGGTGTGCTGGACAATCTGCTGGTGGTGAGCTGGGCATGCGAGGCTGACGAAGCCGCGACGCAGGCCGCGATCGGGCGCGAGGTCCAGGCCCTGGCGGACCAGATGCCGACGCTGGTGCGCGCCGCGCGCGTGGCGGGTGAGTCCATGCGCGGTCAGGTGGTGCACACGCTTGCGCTCGGCAGCGGCGGCCGGCACCCGACGCAATCGGATTGGCGGGAGATGTTCGCGCAGACCTTGGAGAAATTGAGGGCGTCATGAAAAGACGAGCACTGCCCCTTTCACAGGCATGGTCGGCCGCCGCGCTCGGCTTGGCTGCGGTGTTGTCCTGTGGGGGCGGCGTGGCCCGCGCCCAGGAGGTGGCCACCGCGCTGAAGGCCGACGACATCCGGGCCGAGCCGTTTGCAGACGCGCGTGCCGTTGGCGCGCTGAAGAAGGGCGAAGCGGTGACGCTGCTGCGCCGCCAAGGCGGCTGGGCCGAGGTCAAGACGCCGCAAGCCAGCGGCTGGGTTCGACTGCTCAGCGTGCGCCGTGGGACCGGAGGGGCGAATGCCGGTGCCGACGTCGCTGCGCTGGCAGGCATCGCCAGCGGGCGCGCCGGCACGGGGCAGGTCGTCTCCACCACGGGTGTGCGTGGGCTCGGGGAGGAAGACATGAAGGCGGCGCGATTCGATCCCATGGAACTCCAGCGCGCCGAGGCAGGTGCGATCGGAGCCGACCAGGCCCGGCGTTTCGCCGCCGAGGCAGGCCTCGCGAGCCGCCCGCTGGGCTGGCTGCCGGCGCCGGCGCCCGCGCCCGC
>CAIRBF010000357.1 GCA_903876715.1 uncultured beta proteobacterium
GATCCGCGAGAACGACTTCCGCGCCGAGGCCATCGGCTTTCGCACCGTCCACTACCGCACCGTCTCCAACGTGCTGGCCGCGCTGTTCGCCACGATCGCCGGCGCTTTGCTGGCGCTGTGGCTGCGCTACACCGGGCCCGACACGACGCTGAGCTTCGAGATCATGCTCGACATCCTGCTCATCGTCGTCATCGGCGGCATGGGCACGCTGTACGGCGCTGTCATCGGCAGCGTGCTGTTCGTGCTGGCGCAGAACTACCTGCAGGACCTGCTCAAGCTCGCCGGCGGCGCCGCCAAGGGTGTGCCCGTGCTGGAGGCCGTGCTGACGCCCGACCGCTGGCTGCTGTGGCTGGGGCTGCTGTTCGTGCTCTCGGTCTACCACTTCCCCACCGGCATCGTCGGCCGCCTGCGGGCGCGGGCGCGGGGCTGAGGACGCAGCGACGATGGCACCCCTGGCCGCCTTGCTGCCGTCGCAGGCCGTGTCGGCGCCCCGGGCCCGGGTCCGCGCCGACGAGCTCGGGCCGCGCTCGCGCTACGTTGCCTGCGCCGGGCTCGAGGTGCATGTCACCGAGTGGGGACCAGCCGAGGCGCCGGTGCTCGTCGCATGGCACGGGCTGGCGCGCACCGGGCGCGACATGGACGACATCGCTGCCCACTTGGCGCTGCGCTGGCGTGTCGTCTGCCCCGACACCCCCGGGCGCGGCCTCAGCCAGTGGAGCCCCGACCCGGCGGCCGACTACTGCCTCGACGCCTATGTCCGCACGGCGGGCGCGCTGCTCGACGCGCTGGGCGTTGCCGAGGCCTGCTGGCTCGGCACCTCGATGGGCGGCGCTATCGGCCTCGTGGCCGCGGCCGGGGCCTTGCGCGGGCGCATCCGCCGCCTCGTGCTCAACGACATCGGCCCGAGCCTGAACCCGGCGGCGGTCGAGCGCATCCGGGCCTACGCGGGCCGGCCGCCGGCCTTCGCCACCGTGACCGAGCTCGAGCGCTACTTCCGCACCGTCTACGCCCCCTACGGTGCGCTCAGCGACGCGCAGTGGCGGCGACTGGCCGAGACGTCGGTGCGGCGCCTGCCCGACGGCCGCGTGACGCCGCACTACGACCCGGCGATGGTGCAGCAGTTCGTCCACCACCCGCGCGACTACGAGCGCTGGGACGAGTGGGACCGGCTCGACCTGCCGGTGCTGTGCCTGCGCGGCGAGGACTCCGACCTGCTGCTGCGCGAGACCGCCGAGGCCATGCGCGTGCGCGGCCCGCGCGCCGTGGTGGTGGAGATCGCCGGCTGCGGCCACGCGCCGGCGCTGAACACGCCCGAGCAGTTCGCGGTGGTGGAGCGCTTCCTGACGGCGTGAGCGCACGCCTGGGCGGCGTCAAGTCGCCGAAGGCTCAGATCTGGCAGAATTTACGGCAGTGGCATGAAGTGAGACTGTGCCACTATCGCTGGAGCTGCCAGATGAACACTGAATCCGCTGCCACGCCTCTGCAGGTGGGCCCCCAGGGCCGTATCGTCATCCCTGCGGCCGTCCGCCAGAGCCTGGGCATCGAGCCGGGTGACACCCTGGTTGCGCGGGTGGAGGACGGCCGCCTGGTGCTGGAAACCCGGGCCCACCTGCTGGCGCGCTTTTCCGCCCGGTTTGCCGGGGCGAGGATGCCGCCGGCCGACGGCGGCGCCGGCTCGGTGGTGGACGAGCTGATCGCCGAACGCCGCGCCGAGCGGTCGTGAAGATGCAGGTGCCGTCATGGCCGTGACCCCCGCCGACGCATCCACCGTCGTCCTGGATGCGTCCGCGCTGCTGGCTTATGCCTTCGGCGAGCCCGGGGGCGAGGCTGTCGGTCCGCTGATCGCGGGCGCGTTGATCAGCGCCGCCAACTGGTCCGAGTGGTTCCAGAAAGTCGCGCAGCGCGGGGTGGCGACCGCAGGCCTGCGCGCCGAGCTCGAGGCCCTGGGCCTGGTCATCGTGCCGGTGGACGCCGAGCAGGCCGAACGGGCCGCAGCCCTGTGGCCGCTGACCCGGTCGCTCGGCCTGTCGCTGACCGACCGCCTGTGCCTGGCGCTGGGGCAGGCGCACCTGCCGGCGCGGGTGGTGACGGCCGACCGGGCTTGGCTGGCCTTGCAGGCCCTCCTGCCCGAGGGCCTGGTCGTTGATTGCGTGCGCCCGCCCCAGGCGCTGCACGAGCCAGCCTGAGCGAGGTCACTTCGCGTCGGATGAACTCGCGCCGATGTTCGCGGGTGTTGTCACACTGAGGGCAGACGCTGGCAGGTCAACCTCGCTGAGCTGTCCTTCGGGCACCGCAAAGCCCGTCGGGTCGTTGATCATGGGTCGGATGGTCCTCAGACCATCCACAGGCGTCAACGGCGAGGCTCCGCTCGGTACCACCCCATCAATTCCGCCAGCCGCGTCGTCACCCAGACCCTCTCAGCAGCGCTGAACACCTCGGAGCTCTCGAGCCCCGCGCCGATGCGCTGCAGCACGTCGTCCTGCGCTGTGCCGAGTTCCCATTGACGGGTCTGCGCGTGCTCGACCAGCATCTGCGCGAGGTCCTCGCACAGTTCGTAGCGCTGGGCGATCACCTCCCGGGTCTCCGTCGGCTTGGTTCGTCCTTCGGGGACGAAAACCGCCACGAAGGACGGCGGCACGGCGATTTGAGAGTCGTCTGACATCGATGTGAGAGGCAGGGGCAGGCCGCAGCCAGACGGCATCTTCCCACGTGCAGCGACGACCAGGCCATGGGCACCCAGCGCGGGCTCTGACCCTCGGGCGGCGTGCTGCGGCCGCCGCAGGCCGCAGCCATCGTTCGCCCCATCGAATTCGGCGCACGCGCCCGGCAGGCCGAGGCCGCGATCCCGAACCCCGAATCCATCACAAGTGCATGATGGAAAAAGAAGCTTCGGCTTGCCCCAAGGTGAGCTTCGGCGCGGAGCCTCGCCGCGGCGTCTACTTCGCAGAGACCTCGATGCCGCGGGCGCGCGGCGGCGGCGCGCAATCGCCGCGCTTGCGTGCCTCGAGGAAGGCGCCGATGGTCCGTATCGTGAGGGCCTCGCTGCGCTGCGCCAGCCCGTTTCCTGCGAAGTGCATGTGGGTGGCGCCGTCGATCACGCCCAGCCACTTGCAGCCCGGTGGCAGGCTGGCGAAGGGCTCGGTGCGGGTCTCCCAGGAGCGCCCTCCGAGCTCGCTGTCGCGGGTGCCCGTGAGCAGCAGGGTCGGCTTGCGCACGTCGGACCAGGCGTCTGCCGGAAAGATCGACCCGCTGCCCTGCGGCGACAGCGCGATGTAGGCGTCGAAGGCATCGAAACCCTGCAGGCCCAGACGGTTGCGGGCGCCCGCTTCGATCATCACGGTCGCCGCGCCCATCGAGTGCCCCACGAGGATGGCCTGCGGCGCGTTGCACCGCGACGAGGCCCACTGCCGGGCGGCGGCGATGTCCATGAACCGGCCCCTGTAGGCTTCGGGCTCGGCGATCAGCTCCGCCAGACCCTCGCGCAGGCCCTGTCCTCGCGCGTGCTCGCGCAGGGCGACTCGCCCGCTCTCCGGGTGACCGATCACCACCGTGAGATGGCCGAGCGCGGCCATGGCCTCGGCCAGATAGCGATAGCCCTGGGCGGATCCGCCTGCGCCAGGTGACACCAGCGCAATGCCACGGCAGGCCGCGCTGGACGGGGCCCGGACGGAGATCTCGAGCGACCGGCCGTCCTGCCTTCTCAGCGAGAGCGTTTCCTCGGCGAGCGCACTGCCCAGCGTCGAGGAGGCGAGCGTGAGGGCGACGATGGTGCCGCTGTTCGGCCGGCGAAGGCGCGGCACTCCGGCCCCCAACGCCCGGTTCAGAATACGGTTCATCATGAATTCTGAGCTTGCGTCCGACCTTGCCGCGCTGCGCTCGGCCTTCGCACCCACCGGGGCCCTGCGCGCGGCGATCAACGTCGGCAACCCCGTGCTCGCGGCGCTCGGCGCCGGCGGCGGGCCGCCCAGCGGCGTCTCGGTGGATCTGGCGACCGAACTCGCGCGCCGGCTCGGCGTGCCGCTGCAGGCCGTGGTCGTCGACAAGGCTGCGGAATCCGTGGCCGCCGTCGCCGAGGGCCGGGCCGACGTCGGCTTCTTCGCCATCGATCCGGCGCGCGCCGAGACCGTCGCCTTCACGCCGCCTTATGTGCTCATCGAGGGCTGCTACGCGGTGCGCGCCGGTTCGCCGATGCGCACGCAGGACGAGGTCGACGCTCCGGGTGTGCGCGTGGCCGTGGCCCGGGGAAGCGCCTATGACCTGCACCTGTCGCGCGCGTTGCGCCACGCCGAGATCCACCGCGCGCCCACGGCGCCCGAGGGCTTCGCGCTGTACCTGGGGCAGGGCCTCGAAGTGGCCGCCGGCGTGCGCCAGCAACTCGAGTCCGACCTGTGTGTCCACCCCGGGCACCGCCTGCTCGAGGGCCGCTTCATGGTGATCCGCCAGGCCATGGGCGTGGCGCGCGCACGGGGCCCGCAGGCGGCGCGGGCGCTGGCCGCCTTCGTCGAGGCCGCCAAGGCCGACGGGCGCGTGGCGCAGGCGCTGGCCCGGCACCGCATCGAAGGCGCCGCCGTGGCGCCCCCTGGCGAGCTCGGCTGACACCCCGAAAGGAGCCTCGACATGGATGCCGTTTCCGGCTCGCCTCGCCCCGCGCCGCTAGGCCGCGAGGCTTTTGCCGTCTTCGTCGCCGTGCAGACCCGCTGGGCCGACAACGATATCTACGGCCACGTCAACAACGTCGTCTACTACAGCTACTTTGACACTGCGGTCAACCGCTACCTGATCGAGCAGGGCGTGCTCGACATCCACGCCGGGTCGACGATCGGGCTGGTGGTCGAGACGCAGTGTCACTATTTCGCGCCGATCGCCTTTCCCGAGCCCATCGAAGCCGGCCTGCGGGTGGTCCATGCAGGCCGCTCCAGCGTGCGCTACGAGATCGGCCTGTTCCGCCGCGGGCAGGCCCACAGCGCCGCGCTGGGCCGCTTCGTGCATGTGTATGTCGATCGCCAGACCCGCCGGCCTGTGGCGCTGGCGCCGGCATTCCTGCAGGTGTTGGCAGGGCTTCGGGGGCGTCCCGCGGGCGAGATGCTCGGCGCTGCAGGCGCGCCCTGACGCTCCCGTGGTGCCGCGCGGCGCACGGCCGCGGCATGGGTCTCAGCCCGCCTTGGCGTCCTTCGAGGTGGCCTGGCGCGGCAGCGAGGCGGCCACACGTGTGCCACCTGCGGGACCGGGCTCGACGCTGAGGTGGCCGCCCAGCGCCTGCAAACGCTCGCCCATGCCCTGCAGGCCGAAGGAGCCGCTCTTGCCAAGGTCGGCGAGGTCGATGCCCTTGCCGTCGTCGTCGAGCAGCAGCACGGTGCCCGGTGTGGACTCGAAGTCCAGCAACAGCTTCACGGCGGTGGCGCCGGCGTGCTTGTGAACGTTGTTCAACGCTTCCTGGGCGACGCGGTACAGACAGGTCGCGGCCTCCGCCGACAGCTGTGTGTCCGCGCCCTTCGTGCCCCTCACCTGGATCGACGTCGTGATCTTCGTGTTCGCCTGGAAGTCCGCGCTCAGCGATTCCAGGGCCGCCACGAGCCCCAGGTCGTCGAGGATGCGTGGCCGCAGGTCGCTGACGATACGGCGCACCGCCTCGAGCGCGAGGTCGGCGATGGCCGCGGTGCGTACCAGCAGGGCCGGGACGGCCGTATGCTCGAGATCGGCCTGGCGTCCGATGGCGGACAGGTCGAGCCTGATCGCAGCCAGCAGCTGCTGCAGGTCGTCGTGCAGCTCGCGCGCGATGCGCTGGCGCTCGCGCTCCTCGGCGCGCTGCAGGTCGGAGAGCACCTGCTGCAACTGGCGGCGCGAGGTCTCGAGCGAGACCTGCATCTGCTTGAGCACCGTGATGTCACGCCCGGTGACCACGGCGCCGATCAACTGGCCGGCGCGGTCGCGCACCGGGCCGAAGCTGTAGCTCATCGTCCAATGTTCGCCGCTGTCCTTGCGCTTCACGGCGTATTCGACGCTAGAGCCGACCTCTCCGCTCAAGGCCCGAGGCACCGGCCACTGTGAGGCTTCCGCGGGCGTGCCGTCGGGCCAACTCAGCTCGAGCGGCATCGGGTCGGCCGCGAAGGCTTCCAGGCAGCGTGCCTTGTCGGCGAAACGGTGGCTGCGCACGAAGGCCTCGTTGACCTCGACGAACCGGCCCTTGGCGTCACACAGCCATACCGAGTCGCTCATGCTCGAGAGCGCCGCATCCAGCATCGCGCGAGTGGCGGAAAGCTCCTGCTGGGTCTGCTTGCGCCAGCTGATGTCCTGGACGGTGCCGAACAACTGCACCGCGCGACCCTGATCGTCCAGGATGGCCTCGCCGCGCACGATGACCCAACCAGTGGCGCCATCGGGGCGTACGAACTCGGCCTCGACCTCGAAACCGCCCCCGCTGGCCAGCGTGGCGTCGATGGCGCGGCGAAGGCGGGGCCAGCTTGCCGTACCGAAAAGCTTGTCCCCCCGCGAGAAGCTCGGCGGCGGATCGGCCGGGTCGAGGCCGAAGAGCTCGAAGAGGTAGGGGCTCCAGCGC
>CAIRBF010000358.1 GCA_903876715.1 uncultured beta proteobacterium
CCCACTACTGGGCACGTTCCGATGCATTACTCACCCGTTCGCCACTCGTCGCCAGGTTGCCCCGCGTTACCGTTCGACTTGCATGTGTAAGGCATGCCGCCAGCGTTCAATCTGAGCCAGGATCAAACTCTTCAGTTCGATCTTGAATTTCGCTCAAAACGGAATTGAAGTGAACTTCACTTCTTTTTCCATGAGCATTTGATGCCCGAAGATTACTCTTCAAGCTGAGGCTTTCACCTTCAAACGCCCACGCTTATCGGCTGTATGTTGTTAAAGAACTTGCCTTTCGGCGCCGCTGATTTCGATCAGCGAAAACAGCGATTATGTTTTAATCAACAAATCCCTGTCAAACACTAGGTCTTTCAACCCCGCGTCTCGCAAGCAGCTCACTCAGCTCCCCGCTCAACACCCCACCAACTAACCACCCCAGCCACGTCAGCCTGCACGGCCAACCCACCAGGTAAGTCCTCATCAGCAAGCCCGCCAGTATAGCCCAACTCCTGAGCTGCGCAAGCCCTCTCGCTCAACTTCGCTCAACGCGCACGCAGACCCGCGCTTCAGTGCCCCTCGAGACGCATTCGCCAGGCAGCGTCGAACCCAGTCTCCCGAAATGAGCACGCGCTCGGTCTGCGCCCATCGCAGCCACTCGTACCGCAGGAGGCGCCGGCTACGTGAGCTTCAGCACCCTGGACGGGCGCATCGAAAAGCGGCATGGTCCCGTGGCCAGAGGAAGCGGGGAGGCCTCCGTACCAACCCAAGATCGGGCGTCACCTCGGAAAATGAGGTAGGCCGCTGCCGAGATGTCCCGTACCTTGTTCAACCACGGCACCCGTCGCGGCCGGCCGGTCATGGGTTGTCCAACGGACCCGACCCGAGGCGCACGCACCGCCGCGGGGACGCGGTCATTCTTGACGATCGGCACCCCCGCCCGTCCTGCGGCCTGGGCCGAACGCCTCACGCTTGGCAGCAGCGCGAGGCCCACCGGACGTAGGCGATGGAGGCGGAAACGGTCGCGCAAGGACACCGCCTGCCGCCGCTAGCCGATGGCAAAGGCGATCGACTGAAGTCGTGCAGGACAAAGAACGCAGCCTGTCTTGCGGATGCGCCACAGCCAGCGTCGCGCGCTCACGACTACAGCACCACGGGCTCTGGCTCGAGCCGGATGCCAAAGCGGCCGTACACGCTCTCCTGGATGGCGCGCGCCAGCGTGACGACCTCGCCGCCGCTGGCATCGCCCCGGTTCACGAGCACCAGGGCCTGACGCTCATGCACGCCGGCGCCCCCGACCGTCTTGCCCTTCCAGCCGCAGGCGTCGATCAACCAACCGGCTGCGAGTTTGACGCTACCGTCTTGGAGTGGGTAATGCACGACTTCGGGGTCGCGGCCGATGATGTCGCGACATTGCTCGGCGCTGACCACCGGGTTCTTGAAGAAGCTGCCAGCGTTGCCCAGCACGGCCGGGTCCGGTAGCTTGGCGCGCCGGATGGCGCAGACCCAGTCAAAAAGGGTGTGGGAATCGGGCGTCGTGATTCCGGTCTCCGCGACCTTGCGCTCCAGGTCGAGGTAGCCGAGCACCGGCTGCCAGGGGCGCGGCAGGCGAAGGCGTACGCGCGTGATCAGGCTCCTCCCGGCCAGGTGCTGCTTGAAGGCGCTGTCGCGGTATCCGAACCGGCACGCCGCGGCATCGAGCACGACGCTGCGCCCGGTGACCAGGTCCACCGCATCGAGCGACTCAAAGCGGTCCTTCAACTCCACGCCGTAGGCGCCGATGTTCTGCACCGGCGCCGCGCCGACGGTGCCGGGGATCAGCGCCAGGGTCTCCAAGCCCGACCAGCCCGGCTCGAGCGTCCATTGCACGAACTCGGGCCAGTCCTCCCCGGCGCCGGCCTCGACGACCCAGGCCGTCTCGGTGGTTTCGACCAGGCGCCGGCCCATGATCTCGACCTTGACCACAAGCGACTCGGTGTCACGCGTGAAGACGACGTTGCTGCCGCCGCCCAGGATGAACTTCGATGCCCGGCCCCAGGTCCGGTCATCGACCAGGCGCCGCACGTCGGCGGCCGAACGCACGCGCACCAGGTGCTGCGCCACGGCAGGCAGCCCGAACGTGTTGAACTCGCGCAGCCCCACACGGCTTTCCACGATCAGGGCAGCGCCTGCTCCGGTGGGACGCGGGTCTTCAGGGGAAGCGCAGGGGAAGGGCATGGCAGAATTTTCTATGCCTTGGGTCACCCCACGGCAGCCGCCGCGTCGTTTGTGCGCAACGTTCCACGACCCCCACCTGCCAAACCCTGCCATGCCGAGCTTCGACGTCGTCCTCGAACCGAACCTGGTGGAACTGAAGAATGCCGTCGACCAGACCGCCAAGGAGATAGGTACGCGCTTCGATTTCAAGGGCTCGAGCGCCCGCGTCGAGTTGACAGAGAAGGGCGCGTCACGCGAGCTCATCCTCTACGGCGATTCCGACTTCCAGGTCGGCCAGGTGCGCGACGTGCTGCTGGCCAAGCTGACCAAGCGCGGGGTAGACATCCGCTTCCTCGACTTGTCGGCCCGCGTAGAGAAGATCGGCGGCGACAAGGTACGGCAACCGGTGGCTGTGCGCACGGGGATCGACAGCGAGAACGCGAAGAAGATCCAGGGCCTCGTCAAACAAAGCAAGCTGAAGGTGCAAGGGCAGATCCAGGGCGATGTCGTGCGCATCAGCGGCTCGAAGCGCGACGACCTGCAGTCTGCGATCCACCACCTGAAGACGACCGTGACAGACCTGCCGCTGTCTTACACGAATTTCCGCGATTGAGTGCGACGGCAAGGCGCCCCCCAGGGCGGCGCCAGGTACTGCAACTCGGGCTGGGAGCGCTGCTATGGCCGCCCGCCCACGCGCCGCGCGCGGCGACCGCGCAGTTCGTTCTGCGCGCCGGACCCGGCGGCCTCTTCCACGCGCAGGGACTGGTCAATGGCCGGCCGGTGGATTTTCTGCTCGATACCGGCGCGAGCGCGGTCACCCTGGGCCAGGACCAAGCCGAGGCGCTGGGCCTGGCATGGCGCGATGCGCCGCGGGGTCTTGCACAAACCGCGCTCGGCCGTGTCGAGGCGCGCCTGCTCGAACTCGACGACGTGCGGCTCGGTCCGCTGCGCGCGCAGCGCGTCGGCGCCGCGGTGCTGCCGTCAGCCTTGCCGCAGGCGCTGCTGGGCAACACTTTCCTGGGACGCTTCGACTGGCGACGCGAAGGGGCGCTGTTGACGCTGCGCGCACCGCGCTGACGCGCGATCGGGTGGCAGATCCCGGTGCCGCCGTGCGGAACGTCCCGCTGGCGAGCCGGCGCACCAACGCTGCGTGCGAACGGTCGTGCTAAAAACCGGCCCTATGCTGCAGGCCGCGCACCGGTGCGGGGCCGACGACGCCCAGGGAGGAGGCGAGCCAAGATGGACCTGAACTTCACCGCCGAAGAACTCGAGTTTCGCGCCCACGTACGGCAATGGGTCACCGCCCACCTGCCTGGGGACATCAGCCACAAGGTGCATCAGGCGCTGCATCTGACGCGCGAGGATCACCAGCGCTGGGCCCGCATCCTCGGCCGCCAGGGCTGGCTCGGCTGGGGCTGGCCGAAGGAATTCGGCGGCCCGGGCTGGAACGCGATCCAGCGCCACCTGTTCGAGGAGGAGTGCGCACTGGCGGGCGCCCCGCGCGTCATCCCCTTCGGCCCGGTGATGGTGGCCCCGGTGATCATGGCCTTTGGCAGCCGCGAGCAGCAGCAGTGCTTCCTGCCCGGCATCGCCAGCGGCGAGGTCTGGTGGAGCCAGGGTTACAGCGAGCCCGGCTCGGGCTCGGACCTGGCTTCGTTGAAGACGCG
>CAIRBF010000359.1 GCA_903876715.1 uncultured beta proteobacterium
AGCCCATGCGGCCGCCCAGCGGGCCGTCCTGGCGCAGCCAGACCTCGTCGATCGAGAACTTCGCCAGATTCTTGGAGATCGGCGAGCCCTGCTCGAGCGAGAACACGCTGCGGTGGATGGCCGAGATCGCGTTGCGGTTCGTCCACAGGAAGTCCAGCGTGTCGGTGAACTCCTCGGGCGTCTCGGTCGGGAAGCCGCAGATCACGTAGACGTGGTTGTGGATGCCGGCCGCGCGCGCGTCGTGCAGCACCTGCGCCACCTCGTCGACCTGGGTGCCCTTGCCCATCAGGTCGAGGATGCGCTGGTTGCCGCTCTCCAGGCCCCACAGGATGTACTTGCAGCCCGAGGCCGCCATCTCCTGCAGGATCTCGGGCGTGAAGGTCTTGTTCGGCTTGGACAGCGCGTAGTACGAGATGTCCAGCTTGGCGGCTCGGATGGCCTGCGCCAGGCGAACGAAGTGCCCGGGCGCGATCATCTCGTCGACGAAGGAGAAGTGCCGCACGCCCTGGTCCACCATTCGCTTCAGCATCTCGATCACGTTGTCCAGCGAATGCAGGCGGTAGGTGTCGCCGGCGGAGAAGTAGTGCACGCAGAACGTGCACTTGCGCCAGTAGCAGCCGCGCGACAACAGCAGCGCGGCCACCGGCCGCGGCGAGTAGTAGCGGCTGAAGTCGATGGTGGAGAAGTCCGGCGCGCCGAAGGCGTCGATGTCCTTCTGGTAGCTGGCGGGCAGGCGCACCAGGTCCTCGCCCTCGCGGTAGCAGGTGCCCGGGATGCCGCGCGGATCCCCGGCGGACTGCAGCAGCGCCTTCAGCGGCAGCTCGCCGTCGCCCGAGACGATGACGTCGGCCGCCTTCGGGTACCACTTCATGAAGTGCTCTACGCCCTCGGTGAAGCAACTGCCGCCGAAGAAGACCTGGATGCCCGCCTGCTCGCGCATCCAACGCCCGAGCATGGCGCCGATGGGCAGCTGTTCGGAGAAGATCATCGACACGCCCAGCGCCTGCGGCTGCGACTCGAGGATGCGCCCGACCAGCGCGTTGAGCAGATGGGACGGCTCGCCGCCGCGCTCCCACTGCGCGCACTCCTCGGTCAGCATCTCGCGGAAGACCTCGGTGAAGTTCAGGAAGGTGCGGCCGTGCAGGTCGTAGACGTCGGGGTGCTGGTAGAACGCCTCGTCGTCCAGGCCCGAGAAGGCACGCGCCGCGTGCAGCAGCGTGGCGGTGTCGGCGCCCATGCGCTGGTGCATGGCATCGGTCAGCCCGATCTCGCCGCGCTCGATGCCCTCGAGCAGGAAGCGGAAGAGCCAGATGTTCAGGTCGATGATGGTCACCCGCCATTGCGGCAGCTCGCGCTCGATGTAAGCCTTGAGCATGGCCACACCCAGTGGTGGCGAGGTTGGCATCGTCATCGGTGGGAAGACGAGCGTCAGGCGGCGCTGCTCCGCGAGTGAGCGCGCGCCGGATCGCGCCGGCGCGCGAAAAGTCAGCGGGGCTTCGGAGGGCAAGGACATCGGCACGGGCTCCAGGCAGGCGCGGGCCGTGGACGCCCCGCCCTGAAAGTCTAGCTGCGCGCCTTGCGACGGTGACTCTGGAGTAACCCTGTCGAGACTGCGCTGATCCTCGTGCAAGCCTGGCCTGCAGCGGCAGCGGCAGCGGCGGGTGGGCGCCTGCAGCGCGTGACGGGACCTGTCACGTTGCCGTCACAGGCGCCGAATACCGTGTCGGCATGAATGCAGCATCAACGCCTGCGGTCAGCGTGCAGCAGGCACGCAAGACCTTCCAATCCGGAGGTGGCTCGAAGCGCGCGCTGGTCGATGTCAGCTTCTCCGTCTCGCCCGGCGAGCGTGTGGCGCTGCTCGGCGCCTCGGGTTCGGGCAAGTCCACGTTGCTGCGCTGCCTGTGCGGGCTGGAGACCCTGGACACCGACGGCGGCGAGATCCTGACCTTCGGCCACACGCTGCAGGGCGGCGGCGCGCTCAGCCCCGAGGTGCGCGCCCTGCGCCGCCGCATCGGTATCGTCTTCCAGCAGTTCAACCTGGTCGGGCGACTGCCGTTGCTGACCAATGTGCTCACCGGCCTGGTGGCCGAGCTGCCGCAGTGGCGCGCGCTGACGGGGCGTTTCACCCTGGAAGAGCGCGCCCGCGCGCTCGATGCGCTGCAGGCCGTGGGCCTGGCGCCGCAGGCCTTCCAGCGCGCGTCCACGCTCTCGGGCGGGCAGCAGCAGCGTGCCGCGGTGGCGCGCGCGCTCGTGCAGGGCGCGCAGCTCCTGCTGGCCGACGAGCCCGTGGCCTCGCTCGACCCCGAATCCACGCGCCGCGTGATGGAACTGCTGCTGGCGCTGAACCGCGAGCACGGGCTGACGCTGATGATCAGCCTGCACCACGTGGCGCTGGCGCGCCGCTACTGCGAGCGCGTGATCGCGCTGCGCGACGGCGCGCTCGTCTTCGACGGTCCGACCTCGGCGCTCACGCCGGCCTTCCTGCGCGACCTCTACGGCACCGCGGCCGACGAGCTCATCGACGCCGGCGGCGAGGACGATGCCGAGACCGCTGCGCCGCGACAGACGGGGCGGACCGGGCTCCAGGCGGCGTTGCCGCTGGTGGCCTGATCACTGAGCCCCCCGAACCCCTTTCTCACCCGCCACCCGGCCCCGCGCCGACCCTCTCACCCAGGAGCACACCGTGAAGACCTTCGTCCGCCACACCCTCGCCGCGGCCACCTTCGGCCTGGCCTCGCTCGCCACCAGCGTGCAGGCGCAGGAGATCAGCTTCGGCATCATCGCCACCGATGCCGCCAGCGTGCAGCGCGAGCGCTGGGAGCCCTTCTTCCGCGACATGGAGAAGAAGACCGGGCTGACGGTCAAGTCCTTCTACGCCCCCGACTACGCGGGCGTGATCGAGGCGATGCGCTTCAACAAGATCCAGGTGGCCTGGTACGGCAACAAGGCCGCGATGGAGGCGGTGGACCGCGCCAACGGCGAGATCTTCGCCCAGGTCCGCTACAAGGACGGCAGCTATGGCTATCACGCCCTGCTGATCACGCACAAGGACTCGCCCTACCGGACGCTGGACGACGTGCTGAAGAACTCGAAGAGCATCAACTTCGGCATCGGCGACCCGAACTCGACGTCGGGCTTCCTCGTTCCCACCTTCTACATCTTCGCGCAGAACAAGGTCGACCACCGCACCGCGTTCAAGACCATCCGCAGCGCGAGCCACGGCGCCAACATCCAGGCCACGCTGGCCAAGCAGGTCGACGTGGCCACCAACAACACCGAGGACATGGGCAAGCTCGAAGCCAACCGGCCCGAGCTGTTCAACCAGCTGCGCATCGTCTGGAAGAGCCCGCTGATCCCGAGCGACCCCTTCGTCTGGCGCAAGGACCTGGACCCTGCCGTCAAGGAGAAGCTGCGCACCTTCGTGCTGAACTACGCCTCGAAGGACCCGGCGGAAAAAGCCATCCTGAACAAGATCTACGACTACGACGGCTTCCGCCCCTCCAACAACGACCAGCTGATCCCGATCCGCGAGCTCGAGTTCTTCCGTGACCGCCGCCGCGCCGAGACCGACGAGAAGCTCAGCCCGGCCGAGCGCGCCCGCGTCATCGCCGAGATCGACGCCAAGCTCGCGGCCCTGAAGAAGTGAGCGCAGCGCTGCAGACTGCGCCGGGGGCAGCGGCGGTGCCGCTGCCCAGCAGAGCCTCGCTCGAGCTGCTGCGCCACCGCGCCGCGGCCGAGCGCCCGGGCTGGCTGTACTACACGGCCTGGGCAGTGGCGCTCGGTGTGTTGGCCTGGGCCTGGAGAGGGGCCGAGATCCGCCCGCTGGACCTGCTGCGCGACAGCGGCAACATCGGCACCTACGCGAGCGAGTTCTTCCCGCCCGACTTCGGCGACTGGCGCATCTACGTGCGCGAGATGATCGTCACCGTGCACATCGCGGTCTGGGGCACGCTGCTGGCCATCGTGGCGGCGGTGCCGCTGGGGCTTGCCGCCTCGGCCAACATCGCGCCGGCCTGGCTGCACCAGCCGGTGCGGCGCCTGATGGACGCCTGCCGCGCCATCAACGAGATGGTGTTCGCGATGCTGTTCATCGTCGCGGTGGGCCTGGGCCCGTTTGCCGGCGTGCTGGCCCTGGCGGTGCACACCACGGGTACGCTGGCCAAGCTGTTCTCCGAGGCGGTCGAGGCCATCGACCCGCGCCCGGTGGAGGGCATCCGCGCCACCGGCGCGCGCAAGCTGGTGGAGATCGCCTACGGGGTGATCCCGCAGGTGTTGCCGCTGTGGCTGTCCTTCGCGCTCTACCGCTTCGAGTCCAACGTGCGCTCGGCCTCGGTGGTGGGCATGGTGGGGGCCGGCGGCATCGGCGTGGTGCTGTTCGAGGTGATCCGCGGCTTCCAGTACGCGCAGACCTGCGCGGTGCTGATCATCCTGGTGGTCAGCGTCAGCCTGATCGACCTGCTGTCGGCGCGGCTGCGCGCGCGCTTCGTGTGATGAACGCGCCCGTCCACGGTGCCCCGCCTGCGCCGGACCGCGGCCCCGCGCCAGGTGCCGTCCTCGGGACTGGTCACGGGCATCGGTCCGGCTTTGCCTGGCACATGCCTGTGGCCGTGCGTTTCGGCGCCGGCTGCGCTGAGATCCTGCCCGGTGAACTGGGCGAGCGCCGCGTGCTTGTGCTGGGTTTCACGCCAGCCACGGCACTGGGCTGGCGCGAGCGCTGGCAGGAGCGGCTGGGCGATCGACTGGTGGAGTGGATCGAGGTCGATGACGGCCTGTCAAGCCTGGTGCGCTGTCGCGAGTTCTCGGCGCGCGTGTGGCCGCTGCTGGAGCGCGAGCCCGACGCGGTGCTGCTGGCCCTGGGTGGCGGCACGACGCTGGACGTGGCCAAGGTGCTGCGCTGCCGGCCGCTGGAGGGTGGCTTCGACGGCGTCGAGCGCGCGCTTCGCGGCCAGGCCGACTGGCCTGCGCTGGCGCTGGCCCCGCTGTGGATGGTGCCCACCACCGCCGGCACCGGCAGCGAAGTGACGCGCTGGGCCACGGTGTGGGACACCGGGGCCGAGCCCCCGGTCAAGCGTTCCTTCGACGAGCCCTTCGGCTGGGCCGAGCGGGCCTACGTCGACCCGGTGCTGACGCTGAGCTGCCCGCTGGCCGTGACCCGCGACACGGCGCTGGACGCGCTGTCGCACGCGCTGGAGTCGGTGTGGAACCGCCATGCCAACCCGGTGAGCGACGCGCTGGCGCTCACGGCCGCGCGGCGCGTGCTGCGCACGCTGCCGGCGGCCCTGCAGTCGCCCGACGACCTCGGGCTGCGTACCGAGCTGGCGCAGGCGGCGCTCGAGGCCGGGCTGGCCTTCTCGCAGACGCGCACGGCGCTTGCGCACGCGCTGTCCTATGCCGTCACCTTGGAGCAGGGCCTGCCGCACGGCTTGGCCGTGGCGCTGTGGCTGCCTACCGCATGGGAGCTGGCCGTGGGCCATGACGCGCGCGTGGACGCGCTGCTGGCGCAGGTCTTCACGCCCGATGCCGCCACGCTGGACAACGCAGCCTCGGTGTCGGCGCAGGCCACGCGCGGCGCGCTGATGCTGCGCGCGTGGCTGCAGCGCCTGGGCGTGGAACTCGACCCCGCGCGCCTGGGCATCACCGACGCCGCGCAGCGCGTGCAGGTGGCACTGGGCAGCGTGCGGGGGAGGAACTTCGTCGGGGCGGTGGGGGCGGCGTCTGGGTCGGCGTAAGCGGCCCTGGCGTCAAAGCATTGCGGCGGGGTGACGTGCGTGCTGTCGCTTGCCGGATTCCTGATTCAGAGCTTGCGGGCCAGCAGGTCGCGCCATCGCGCATACGTGGACAACAAGTCCTTCGAGGCCCGCACGGCGGCCTTCAGCGTGGCCCAGCGCACCTCTGTCTGCTCAGGATATTCGTGCGACAGCCGATTGCGCAGATCACGCCACTGGAGCCAATCGTCGAGCCGAACGTAACCGAGCCGGTCGAGGCGATTCAGCTTGTCGAGCATGGGGCGGTCGGCATCCGGCTCCAGCAAGGCGGCCAGCGTCGCAGGCACCAGGCGCTCGCCCAGCGCATCCTGAAGCTTCAGGAAGCGGAAGAGCAACTGGTCCGTCAGCCGGCGCAGTGCTGGGTTGCTCTCGACCTGCAGAAGACCTTCCGGTGGCGCCGCATCCCAGTCGGCGAGTGCCTCACCGAGCGCGGCGGCGTGCCGGTCGGTCTCCCAGAGCGCAATCTCCAGACGGTCCATGGTCTTGCCGCGCGCCCTCAGGCGCGCGCCAGTTCGATGCCGTGCTGCAGCGCCGCGGCGACCACGGGACGCAGGTCGGGAGAACTCGGGTCCGCCCCGGCGCTGACGGTCATGACGATGTCGATGCGTTGCTCGCCGAGCACCCGGTACAAGCGCGCAGCGAAGCGGGTGCGCCGCGCCACCAGTTCCTCGGCGGGCAGGGGCTGGGGAAACTCGATCAACAGATCGATGTCCCCGCCGCGACGCGTGTCGTCGAGCCGTGAGCCGAACAGCCGCACGCGCGAGCCTGCGGGCAGGGTGTCCCGGCACGCGCTGCGTATCGCTTCCTGTTCAGTGGGTTGCAGGCGCATGGGCGAAGAGTATAGGAACAGCCCCGCTGACGGACGGCCCGCGTCGTGATGATTGCCGCTCTGCGCATTCCGGTCTGCACCTGCACTATGCCGGGGGTGCTGCGGCTGACCTGATCCTTGTCCCGGCCTGGCCGAAAGTCTTCGGACGCGGCGCTCGGGCGGTCACGACGCTGTCATCGTCGCCGCCTGCGGTGTCCGGAGGGCATTCGCAACGACGGCCGCCGTGCAGGTGCGGCAGGCCCGCACGACCTTCCATGCCGGCGGCAGTACACGGCGCGCGCTGACGGACGTCAGCTTCTCTGTCCAGCCTGGTGAGTGTGTGGCGCTGGCCGGGACGGCCGATGGCGTCGTGACACACCTGCGCCATCGCAACGCCCCACAATCTGCCGATGCTGACCCAGGCCCCCTTCTTCGCCCCGGCGCGCTTCGACGACGCCGACGCCGCGCTCGCGCGCGTGCGCGCCATCCACGACGCCGGCCTCGCCCACCTGCAGGAGCACCTGCGTCGCTTCGTCGCCGGGCAGGAGCCGGGCGGCCGCGTGCGCGCGGCCTACCCCTTCGTGCGCGTGCGCGTCACCGGCCCGGCGCGGGGGGATTCGCGCCTGGCCTACGGGGCGGTGGCCGAGCCCGGCACCTACGAGACGACGCTCACGCGCCCGGCGCTGTACGCAGCCTACCTGCGCGAGCAGTTCGCGCTGCTGCTGCGCCACCACGGTGCGCCGCTCGAGGTGGGCACGAGCGCGCTGCCGATCCCGCTGCACTTCGCGCTCGCCGAGGGCGAGCACCTGGAGGGCAGCCTGGACACTGCGCGGCGCCAGCGCCTGCGCGAGTGCTTCGACCTGCCGGACCTGGCCGCCATGGACGACGGCATCGCCAACGGCACGCACGCGCCGCCGCCGGGCGAGCCGCAGCCGCTGGCGCTGTTCACCGCGCCGCGCATCGACTACTCGCTGCACCGCCTGCGCCACTACACCGGCACCGCGCCCGAGCACTTCCAGCACTTCGTGCTGTTCACGAACTACCAGTTCTACGTCGACGAGTTCGTGGCCCGGGGGCGCGCCCTGATGGGCGACGCGGACAGCCCCTACACCGCCTTCGTCGAGCCCGGCAACGTGGTGACGCGGCGCGTGCCGGCCGGCCAGGCCCGGCCCGCGGTGGAAGGCAGCGCGCCCCCGCGCCTGCCGCAGATGCCGGCCTACCACCTGGTGCGGCCCGACGGCGCCGGCGTGACCCTGGTCAACATCGGCGTCGGCCCGGCCAACGCCAAGACCATCACCGACCACGTGGCGGTGCTGCGCCCGCACGCCTGGATCATGCTTGGCCACTGCGCCGGGCTGCGCAACACGCAGCAGCTCGGCGACTACGTGCTCGCCCACGGCTACGTGCGCGAGGACCACGTGCTCGACGAGGAGCTGCCGCTGTGGGTGCCGATCCCGGCGCTGGCCGAGGTGCAGGTGGCGCTGGAGCAGGCGGTGGCGCAGGTGACGCAGCTCCAGGGCTGGGAGCTCAAGCGCGTGCTGCGCACCGGCACCGTGGCCTCCACCGACAACCGCAACTGGG
>CAIRBF010000360.1 GCA_903876715.1 uncultured beta proteobacterium
CCGCCCGGCAGCGGCTCCACCAGCTCTGCCACATCCCGCCGGGCAGACCACGCGGCCTCACCGTTGGAGATGACGATCGGGAACACCGCCGGCAGTCGCCCGGGCGCGGCGGCCTCGCCCGTCTTGATCAAGTCCTGGTACAGCAGCCCCACGTAGACCATCACCCGCAGCGCCATCCAGGTGTCGGCGCTGCTCTGGAACTCGAGCAGCAGGTAGACGTAGGCCAACTCATCCCCGCGGCGCACCCGCCAGACGATGTCGTCCTGGCGGTCCCGCAAGTCGTCGCTGACGTAGCTGCCGTTGCACTTGTCCAGCGTGCCCAGGTCGACGGCGCGGACCCAGTCCTCGGCGACGAAGCCGGTCAGCAGATCGGCTACCACCTGGGGGTGGCTGAAGAGGTTCTTGTAGGCGTTGTCGTGAGCGGGCATACGCCCACTCTAGGCACCGCACCCGCGTCGCGCATCCCCCGAAAGGGGAACCCCATGGGGCTACCCCAAGATGCGTCAAGAGTCGAAGGGCCTGCCCATCCGTGGGTTCGCGCATTGCCCTTCCGCTCACCCCAACCCGTCCCCCAACCCCAGCACCACCTTCCCCACCTCCACCAACTCCTCCATCGCAATCGGGCTCGGCCCACCCGCCCGCACCGCCTGCAAGAAGGCCGCGGCGCAGGCTGACTGCCCCCTGTCCTGCCGCCACAACAGAGTGCTGCAACCCCGGGCGGCCACGTGATTCACGGCGTTGCCAAGCAAGCCGACGAGCATTAAGGACCCCGACGCCGCCATCGGCATGGCTACCCCCAAGCCACAGGAGCTCGCAGCCCCCCGCCTTGACCGCCGCGTTGTAGTGAAAACGCTTTGGGGTTGATTCGTGCTGAATCAACCATTTGCGTGGCCGAACTATCGAACTTGGGTCGTCCTACGCGTGAAAGATGCCTGCGCACAAGCTACCGCGGGCGGCAACCGCTCCCGCAGTAACCGCCCCATGAAGAGGAAGTGGAATCAACCCGCCGCAAGCGCCCGGCGGCGGCGCCATACCCACCCGCGGGCCCAGGCCTGGCGGGTCAACGGGCCGAATCAGGGTGCGCCGTGTCCGCCACGCCGCGGCCCAAGCGCAAGGTTCACGGCGGTGGGTGTCGACATCGGGTTCACGGGGCCGAGCGGTTGCCAGCGGCCGGCGCGGCTTGCCAGGGCGTGTCTGGCCGCAGCGCCAGCCAGGCCTCGCGCAGGCGGGGCAGATGCTGGGCGACGTAGCCCGGGCCGTGGCGGCCGCTGTCCAGGCTGTGGCGCTCGATGTCCCAGGCGGGGGCGAAGTCGCGCACCAGGTCAGGCTCCACCCAGTTGGCGCCTTCCGATTGCGCGTCGGTGATGCGGGTGCGCAGCCCCGTGCGCCACTGCGAGGCGCCCAGCAACTGCACCGGCCCCACGCGCGGCGCGGCGCGCGGGGTCAGGGGCAGAGAAAGCTCCAGGCCCGCAAACCGCCGCACGCCGCCCTGGCGGTACGTGAGGTGCGCGCCGAAATCGCCCCACCAGCGGCTCAGCGTCAGCATCGGGCCGGTGCTCTTGTCGGCATAGCGCTGCCAACCGGCCTCTACCCACGTGCCGCGCGCCCAGCCGTCGAACTTCGGCACCCAGCGGTAGCTGGCCCACTGTTGCAGTTGCCCACCCACGGGCATGCCGGGCCGCCGCTCGAGCTGGCGGCCGCGAAGGCGGACCACGTCGTCCCGCCCCGGCACGAACAGCAGGGCCTCGCCCTTCATGCCCTGTGCGTCGTACTCGAACACCCCCACCGCGCCGCCCACCACCGCGTGCTGCCCGAGCCACGTAAACGTCCGCGAACCCTCGTCCTTGCCGCCCCGTCTGCGATGCACGATCGTCATGCCCTCACACATCGAGGAGCCGACGGATGGATACGGAGTCGATCGACAAGGGTGTCTCGCAGGACGGGCAGCGCTGGGCGGGCCGGCTCGACTGGCGCAGCGGCAAGATGGCCTACCTGCGCGACGATGCGTTCTGGCAGGCGCACGAACAGCGGCGCATCGAGCAGGGGCTGAGCGTCTCGAAGTACTGCCAGGCCAATGACCTGGCGCTGTCGACCTACCGCCACCGCCTCAGGCCCGAGGGGCGCTGTGCCTCGCGCCGCCAGCGCCAAGCTTCCCGGTCGCCTGCGGTCACCCCCAAGGCGCCGCCGCAGGGTGATGCTCGCTTCGTGCCGATCGACGCCCTTGCTTGCGCGGCCACCCGGCCCGGTGACGCCGCCGAGGCCGAGATTCATACGCCCCAGGGCCTGGTGATCCGGCTGGCCGGTGCCGCCGCCGCAGAGTTGTTGCAGCGCCTGGTGAGGACGCTGCCATGATCCTGTCCTCGGCGATCCGGGCCTATGTCTTCAACCAGGCGGTGGACATGCGCAAGTCCATCGACGCGCTGTCGCAGATCGTCTGCGCCTGCATGGGGCAGGACCCGCTGTCGGGGCACGTGTTCGTCTTCATCGGTCGCCGCCGCGACAAGGCCAAGCTGCTGGTGTGGGACCGCCACGGCTTCTGGGTGCTGTACAAGCGCCTGGAGCGCGGCCGCTTCGGCGATCCGGCCCGGCTGGGCGGGGGTGGCATCGCGATGAGCGAGCTCGTCGCATGGCTGGAGGGCATCGACCTCAGCCGTGCGCGGCGCCTGGCTGCGGTCGAGGTCAGCAGGGTGCGATGAGAACGTGAAGCACGCGCTCTTGCAATCGGCACAACACCCACTGGTGCGGCGCGCGCGGGCGGGTGAACATGCTGTCCATGCACGCTGCCGCCCTCGACCGCCACAGCCTGCCCGACGCGGTGGAGCCGCTGAAGGACATGGTGATGGAGTTGTCGACGGCACTCACGCAGTTGCGCGCGCAGGCCCAGCAGCAGCACGAGCGCTTCGCCGCCCAGTTGGCCGAGTTGCGCCGGCGCATGTTCGGCCCGCGCTCGGAGGTGTTGCCGCACGAAGGCCAGGCCACGCTGTGGACCGAGACGGTACAGCTGCCCGTGCCGCCCGTGGAGGACACGCACGAGGAGGTGGCCACCCACAAGCGCCGTCGCCGCGGTCGCCCGGCCATCGACGCGGACCTGCCGGTGCGGCGCGTGGAGCACGACCTCAGCGAGCAGGACAAGGCGGTCTTCGAGCGCTGCGTGCGCATCGGCGAGCAGACCAGCCGCATGCTCGAGTACACGCCGGCCCGGCTGGAGATCGTCGAGAGCGTGCGCGCGACCTACCGCTGCGAGGGCGCCGACGGCACGAGCACGGTGCGCACAGCGCAGGCCGCGGCCTCGCCGATCGCCAAGGGCAACGCCGGCGCGGGGCTGCTGGCGCAGGTGATGGTGGCCAAGTACGCCGACCACACCCCGCTGGCGCGGCAGGAGCGCATCTTCGCCCGCCACGGTCTGCGGCTGTCGCGGCAGACGCTGTGCGACTGGGTGCTGGCCAGCGCGCACAAGCTCGAGCCGCTGGCGGCGGCGCTGGCCGACCACGTGCGCAGCGCCCCGGTGATCTTCAGCGACGACACGACGCTGGCGCTGCAGAAGCCCCGGGTGAAGGGTCAGCCGCGGCGCGGACGCACGATTACCGCGCGCCTGTGGACCTACCTGGCCGGCGGCTGGCGTCAGGACGCCCAAGGCCGGTGGCAGCGCATCGCGCCGGCGGCGCTGTACGACTTCACGCTCACCCGAAGCGGCGAGCACCCGCGACGTGTGTTGCAGGGCTGGCGCGGCACGCTGCAGGCCGACGACTTCTCGGGCTACCACCAGGGCTTCCGGGAGGGCATCACGCACGCGGCGTGCTGGGCGCACGCGCGGCGCAAGTTCTTCGAGATCGTCAAGGCCGCCCCGCAGGGCGCGCCGCCGGGGCTCGCGCACGAGGCCATGCGCTTCATCACGCAGGTCTACAAGATCGAGTCCGAGATCCGGGGCAAGCCCCCGGACGAGCGCGCGCAGCAGCGCAAGGCCCGCAGCGCCCCGCTGCTGCGGGACTACCACCAGTGGCTGCAGGGCCACGCCGGCGGGCTGCTGCCGAAGTCCCCCCTGGGGCAGGCCTTCGCCTACACGCTGAGCAACTGGGCGGCGCTGAACACCTTCGTCGCAGACGGGGCGGTGGAGGTGGACAACAACGTGGCCGAGCGTGCAATGAGATTGGTGGCTGTGTCGCGCAAGAACTGGCTGTTCGCCGGCTCCGAGCGCGGGGGCAGGGCCGCGGCGGTGGCCTTCAGCCTGATCGAGACGGCGCGGCTGAACGGCGTGGAGCCGTGGGCCTACCTGAAGGATGTGCTCGAGCGCATCGACGGCCACCGCATGGACCGGCTGCATGAGTTGCTGCCGATGCACTGGAAGGCCACCGCGGCATGAACGCGGCCGACCCGAAGGTGGTGCAGGCGCTGCAGCAGGCCACGCTGCTGGAGTTGTTCGCGATGTCCACGCTGATCGACCGGCAGATGAGCGACCCGGCCCGCATCGCGGCGGTCCGGCTGCGCCTGCACCTGGGGCAGCGGGTGCAGTTCCTGGACTGGCGCGACCCCCAGATGCAGATGCGCCCGGCCCAGGTGGTGGCCCTGGCCAAGGACCATGTGAAGGTCCTTGAAGAAGGTGCCCATCGGCAGTGGAACCTGCCCTACGCGGCGGTGGAGCCTGCCATCGACCAGGCGAGCCCGCCCGCCGCGCCACCGGCGCCGCCGGCGCCGCCGCCGCAGCCCGCAGCCAAGACCCGGCGTGACAACTTCCGAGGCGGCGAGCGCGTCAGCTTCGAAGACCGCAGCGGCCAAGCCCAGGTGGGCACCATAGCCCGCGTCAACCGCCAGACCGCCACCATCCATACCGACGATGGCAAGGTCTGGCGGGTGTCCTTCTCCCTGCTGCGACACATCATCGACGTCTGATCGCGGCCGCGGGGGCGGTCGTTTGCGGACGTTTACCGAGCCACAGCGTCTGGTGCAGCGCCAGCGCCTGCAGCCCCTGCGGCTGCCGCAGCGAGGCGAACGCACCGCCCGGCTGGGCCTGGTCAGACACGCTCACCCGCTGCTGCACGTTGGCGACGACCTGCGCGCCCTGCCACAGCGGCACGGTGGCCGCCACCCGCAGCGCCAGCGAGTGGTCGAACGCGCCCAACTCCGTGCCCACGGTGTAGGCCAGGTGCGGC
>CAIRBF010000361.1 GCA_903876715.1 uncultured beta proteobacterium
GAGCATCATTGCCAAGATCAAGAAGTTCGCCAGCGAGGGCAAGAAGACGGCGGTTGTCTCCACCATCAACGGCGACTCCAACGTGCCCTTCTACAAGGAACTCGGCAACCAGGGTCTGAAGGCCACTGACGTGCCGGTCGTGGCCTTCTCGGTCGGTGAGGAGGAGCTCCGCGGCGTCGACACCAAGCCGCTGGTAGGTCACCTGGCCGCCTGGAACTACTTCATGTCGATCAAGGCGCCGGCCAACGACGAGTTCACCAAGAAGTGGGCGGACTACGCCAAGGCCAAGAACATCGCGGGCCACAAGGACAAGCCGTTGACCAACGACCCGATGGAAGCCACCTACCTTGGCATCTACATGTGGAAGCAGGCGGTCGAGAAGGCCAAGAGCACCGACACCGACAAGGTGATCGCGGCCATGGCGGGCCAGACCTTCAAGGCGCCCAGCGGCATCACCTCGAAGATGGACGAGAAGAACCATCACCTGCACAAGAGCGTGTTCATCGGCGAGGTGCAGGCCGACGGCCAGTTCAAGGTGGTGTGGAAGACCAAGGGCCCGGTCGTCGCCGACCCCTGGAGCGACTTCATCCCCGAGAACAAGGGCAAGAAGAACGAGCCCGTCGTCGCCAAGAAGTGACGGAGTGATCTCGATGCCGATGCACCATGCGCGGGTCTGGCTCGCAGGCCTGCTCTTGGGCCTGTGCTCCTGGTCCTGGGCGCTGACGCCGGAGCAGGCGTTCAAGATCGCCGATGGCGACAGCGACGACCGCATCGCGGCCCTGAACGAGGTCGTGGGTGCGGGCGACGCTGCGCTCGCGGCCTACCTCGAGGCCCTGCTGGCCGACGAGGTCCGGGTCGCGGGCGGCAGGGCCTACGTGGTGCGCGGTGGCGGCTCCGTCGTCGCAGGGAGCGGCGCCCCCGCCACCCTGCCCGACGGGGCCGAAGAGGTGGTCAACAACAATCGCATGCGTGGCGAGATCGAGGCCGCGCTGTCGGCATTGCGGCTGTTCGCTGCCGACACAACGGTACGCGCGCAGGCCATCGCCGGTCTGAAGGACAAGGTCGACGCAGGCCGGCTGGGCCTGCTCGAAAGGGCACTGGCTGCCGAGCAGGATGCCCTGCTGAAGACGCAGTTGCAGATGCTCGTCGCCTCGGCGCAGATTTCCGCGCCCGATCGCGGCTTGCGACTGGCCGCCGCGCGGCGACTGGCGAAGAACCCGGACCCGGTGACTCGATCGCTGCTCTTGCAGGCGCTGGCCGCGGAGTCCGACGCCGAGGTCAAGACGGCATTGCAGGCTTCGCTGCAGGCCATCCAGGGCCGTCTCGCCTGGGGCGAACGGCTGGGCGTGCTGTTCACCGGTGTGAGCCTGGGTTCGATCCTGATGCTGGCCGCCCTGGGGCTGGCCATCACCTACGGGCTGATGGGCGTGATCAATATGGCGCACGGCGAGTTGATCATGATCGGCGCCTATGCGACCTACTTGGTGCAGAACTTGTTTCGGCAGTTCCTGCCCGGTCTCTTCGACTACTACGTGCTGGCGGCCATACCGGTGGCGTTTGCCGTGGCCGCGCTCGTCGGTGCCGCTCTCGAGCGCAGCGTGATCCGTTGGCTGTACGGGCGTCCGCTCGAGACCTTGCTGGCCACCTGGGGTATCAGCCTGATGCTGATGCAGACCGTACGCTCCATCTTTGGCGCTCAGAACGTCGCGGTGGAGAACCCGTCCTGGCTCTCGGGCGGCCTGCAGGTGCTGCCGAACCTGACGCTGCCGTGGAACCGAATGGCGATCATCGTCTTCGCGCTGGCCGTGCTGGCGGGGATGGCTCTGCTCATCGGGCGCACCCGCCTCGGCCTGTTCGTGCGCGGCGTCACGCAGAACCGGCGCATGGCGGCCTGCGTGGGCGTGCACACGGCGCGCGTGGACACCTGGGCCTTCGCGCTCGGTGCTGGTATCGCCGGCCTGGCCGGCTGCGCGCTCAGCCAGGTCGGCAACGTCGGGCCCGATCTGGGCCAGGCGTACATCGTCGATTCCTTCATGGTCGTCGTGCTCGGGGGTGTCGGCCAACTGGCCGGCACCGTCTACGCTGGGCTTGGCCTGGGCGTGCTGAACAAGCTGCTCGAGGGCTGGCAGGGCGCGGTGCTGGCCAAGATCATGGTGCTGGTGTTCATCGTCGTGTTCATCCAGAAGCGTCCGCAGGGCCTGTTCGCCCTGAAGGGTCGCAGTGCGGAGACTTGAGATGAGACGACCCCCGACCTCGCTGCGCTCAGAACCCCGCGAGGGAGCGCTCAGTCTCTTCGGAACGGCCGGGAGGTACTGAGATGTCCACTGCACTGGGCCCCCGGGGCTGGACCGCTGTGTTGGTGTGTGTGCTGCTGCTCGCCGTTGGCGTGCCTTCGCTGGCGCTGGTGGTGCCTGAGGGGCATGCGCTGCATCTGGGTGAGTTCTATGTCGGGCTGCTGGGCAAGATCCTTTGCTATGCGATCTGCGCCCTGGCCATCGACCTGATCTGGGGCTACACCGGGATCCTGTCGCTGGGTCACGGCTTGTTCTTCGCGCTTGGTGGCTATGCGATGGGCATGTACCTGATGCGGCAGATCGGGCGCGATGGACAGTACAAGGCCGACATGCCGGACTTCATGGTGTTCCTGAATTGGAAGGAGTTCCCCTGGCATTGGATCGTCAGCGACAGCTTCTTCGCGCAGGCCCTGCTGGTCGTGCTCGTTCCTGGTGTGTTGGCGTTCATCTTCGGCTGGTTCGCTTTCCGCTCCCGCATCAAGGGCGTGTACTTCTCCATCATCACGCAGGCGCTGACCTACGCCGCGATGCTGCTGTTTTTCCGCAACGAGACGGGCTTCGGCGGCAATAACGGCTTCACCGACTTCAAGCGCATTCTCGGCATGCCGATCTCGACACCCGGGATGCGAGTGACCCTGTGCGTGCTCAGCGGCTTGGTCCTCGTGTTCTTCTTCCTGCTGGCCCGTGTGCTCGTGCACAGTCGATACGGCCGGGTGCTGCAGGCCATCCGCGACGCCGAGAGCCGGGTCATGTTCACGGGTTACGACCCGGTGGCCTACAAGCTCAGCATCTGGACGGTCTCGGCCGTGATGTGTGCAGTGGCCGGCGCGCTGTACGTGCCCCAGGTTGGCATCATCAATCCCAGCGAGATGTCGCCAGCGGCCAGCATCGAGATGGCGATCTGGGCGGCCGTGGGTGGCCGCGCCACCCTGGTCGGCCCGATTGTGGGAGCCTTCTTCGTCAATGGCGCAAAGAGCTGGTTCACCGTCGCCTTCCCGGAGTACTGGCTGTACTTCCTTGGGCTGTTGTTCATCGCCGTGACCCTGTTCCTGCCCCAGGGACTGGTGGGCTTGTGGAAGAAACTCGTGAGCACGCGCTCCAGCCGGCCGGGAGAGGGCGCATGACCCCGGACCTGATGGAAGCCGGTGCCCGGCGGCTGGCCGCCTACCGGGAGCGCCAGGCGGGCGTGGGCCGGCAGACCGAATCGGGTGGCCGCCAGGCCGCGTACGGCCGCCTGGTCGACGTGTCCGGCCCCGACTTCGCGCATGGGGTTGCGCTGTATCTCGAGGAAGTGACCGTCAGTTTTGACGGGTTCAAGGCGCTGAACGCGCTGTCGCTGTCCATCGACCACGGCGAATTGCGCTGCATCATCGGCCCGAACGGCGCTGGCAAGACGACGATGATGGATTGCATCACCGGCAAGACCCGGCCCGATGCAGGACGCATTTTCTTCGGTTCGACGCTCGACCTGCTGCGCCACACCGAGACCGAGATTGCGCAACTCGGCATCGGACGAAAGTTCCAGAAGCCCACCGTCTACGAAGCACTGAGCGTGTTCGAGAACCTGGAACTCGCGCTGCGCGGTGATCGTCGCGTGCGAGCCGTGCTGCGCTCGCGCCTGGACGGGACCCAGCTCGACCGACTCGACGAGGTGCTGACGCTGATCCACATGAAGGACCAGGCCGGGCGCACCGCCGGCCTGCTCAGCCACGGTCAGAAGCAGTGGCTGGAGATCGGCATGCTGCTGGTCCAGGACCCGAAGCTGCTGCTGCTCGACGAGCCGGTGGCGGGCATGACCGACGAAGAGACCGAGCGCACGGCCGAGCTCTTCCTGTCGCTCGAGGGCCGGCACTCCCTGGTGGTGGTTGAACACGACATGCACTTCGTCGACCAGCTCACCCAGGGGCGGCGCAAGGTGACGGTGCTGCACGAGGGCGGCGTGCTGGCCGAGGGTCTGCTGTCCGAAGTCCAGGACAACGAGAAGGTGGTCGAGGTGTATCTTGGTCGGTGATCATCTCGTTGCAGGGTTTTCTGCCATGGCGGCGCAGCCTCCCGACAACGCCGTGTCGGCTGTCGGTGTGGCGGCGGGGGCGCCGATGTTGAAGGTCGACGTGCTGAACCAGTACTACGGCGGCAGCCACATCCTGCGCGACGTGACCTTCGAGGCCCGGATCGGCGAGGTCACGGTGGTGCTCGGCCGCAACGGCGTGGGCAAGACCTCGCTGCTGAAGAGCCTGATGGGCGTTGTGGCGGTGAGGTCGGGCAGCATCAGCCTCCAAGGCAGGGACATCACCCGCCTGCAGCCCTACGAACGCGTGCGCGCGGGCATCGGCTATGTGCCGCAGGGCCGAGAGATCTTCGGCCGCCTCACCGTCGAGGAAAACCTGCGCATGGGCCTGGCCACCCGTCCTGGCGGCACATCCATACCGGCCGAGCTGTTCGAGCTCTTCCCGGTGCTCAAGCAGATGCTGGGACGCCGAGGCGGCGACCTTTCGGGTGGGCAGCAGCACCAGTTGGCGATCGCGCGCGCGCTGGCAGCCGGGCCCAAGCTGCTGATGCTGGACGAACCCACCGAGGGCATACAGCCCAGCATCATCAAGGACATCGGCCGCGTGATCCGCATGCTGGCCGACCGCGGCACCATGGCCATCGTGCTGGTGGAGCAGTACTACGACTTCGCTGCCGGTCTGGCCGACCAGTACCTGGTGCTGGAGCGTGGGCAGATCGTTGCGCGCGGGCGCGGCACCGACATGCAGGCCGACGGGGTGAGGCAGCGGCTGTCGATCTGACGAGACGGTGGCCTGGCTGGGGCCCTGGGCGCAGGCGGACCGGCTTTGAGGCGTATCCGGGCCAGCCCGTGCGGGCCGGAGGCTGTCGGTGCGTCGCCGGCCGTCGGCGCATGAACAACCCTTGCTGCGGCCCCGACCTTGCGCCGCGCGGGACAATCCTGCCGTGCTGGACCTCCGAGACCTCCGCTACGCCTGGCCGGGATCGACCGGTGACTGCCTGGCCCTCGACGGCCTGGCGCTGGAGGCCGGGCGCACTCTCTTCGTTCATGGCCCGAGCGGCAGCGGCAAGAGCACACTGCTTGCGCTGATGGCCGGAGTACTGCTGCCGCGCGCGGGCAGCGTGTGCCTGCAGGGGCAGGACTGGTCGAGCTTGTCCGCCGGCGCGCGTGACGCGCGACGGGCCGACCTCGTGGGCGTCATCTTCCAGCAGTTCAACCTGCTGCCCTACTTGTCTGTGCTCGACAACGTGCTGCTGCCGGCGCGGCTGTGCGCGGCGCGCGGGCGCCGCTGCGAGCCGGCGCCCGCGCAGGCGGCGCAGGCGCTGCTGGGGCGCATGGGCC
>CAIRBF010000362.1 GCA_903876715.1 uncultured beta proteobacterium
AGCTCCCCGCCTTCCTGCGCTGCGAGACCGGCGCGGTGGAGGCGCCGGGCTTCGCCGACCACGTGCGGCGCTGCCACCGGCGCTGGGTGGCCGCCGGCCGCGAGCTCGAGCTGCAGCCGCACGATTTCGACCGCCTCGTCTTCGGCCACGGCCTGCCGACGCGGCGCGTCGACCCCCGCATCGGCCGGGTTCTCGACCTGATCAAGGGCGAACCCGCGAACCCGGTCAGCGCCGAGGAGGGCGCAGCCCTCGCCGGGCTGTCCGTGTCGCGCTTCCTGCATCTGTTCAAGCAGGAGGTGGGGGCGCCGTTCAGGTCCTTCCGCACCTGGAAGCGCGCGCGCAGCCTCCTGCAGCACGTGCGCAGCGACAGCGCCCTGGTCCACGTGGCGCTGGATGTGGGCTACCCCGACTCGACGCACTTCTGCCATTCCATCCGGCAGAACTTCGGCCTGCGGCCGCGGGACATCTTCGCCGGCTCGCGCAAGCTGCGCCTGATCGGGCCCACGGGCGGCGCCGCGCCCTTGCGCGGTTGAGCGCCCCGGGCGCCTGCGCCCGAGGTCTCAGGCTCTCAGGGGTTCCAAGCCGTGTGCCCGGCCAGGCGGCCGCCCTCGCGCGCCAGGCGCTCCAGCAAGGGGCTCACCGTCCAGTAGCCATGGGCGTTGCCGCGCACCGCGCCCCAGTGGCGCAGCGCTTCCACCACCGCCGGCAGGCCGCAGGCGTCGGCCCAGTGCATTGGCCCGCCCAGCGGGCCGGGAAAGCCGAAACCCGCGGTCCACACCACGTCGATGTCGCCGCCGCGGCCGGCGACTCCCTCCTCCAGCACGCGCGCGCCCTCGTTGACGAGGGCGTGGAGCAGGCGGCTGCGGATCTCGTCCGGCCCGATGTCGTCGCGGCGCCTGATGCCCAGCTGCCGCGCGAGGTCTGCGCACAGTTCCAGCGTGGGCGGGTGGGGCTCGGGCGCGCGCCCGGCGTACCGGTAGTAGCCGGCACCGGTCTTCTGGCCGTGCTGGCCGCGCTCGAAGAGCGCCTGGCAGACGACGCGGTAGCCGGCGTCGTCGGGCAGCGCGCCCTGGCGCGCACGCTCGATCACGGTGCGGGCGCCGACGTCGATGCCGGCCATGTCGAGCATGCGGCAGGGTCCCATCGCCATGCCCAGCGACTCCACGGCGCCGTCGACCTGCGCCGGGGTCGCGCCCTCCAGCAGCAGGAACTCGGTCTCGCGCATGTAGACCTCGACCATCCGGTTGCCGATGAAGCCCCAGGCGTTGGCCGAGACCACCCCCACCTTGCCCAGGCGCCGCGCCAGCGCCAGCGCGCGGGCCAGCACGGCGGGCTCGGTGTGCCTGCCGCGCACCACCTCCAGCAGCCGCATCACGTGCGCCGGGCTGAAGAAGTGCAGGCCCAGCACCTGCCCGGGCCGGCCGCTGGCCGCGGCGATGCGGTCGACGTCGAGCGTGGAGGTGTTGGTGGCGATGATCGCGTCCGGCCTGCAGACCCGGCCCAGTCGCGCCGCGACCTCCAGCTTGAGCGCCATGTCCTCGTGCACGGCCTCGAT
>CAIRBF010000363.1 GCA_903876715.1 uncultured beta proteobacterium
CACAGTGCCAGAGAGCATGGTGTCGATCTCCTCGAGGTTGTTGACGTCGGTCAGGTTGGCGCCGGGGGCCAGGCGGGGTAGGACGACGCGGCCGATCCAGACGGACAGCGCGCGTCGCAGTTCGCGATTCTCGGGCCCGGCCAGGCGTTTTGCCAGCCGGTGCAGCACACCCTGCATGTGCCGGGGGCCCGGGCTGCTCTCGATCTCGATCATGTCCGAAACCGTATTGTCCGCCGCCGCCCCCTGCACGCGCCCCTCGTCCAACAAGTGATAGCGCAAGCTCGGCCGATAAGCCGTCAGCCCGCCCGGCAAGGCCTCCACCAACTCCGCCACGTCGCGCCGGGCCGACCATGCCGCCTCACCGTTGTAGATGACGATCGGAAACACCGCTGGCAGCCGCCCCGGTGCAGAGGCCTCGCCGGCCTTGATCAGGTCTTGGTACAGCAGCCCCACGTACACCATCACCCGCAGCGCCATCCAGGCTTCGGCGCTGCTCTGGAATTCGAGGAGCTGGTACACATACGCCACCTCGTCGCCCCGACGCACGCGCCAGACCACATCGTCCTGGCGCTCGCGCAGGTCGTCGCTGACAGCTTCGTCATCAGCCACTTCTACACCGGCACACGGTTGCTGGTGCGCACCGGCTCGGGTGTCCGCAACTACGCCGATCTGTCCGGCAGGACGGTGGCCAGGACGATATCCTGCTGTTCGGCCTGCGGCCCAACGCCGCCGACCCGGCCGCGCTGGAAGTGGTGGGCGACACGCTACAGGTCGAGCCCTATGGTTGCATGCTGCGCACTCAGGAATCGACCCCGCGTCTGCACAGGCACCTATGCGGCGAAAAAGCCGCTCTATCACCGCAGGACGCGCGGCGAATAACTTGAACACGCGGAGAATGCGGCTCATAATCTCCGCATGACCCGCGGCGATTACGTCTACATCTGGCAGTGCGACGACTAGCCAAGTTGGCGCTACGACCTGGCTTCCCTGGCCCATTCGTTGGCCGACGTCAGCCGCGCCCAGGGTCTATTGATGGGACGACTGGCCGATGTCGGAATGGCTCTGCGCGATCAGGCCAGCCTGTCGGCGCTGACCGAAGACGTCGTCAAGACCAGCGAGATCGAGGGCGAACAGCTCAACGTCGAGTCTGTGCGCTCCTCCATCGCCCGCCGCCTCGGCGTCGACATCGGTGCCCTGGCCCCGGTCGACCGTCACGTCGAGGGCGTCGTCGAAATGGTGCTCGACGCCACCGCCAACTGCAGCGCCCCGATCACCCGGGACCGCTTGTTCGGATGGCACGCCGCCTTGTTCCCCACCGGCTATTCGGGCCGGGTCCGCATCAACGTGGGCGGCTGGCGCGACGATGCCACCGGCCCGATGCAGGTGGTCTCTGGACCGCTGGGGCGTCAACGTGTGCACTTCGAGGCGCCGCCAGCCGACCGGGTGGAGTCGGAAGCTGCTCGGTTTCTGGCCTGGGCCAACAGCGCCGCAAGCGAGCCGCCACTGATCAAGGCCGGGCTCGCGCACCTGTGGTTCGTCACGCTGCACCCGTTCGACGATGGCAACGGCCGCATCGCACGTGCGGTTGGCGATCTGTTCCTGGCCCGTGCGGATGGCAGCCCGCAGCGCTTCTACAGCCTGTCGGCGCAGATCCAGCGCGAGCGCAAGGCCTACTACGACGTCCTGGAGCGCACCCAAAAAGCATCGCTGGATGTCACCGACTGGCTCGCTTGGTTCCTCACGACGCTACATCGCGCCGTCGACCAGGCACAGCACACGCTGGATGCCTTGCTGGTCAAGACGCGGTTCTGGCAACGCTGGGCGGCACCCGGTTCTGAACCGCTGAACGAGCGGCAGGTGAAGCTGCTCAACAGGCTGCTCGACGGCTTCGAGGGCAAGCTCACCAGCAGCAAGTGGGCGGCGATCGCCAAGTGCTCGCCAGACACCGCGCTGCGAGACATCACGGATTTGCTGGTCCGTGGCGCCCTGCGTAAATCGGATGCGGGTGGCCGCAGCACCAGCTACGAGCTGGCGTCGAACTCTGGTGTGCACAAGCTACCGCGGGCGGCAACCGCTCCCGCAGTAACCGCCCCATGAAGAAGAGGAATCAA
>CAIRBF010000364.1 GCA_903876715.1 uncultured beta proteobacterium
GATTTCGCGCCCCGTCCTGGGGTTACGGAACTTGCACCACGGCCCACCATCGATCGGTTCGGCACCGAACTCGCGCTGCGCGAGCGCGTAGCCCCAATCGCGGAAGCCACCCTCGGTGAACTTCATGATGTTGCCCTTGTGCACCAGCGTGACCGAGGGCTTGTCGTTGTCGATCGCGTACTGCAGCGCCTTGCGCACCAGACGCTCAGTGCCCTCGCGGGACACGGGCTTGATTCCGATACCCGAGGTGTCGGGGAAGCGGATCTTGCGCACCCCCATCTCCTCGATAAGGAACTTGATGACCTTCTTCGCCTTGTCTGATTCGGCTTCGTACTCGATGCCTGCGTAGATGTCCTCGGAGTTCTCGCGGAAGATGACCATGTTGGTCTTTTCCGGCTCCTTCAGGGGGCTCGGGACGCCCTTGAAGTATTGCACCGGCCGCAGGCAGACATACAGGTCAAGTTCCTGGCGCAGCGCCACATTCAGCGAGCGGATGCCGCCGCCCACGGGCGTGGTCAGGGGGCCCTTGATCGAGACCACGTAGTCACGAACGACGTCCAAGGTCTCCTGGGGCAGCCAGACATCGGGGCCATAGACGCGGGTGGACTTCTCCCCCGCGTAGACCTCCATCCAATGGATCTTTTTTGCGCCGCCGTAGGCTTTGGCCACCGCCGCATCGACCACCTTGACCATCACCGGCGTGATGTCGAGGCCGGTGCCGTCGCCCTCAATGAAAGGAATGATCGGATTGTCGGGAACGTTCAGGGAGTTGTCGGTATTGACGGTAATCTTGCTGCCACCTTCGGGCACCTTGACATGCTGGTACATCGATCTGCTCTCCGCCTCTGGTTTTTGGGGCTGTTGGGACTTTAGAATTCTAGAAGAGGGAACTGCCTTCGGACTGACCGCAAGCTGTATCCTTCGGGTCCGTTTCCTTGAAACGGATGTTCTCAGAACCACGAAAGGCACACACGATGACCAAGCTCCTTGCCGCCCTGATCGCCACCGCTTTCTGCTTCAGCGCCTACGCGCAGGACAAGAAGGAAGAGAAGAAGGCTCCGGCTGCTGCCCCGGCGGCGGCTGCTGCGCCCGCGAAGAAGGAAGAGAAGAAGGCTGAAAAGAAGGCCGAGAAGAAGGAAGAGAAGAAGGCCGAGAAGAAGTGATCCCCAGACCCGTCGGGCCGTCCATGCGCACATAGCGAGGTCGGCAGCTGACGGTTCAGGATACGCCCATCGAAGCCTGATTCGACTTCAGGCGTGTCGCGAACGCCCGGTTTTCCGGGCGTTTTTCATGGAGATGACGCGCATGCATTTCATGGAGACGCGCGTCCCTTGGCCTTCTGTGCGTCAGCTTCAGCCTACACAGTATTCCCAAACAGGGCGCCAGATGTCGCGCGTCAGTGCCCAACCTGACGCGAGCGCCAGCAGCAGGCCTGCGGCTCTGACTGCCCATGGCACTGCAGCCCGTTGCCAGCCGACGGTGCGTCGGGCGCCGTGCGCAGCCCACCACGGCAGCACTTGCAGGCCGGCAGCCGATGCCAGCGCAAACGAAGCCATCGCCAGTGAGCCACCCCAAGCCGTGTTCGCGAGCGCTGCAACCACCAGAGCCGACTGCAGCAGCCCACAGGGCCAGAAGACCCAGGCCAGGCCCGATGCCGCGGCCGGCAAGGGGCCCGAAACGCGGTGCCGACTCGATACCGCTCCTGAGACCGCCTGGGGCTGCAGGACCGTGACCATGCGCCGACTGGACACCAGCGTCATCCATGCGGGCTGCCGACCCGTCCACGTCATCCAGATTCCGAACACGAGCGCGGCAGCGTGCACCAGCGCCCACGCCGGCTGGAGCACCGGCAACGCCGTACCGAGGCCGACGACAGCGCCCACGCCCGTGGCGGCCAGCCCGCCGGCAGTGGCGTAAGCACCCAAGCGAGCCAGATGAAAAGCCGGCGCCACGTACTGTGGCCGACGCGTCTTGCCGCAAACACCCAGCACCGCACCGCAGGACGGGCCGCACATGGCGGCGCAATGGGGAATTCCCGCCAGCCCCAGCAGAAAAGCACTTGCGATCAGAGCCAGGTCCACGGATGCAGCCTAGATGATGCGGGAGCACCGCGCGTGGTCCCGATCCGTTTGCAGGTGGCGGTCGAAGACCATCGCCACGCCGCGCACGAAGAACCAACCCAGGGGCGTCAGCTGGATGCCTTGCTCATCGATCTCGACCAAGCCTTCCTGCACGAATGGCGCGAGGCGTTCGACCTCGGCGGCGAAATACTCGCGGGCGGGCACCAGATGAGCCAACTCGATGGACTCGAAGTCCACCCGCCCCTGGCACATGAGGGCCATGATGACGGCGCGGCGCATCAGGTCGTCGCGTCCTGCCCTGAGGCCCCGCTCAGTGGCAAAGCGCCCGGCGCGCATGGCCGACTCATACCCCTCGATCGTCTTGGCGTTCTGGGCGTAGCAGGCGCCCATGCGCCCGATGGCCGAGACCCCGAGCCCGATCAGGTCGCAATCCGGCTGGGTGCTGTAGCCCTGGAAGTTCCGATGCAGCCTGCCCTGCTTCTTGGCGATCGCCAGACTGTCGCTGGGCAGGGCAAAGTGGTCCAAGCCGATGTGGCTGTAGCCCTGAGCCATGAAACCCGCCAGGGCCTGGGAGAGCATCTGGATGCGGGCGTCGCCCGTGGGCAGGTCGTGGTCCGCAATGCGGCGCTGCGCCTTGAAGCGATCCGGCAGGTGGGCGTAGGCGTACAGGGCGATGCGGTCGGGCCGCAGCGCGCCCACCTGCGCGACGGTGCGCGCGAACGATTCCGGCGTTTGTCGCGGCAGGCCGTAGATGAGGTCCGCGTTGATTGACTGCAAGCCGATGGATCGTGCAGCGTGCACCAGATCACGTACCTGATCGTGCGGCTGCACGCGGTGGATGGCCTCCTGCACGTCGGGGTCGAAGTCCTGCACACCAAAGCTCACCCGGTTGAAGCCCAGGCCGGCCAGGATACGCAAGCGGTCCGGGCTCGCGGTGCGGGGGTCGACCTCGATCGAGATCTCCGCAGCGGGCAGGAATTGGAAGGCACGCCGCAAGGCGAGCATCAACTGAGCCAGTTCGTCGTCAGCTAGGAAGGTGGGTGTGCCGCCGCCGAGGTGTAGCTGCGACAAGGGCTGGCCAAGACCGATCTCCTCGGTGTGCAGGTCGATCTCCTGGAGCAGGCAGTTGAGGTAAGACCCGGCCCGCGAGTGGCGGCGCGTGACTACCTTGTTGCAGGCGCAGTAGTAGCACACCGTGTCACAGAACGGGATGTGCACATAGACCGAAAGCGACGTGCTGCCGCCGAGACGGGAGCCGCTGCCTCGCTCTCGCAGCGCCTCCCGGTAGGACTGTGGGCCGAAGGACTCGGTGAACCGGTCAGCAGTCGGGTACGAGGTGTAGCGTGGGCCGGGGATGTCCATGCGCCTCAGCAGGCCGACAGGAAGCATCGAGGGCGATAAGTCGGACCGGTAACTCATGGCGCTACACTCTGCCGCACCAAGCCCTACGGGAGCTTGACCTGGGACAAGCGGCCGCAAACCGTTGCGGCCTGCCAGCTTCGCACGATTTGCCGGCAGATTCATCGCAACCTGGGCTGGCGCGCGGTGCTCCGCTGGAGGGAAACCATGTCTTTCGTCATGCCCATGAGGCTCGAGCCGTTCAAGGCCGCCTGTTCGAGTTGCAACCTTCGTGAACTGTGTCTTCCCGTGGGAATGTCCAGTGAGCAGGTGGCACGACTGGACGCTCTGGTAGCGACGAGGCGCAGCCTGCCCCGCGGAGAGATGCTGTTTCGCGCCGGTGATGGCTTCCAGGCGCTTTACGCCGTGCGCACGGGCTTCTTCAAGACCTGCTTGTCCAGCGAGGATGGCCGTGACCAGGTCACCGGGTTCCAGATGGCCGGCGAGCTGCTGGGGCTGGACGGCATCAGCACCGATCGCCACACCTGTGACGCCGTCGCGCTCGAGGACTCGACGGTCTGCGTGATTCCCTACCACATGCTTGAAGGCCTTTCGCACGAATTGACGGACCTGCAACGCGTGTTCCACAAGATCATGAGCCGTGAGATCGTGCGCGACCACGGCGTGATGCTGCTGTTGGGCAGCATGCGTGCCGAGGAGCGGCTTGCAGCCTTCCTCCTGAACCTGACGCAGCGTCTGCATATGCGCGGCTATTCGCGAACCGAATTCATTCTTCGCATGACGCGCGAGGAGATCGGCAGCTACCTCGGCCTCAAGCTCGAGACTGTCAGCCGCACCTTCTCGAAGTTCCAGGACGACGGCCTGCTCGAAGTCAAGCAGAAGCAGATCCGGATCCTGGACCAGGAGGGTTTGCGGCGTCTGGTCAGCAGTCCAGCCTGCTGAACATCAACGCGACGGGTCGGAACCAGACGACAAGAGTGTTGTCAACGCCCCGGCAGCCGCGATGACGGCCCAGAAGACGAAAAAGCCGAGCGTGTAGACCGCCCGGGCAGGCAGATCGATGGGGACGTCGCCGAACCAAGCCAGAGAGCCTGGATCGACAACCACGAAAACCAGCGTTTCCAGCACACCGGCCATCACAAACGACGGCCAGAGCACCATCAGCACGCGCCTGATGGAACCGGTTCGCGCGCGCGGCACGGACTACCTCTGCGTTCCCGCCGTGGCGGCGTGGTTGCGGCCCTGAATCGCCGGACGCTCTTGGAAGGCCGAGCGCTGCTCGGTGCTCAGAATGGGATCGGCTCCGCGTATAGCGATGGCGGCCGTGACCAGCCCCGCCACGACGACCATGGCCGGGCCGGCGACGACGAGCCAGACCATACCGAAACGCCACCATGGCGCGCCTTGCGGCTGCTCGAAGTTGGGAACGGGTTCGGATGTCATGGGGTTCACCTGGGAATGACGAAGGTGGAGGCCTCGGCCAGCTGCGCCGAGGCGACGTCGGCCGAGGGCATGCGCTCGACCTGGAACACCAGGCCGTGGGCGCCGGGTCCCCGGCGAGCCGCCTCCTCGGGGGGAATCTGCACGGCCAGGGGCACCCAACGAGCCTGCGCAGGGCCGACTTCGATCTCGTCGCGGCCGACGACCCGCGCGGCTGACCAAGCGGGCAGGCTCACACGGTAGCGTTGGACCTGCTAAGTGGCATTCATGATCTGCAGCCGGTAGCTGTTCTCGACATGCCCATCCTCGACCAGACGGGCCAGAGCGGCACGGTCTCGAACGACGTTCACCTTGAAAGGCGAACGCAGCACCAGGCTCGCAGCCAGGGCGCCGCAGATCACCAGCAATACCCCCGTGTACACCAGCACGCGCGGACGCAGGACGCGGGCCCACATCTGGCGCGCAGTCAGGCCCAGCGCCATGCTGTTCTGGGTTGCGTAGCGCACGAGGCCACGGGAGTAGCCCATCTTGTCCATCACTCCATTGCAGACGTCCACGCAAGCGGCGCAGCCGATGCACTCGTACTGCAGGCCCTGGCGGATGTCGATGCCGGTGGGGCACACCTGCACACACAGGCCGCAGTCGATGCAATCCCCCAGGCCCTGCCCCCGGGGGCTCACCTTGCGCCCGCGCGAGCCCCGCGGCTCCCCGCGTGCGCTGTCGTAGCTGATGATCAAGGTGTCCTTGTCGAACATGGCGCTCTGGAACCGCGCGTAGGGGCACATGTACTTGCACACCTGCTCACGCATCCAGCCGGCGTTGCCATAGGTCGCAAAGCCGTAGAAGAGGATCCAGAACCACTCCCAGGGGCCGAACCCCAGGTTCAGCGCCTCGCCCCAAAGCGTGCGGATGGGCGTGAAGTAGCCCACGAGCGTGAAGCCCGTCCACAGGCCGATGGCGATCCAGACCCCCTGTTTGACTGCCTTGCGGCCGAGCTTTTCAAGGCTCCAGGGTGCAGCATCCAGGCGCATGCGCGCCAAGCGGTCGCCTTCGATGCGCCTCTCGGCCCACATGAAGATCTCGGTGTAGACCGTCTGCGGGCAGGCGTAACCGCACCAAAGTCGCCCAGCCACAGCCGTGAACAGGAAAAGCGCGTAAGCGCTGACAACGAGTAGCCCGGTGAGGTAGATGAAGTCCTGCGGGTACAGGACGAGACCGAAGATATAGAAGCGCCGGGCGGCGAGATCGAACAGGACGGCCTGCCGGGCGTTCCAGTCGAGCCACGGCAGACCGTAGTACAACGCTTGTGTCGCCCAGACCAACACCCAGCGCCACCTCACGAACCAGCCATTGACGGCACGCGGGTAGATGGGCTGCTGCTTCTGGTACAGCGAGACGATTGCCACGGCTGCGTCCTGCGGGTCCGCAGCCGGGCTTGCGTTCGGCGTCATCATGGACAGGACGTTTCCGTTCAGCGGGTGGCCACGGTGGTCGACGTCACTGAAAGGCTCAACACATAGGCTGCTAGCACATGGATCTGCTCCGGCGTCAGGCGTGCCGCCTGAGCCGGCATGGCGTTGTTCTTGCCGTTCGTGATGATGTTGATGATGACCTGCTCGCCCCAGCCGTGCAGCCAGATCTTGTCTGTCAAATTGGGGGCGCCCAGGGCCTGGTTTCCCTTGCCGTCAGCGCCGTGACAACCCGCACAGGCGCCGAACTTGGACTTGCCCAGGCTGGCGGCCACCGAATCATGGGCACTGTCAGAAAGGCTCAGGACGTAGTTCGACACGTTGCGAACGTCCTCGGCCGTGCCGAGGGCCGCGGCCATGGGCGGCATGACCCCGTTACGGCCTTTGGAGATGGTCTCCTTGACGATCTCGTGCGAGTTTCCGTAGAGCCAGTCGGTGTCGGTGAGATTGGGAAACCCCTTGGCGCCCCGGCCATCGGAGCCGTGGCAGGCGGCGCAGTTGTTCAGGAACAGCCGCTCGCCTATGCCCATGGCCTGCGAATCCCGCCCCAGTTCGGCCACGCTCATGTTCAGGAATCGGGCGTACACGGGCGCCATCGCGGCGGCCGCCCTGTCCGATTCGGTCTGCAGCTGGCCTTCGCTGCTCCACTTCAGTGACCCAGGATGGGTCCCCAAGCCAGGGTACAGCGCCAGATAGATTCCGGAGAAGACAACCGTGATGACGAACAGCCACATCCACCAGCGCGGAAGCGGGTTGTTCAGTTCCTTCAGGTCCTCGTCCCAGACGTGACCCGTGGTGTTGTCGTCGGCCATGACCCGACGCCGGCTGGCGATGACCAGCAAGGCCAGACACGCGATCAGGCCGACGACGGTCAGCGCGGCAATGTAGACGGACCATCCGTCGGAGAAGAAGTCGCTCATGCCTGTTCACCCCTCTGGTCCTCGTCGGCGAAAGGCAGCCGTGCTGCCTCGTCGAAATCGCTCTTGCGCGAGCGCTGCCAGGTCCAGGCGGCGACTCCCAGGAACAGCGCCAGGCTCACCACCGTGACGGCGCTGCGAAGATCGTTGATGTCCATGGCCCCCCTCCTTCACTTCACCGCGGTACCGAGCACCTGCAAATAGGCCACCACTGCATCGAGCTCGGTCCTGCCCTTGACAGCCTCTGCGGCGCTGTTCAAGTCCTCGTCGCTATATGGCACGCCCACCACGCGCAAGGCCTTCATCCGCGGAGCGATGGACTCCGGATCCAGCGCAGCGCTCTCGAGCCAGGGGTAGGCCGGCATGTTGGATTCCGGCACCAGCGCGCGCGGAGACACCAGATGCAGCCGATGCCATTCGTCGTTGTACTTGCCGCCAACGCGGTGCAGGTCGGGGCCGGTGCGCTTGCTGCCCCACTGGAAGGGGTGGTCGTAGACGAACTCGCCTGCCTTGGAATAGGGGCCGTAGCGCAGTGTCTCGGCGCGGAAGGGCCTGATCATCTGAGAGTGGCAGTTGTAGCAGCCCTCGCGGATGTAGACGTCGCGCCCGGCCAGTTGCAACGCGGTGTAGGGCTTGAGCCCTTCGAGCGGCTGGGTGGTCGAGCGTTGGAAGAACAGGGTCACGATCTCGACCAGGCCCCCGATGACCACCGCCACGAGGATCAGGACGATCATCAGGGTATTGCTGGTCTCGATCTTCTCGTGCCCGCGGGCCTGTTGGTGTGTGTTTGCCATGGTGTGGTTCTCCTGCTGCGGCCTCAGGCGTGTGCGGCGGCGATTGCCGGAACGCGCACGGTCTGCGGTTGACCCGAGCGAACGGTCATCACGACGTTCCAGGCCATCAGCAACATGCCGCCAAGGTACAGAAGACCGCCGGCAAGCCGGATGACGTAGAAGGGGTAGGTGGCCTTGACGCTCTCGACAAAGCTGTAGACCAAGGTGCCGTCTGGGTTGACCGCGCGCCACATCAGACCCTGCATCACGCCGGCGATCCACATCGCGGCGATGTAGAGCACGATGCCGATGGTGGCGATCCAGAAGTGCAGCTCGATGGCCCGCACGCTGTACATCTGCTTGCGCCCGTACATGCGCGGGATCAGGTAGTACAGCGCGCCCATGGAAATCAGGCCGACCCAGCCGAGTGCGCCTGAATGCACGTGACCCACCGTCCAGTCCGTGTAATGGCTCAGGGCGTTGACCGTCTTGATCGACATCATCGGCCCCTCGAAGGTCGACATGCCGTAGAACGACAGCGAAACGATCAGGAACTTCAGGATCGGGTCATCACGCAGCTTGTGCCAGGCGCCCGACAGCGTCATGATTCCGTTGATCATGCCGCCCCAGCTGGGCGCGAGCAGCACGAGCGAAAAGATCATCCCGATCGACTGCGCCCAGTCGGGCAGCGCGGTGTAGTGCAGGTGGTGCGGTCCCGCCCACATGTAGGTGAAGATCAGGGCCCAGAAGTGGACGATCGACAGCCGGTAGCTGTAGACCGGGCGCTCAGCCTGCTTCGGGATGTAGTAGTACATCATCCCGAGGAAGCCGGCGGTGAGGAAGAAACCCACCGCGTTGTGCCCGTACCACCACTGCACCATCGCGTCCTGCACGCCGGC
>CAIRBF010000365.1 GCA_903876715.1 uncultured beta proteobacterium
AGCGCCAGGCCCGGCGCCGCGGGCAACGCCGCACGCAGCGCCACCGTGCCGCTCAGGCGCTGGGCCGCCGGCGCGGTCCCGGCCGGGGGCGCCGCCTCGGTCTGCGCCAGCGTCACGTCGAGCACGGGCGGTGCGGTCGTCCCAATCACGGCCGGCGCGGTCCAGTGCAGGCCGCCGCCCTGCAGCCAGCCGTTCAGGGCGTCGAGCGTGCCGCTGACGCGCACCCGCGTCGCCGTGTTGGACGCATCGAGCGCGACGCTGCCCATCGCCGAAGCGCCCAGGCTTCCGGCGTCGGCCGGGATCGACAGCTCCAGCGTCAGCGTGCCGCCCGCATCGCCCGACAGCGGGGTCTCGACGAAGCGCAGCGCCGTCGACGCCCCGACCGCGCCAGATGCCGTGAACTCGGAGGGCAGCACCAGGCCGAGGCGCGGCAGCAGACCGGCCGTCGGCGCTCCCGGCGCCACGAAGTCGACCGCAACATGGGACGTGCTCGTGACGCCCGCGGCCACGACGCTGACGGCGATGGTGGTGCCGGCCTCGGCGCGCACGCGCAGGTGGCCGCTGGTGGACAGCCAGGTGGAGACCGCCGCGGTGCTGCCGCTCAGGCGCAGCGTCGTGCCGGTACCGGCCGTGGTGACCGGCGGGGTCGTGCCGTCGTCGCCGGTGCTGAGCGTCAGCGCGCCCGCCAAGGCGGCCGGCACCGCGGCCCAGGCGAGCGCGCCCTGGGCCGCCGGCGTGTCGGCCAGCGTGAGCGTGACGCTCAGCGGCGCGTCGCCGGCGAAGGCCCCCGCGCCAAAGACCAGCGGTGCCCAGGCGCCCGGGGTGACAGCCACGGTGGCAGGCAGGGCCGCCTGAGCGCCCGCCTGCAGGGTCGCCGGCTGCTGCGCAGCGGCCAGCGTCACCTGGACCGTGCTCGACGCTGCATCGGCCGCGGTACCGCTCGGGCCGGCCAGTCGGGCCAGCGCCAGGCTCAAGGGGATGGACGCGCCGCCGGCGAGTGTGGCCGGGCCGGTGTAGGCCAGGCGCCCGGCACCGGCATCGGCGCGCAGCAGCGCCGCCAGCGCGCCTGCCGTGCCTCGCAGCACCAGCGTCGTCGGCGACGACGCCGCGGTGTCGAGGGTCACGCCCAGCGCGGCAGGGGCCTCGGGCGCCCGCAGCGCCAGGCCCTCGCCCGCCGACAAGGCCAGACCGGCCGTGGGCAGCGCCACGCGCAGCACGAGCTCGGCCGCGGCATCCCCGCTCTCGAGCACGGCGCCGTCGAAGGTCAGCGTCGATGCGGTGCCGCCGGTGATCCACAGGCGCGAGGGCAGCTCGGCAAACACCGGCGCGCTCTGATCCAGCGCCTTCTCGAGAGGACCGTACAGCGCCACGGTCGCGACCGTGCTCGCCAGCACCCGCTGGGCGTCGGCGGGGTCCATCCGCTCCAGCGTCACCGTCAGCCGCTTCGGGGACGAGCCGTTGACGAAGACCTGGGCGTCGGCACCGGTCCGCGCGAACAGCGCACTCAGCGCCGCGGCCGTCCCGGTGAAGGTGCGCTGGCCGCCCTCCATACCGGAAACCACGACACCGGCAGGCAGCCCGCCCACCGTGACCGGCAGCGTGCCACTGGCCGTGTTCGCCCAGTCGGCCACCGCCAGCGCCCCGTCGTCCAGGCTCAGCGTCGCGCGCAGGGTGTCGGCCGCATCGGCTCCGAAGGCCTGCCCGCCCAGGACGAGCGGCGTGTCGACGTCGGACAGCACCGCCAGCCGCCCGGGCAGGTCCAGCGTCGGGTTGCGCACCAGGCCGGTGACCGGGTGCAGCGCCACCGTCAGGCTGCCGGTGGCCCGCAGCGCGCCGTCCTCGTCCGTCAGGGCTTGCCCATCTGGTGCTGCGCGCCGCAACTCGACGGTCAGCACCTGGGACACACTGGTGCGCAGCGTCAACTTGCCGGCGCTCAACCAGCGACCCAGGTCGCCGACGGTGCCGGTCAGCGTGATGGCATTGCCGCCGGAGGCCGACGCCGAGACACCGCTGCCCGTGAGGTCCAGCGCGCCGAACACGCCCGACGGCGTGCTGAGCGTGGCCTGCACGCGAGCGCCTTCGATATCGGCCGCCGCCGCCGACACGCCCAGCGCCGATTCCAGGCGCAGCGGTGAGTCCGCACCCGCCACCAAGGTCACGCCGGCCGGCAGCGCCAGGCGCGGCACGATGCGCTGCGCCGGCTGCACGAGATCCACCCGCGTTGCGGAGACCGCGCTGATGCCGGCCAGGCCGCTGTCGTTGGCTGCGCGCAGTTCCAGCGTCGCCCCCGCACTGCCTGCATAACGCAGGTTGCCCACCGTGCGCAGGTAGCGGTTGAGGTCGGCGGTGCTGCCCTGCAACTGCACGGCCGCGCGGTCCACGTCGCCGACCCTGACCGTCAGGGCGGCGGTGACCGCCACGCCGTCGGCGCCGGCGTCGGCCGACCCATCGTCGCTGTAGACCGTCGTGAACGCGCCACCCTGGGGCGCGATCAGCGTCAGCGTCAGGCTGCCCGGGCCGCCCGTGGCGGACAGAACGTCGCGCGCGATGACGAGTGTGGAACGGCCGGCCGCGTCCGGGGCGAGCGTCAGCGACGCCGGCACGTTGACGGCCACCGTGGGCGTCGACGACGGGCGGATGATCACGTCAGACGTCAGGGTCGAGACGAGCACCGGTCCGCCCACCGAGGTGACCACTTGGGCAGCAGCCGTCAGTCGGGTCTGCGCGGTGCCGGCGTAGACCAGGTTGCCGGGCGTGGATAGCCATTCGTTCAGAGCCGCCGCGGTCCCGATCAGGGTGACCGCGGAACCCGTGTCGACGAAATCACCCGGGACCGCGTCGCTCGACAAGATCACGCCGGCATCGCTGGCGTTCACCCAGCTCAGCGCCGCGTCCCCGCTGACCGACAGCGTCAGCCCGATCTGCATGGCGGGATCGCCTGCGACGAGCGTGCCGGCCGGGAAGGTCAGGAACGGCAGTTGCTGGTCGGTGAAGACATGCTGCGCCGGGGCGCTCAACGTCACGCCGGCGCCATTGGGCCGCACGATCGGGATCTGGCCGCGCGTCTGGGTGCTGCCCAGCACCGCGAGCTGCATCTCGCCGCCGCTCACGCTGGTGCCAACCGCGATCGGGCCGCCCAGGCGGGCCAGCCGCACCAGGGCGCCGTCGGCCGTCGCGGTGACGAGCGCGCCCGGAGCGCCGTTGATCGCCTGTGCCAGTCGGGCGGCGACGTGGGCGCGCGCCTGGTCGGCGGTGGCCGGACCGCCCGTGCCGTCGCCGTTGACGGTCAGGTCGCGCGCCGTCACGGTGTAGTCCACCGCGCCCGAGGCCACCCCGGTGACGCGGATCTGGGCATCCACCACCGGCGCCGGGCCCGAGACCGCGAGCCCGTAGGAGCCCACGCGCGCCGCCACCGACACCGCGCCGGTGGCGGCGTCGTAGCGCACGTTGCCGGGGACGGCGAAGAAGGCGTTCAAGGCGGCGGCGGTGCCGACGAAGCGCACCGCCTCGAAAGCTGCAGCGCCCGACCCGATGTTCGTGCCCGCGGCCACGGTGACGCTGCCGCTGGCCACGCTGCCGAAGGCCGTGCCCGTGAGCCCGGCGACCTGCAGCGTTGCGCGCGGCGCCTCGAGCTCGACGAACAGCACCTGCGCCGAGGCGACGTCGGCAGTCTCGATCAACTGCAGGCTGTTGCCCGAGCCCGGCCGCGGGAAGGCCAGATTGACCCAGCCGTTGCCGGCCGGATCGGCCGGCTGCAGACGCAGGCGGATGTTCTGGTCGGTGCTGGTCGGCTGTTGCGGCTCGTCCAGCGCGATCGTGAGGCTGGAGCTCTGGCCGTTGCCGGTCAGCGTCAGCGTCACCGGCATCGCCTGGCCGTTGAACTGGCCCGGGCCGTTGTAGACCAGGTTGCCGGCCGCACCCAGATAGGCCTGGACGGCGGTTGCCGTGCCCGTCAGTGCCAGCGTGCGACCGCCATCGGCCACGGCCACCGTGACGGCGCCCGACGAGGTGTCGACGCTGCCCGTGGCCGTCGGAACCCACCCGGGCGCGCCTGCCAGGTCCAGGCCCGAGGGCAGCGCCAGCGTCGCGGACAGCGTGCCAGCACCCGCCAGCACCAGGCCCGAGAACTGGATCGCGTTCGCGTAGCCGTTGGTGACCCAGATCTTCTGCGGCAGCGCCCCGATCTGCGGCGCCACCGCCGTGCCCGGGGCCTCGAGCCGCCACACGGTGTCCATGCTGCGCAGGGTGCCGTCCGCGCCGGCCGACACCGTGACTTGCAGGTCCCCGGCGACGCTGTTGTAGACGATGTTCCCGGCCCCGCGGAAGAAAGCGTTCAGCGCCGCCGCCGTGCCGGACAGCGTGGCGATTTCGACCCCGCCACCCACGGCCGTTGCGACCAGGACGCCGTCGGCATTGCCGGCGCCGTCGTCGTCATGGAGCACGAAGTCGCCCGCGGCCGAGGGCGCGCGCAGCACCACGGTCAGCGGCCGGGTTTCGGCCTGGATGAAGACATCGCCCTGCGAGCGCAGCACCGTCGTGCCGCTGGCCGAGAGCTGCAGCCGGTCGGGAAGGCTCACGACCGGCGCCGCCGAGGGGCTGCCGATCTGCGCCGGCGCGCGCACGACCGCCACCTGCCCGACCGCCGCCAGGCCCGGTGCGCCGACCGGCTCGACGCGTACCTCGACCGAGGTGTCCACCGTCGTGGCCAGACGGAGCTGGCCCTGGCCGATCCAGGCATCCAAGGCGTCGGCCGTGCCCTGCAGCACCACCTGCGCGTCGCCGGCCGAGACCACCGTCACGCCCGCCGCACCCGCGCCAGCACTGAGGGTGCCCTGGGACGCGGACACCGTGAAGCGCAACTCGCCCGGGCCGGCGTACGCGAGCCGGTCCGCGCCGAAGACCAGCGGGCTGGCCGCGCCGGCCACGACGCTGGTCGACTGCGGCAGGCTCAACACCGGTGCTGCGGCACGCGCGATCTCGGGCAGCGTGGCCACCGACTGGGTGATCGTGGTGCCGACCTGCGTGCGCACCTGCAGGCCCTCGGTGTCGGCGGTGCTGAGCGAGCGCTGGTAGGCCACCGTGCCGAGCGCCTGCAGCGCGGCGTTGACCTGGCTGGCGCTGCCCGTGAAGACGAGTTCGGCACTGCCCGAGCCGGCCACGGCGGCGCCCTGCGCGGACTGGGCCGTGAGCACGCCGCCGTCCAGCGCCGTCAGCGTGACCGTGACCGGCGTCGAAGCGACGACGCCACTGATCAGCTCGCCGGCGAAGACCAGCGGCGCTGCCGCCCCGCCGGTGTCGATCACCGACAGCGTCGCGGGCAGCCCGGGCTGCTGCGGTGCAGCCGTGGCGGCCAGGCTGTAGGCCTCGAT
>CAIRBF010000366.1 GCA_903876715.1 uncultured beta proteobacterium
ACCTTCATCGGCGCGACGCTGGGTGATGCCAAGCTGCGCCGCTTCCTGGTGGCGCCCGCGGGAGCCGAGGTCACGGGCGTCACCGAGACCCCGGACGGCCGCACGCTGTTCGTCAACATCCAGCACCCTGGCGAGAACACCAAGGCCGGCGGCACGCCCGAGAGCGTTTGGCCCGGCAACCAGGGCTACGGCCGCCCGGGCCGCCCGCGCTCGGCGACCATCGTGATCACGCGCGAGGACGGCGGCGTCATCGGGGTCTGACGAAGCGGCCGCGCGCCCCTCTGCGCCCGCAGCGGGGACCACGACTGCCCCCCTCCCCTCGCGGGAGAGGGGTTGGGGAGAGGGGGGAATGCCGAGGTCTCGGCACTCTACCCCATCTCCCCCCTCTCCCCCCTCTCCCCCTGCCCCTCCCCCGCCAGGGGGGAGGGGAGCAAAGCCCTCCACGCATCGAGCGCCTGCGTCACGAAGCCGTCACACAGCCGCGCCATAGTTCGATGTTCTTCAAATCATCGAACCATGGCTTCGACCCCGGGGCCACGGCAGTGGAGAAGCGTCATGAGAGTGGGCATCAACGGCATGGGACGCATCGGGCGCCTGGCCCTGCGCGCGGCCTTCGGCGCAGCCGAGCGGCCGGCCGACGACCCGCGGGCCGGCAACCGGCTCGAGGTGGTGCACGTCAACGAGATCAAGGGCGGCAGCGCCGCCACCGCGCACCTGCTGGCCTTCGACAGCGTGCAGGGCCGCTGGCGCGAGGACATCGCCGCCGAGGGCGATGACGCGTTGCGTGTGGGCTCACGCCGCCTGGGCTTCAGCGCCCACGACACGCCGCAGGCCATCCCCTGGGGCGACCTGGGGGTGGAACTGGTGCTGGAGTGCACGGGCAAGTTCCTCACGCCCGAGACGCTGCAGGGCCACCTGGACCGCGGCGCCAGGCGAGTCATCGTGGCTGCGCCAGTGAAGACCGGCGACGTGCTGAACATCGTCGTCGGCGTCAACGACGGCCTGTACGACCCGGCGCGCCACCGCATCGTCACGGCCGCGTCGTGCACGACTAACTGCCTCGCGCCGGTGGTCAAGGTGGTGCACGAGGCGCTGGGCATCCGCCACGGCCAGATCACCACCATCCACGACCCGACCAACACCAACCTCGTCGTCGACGCCCCGCACAAGGACCTGCGGCGCGCGCGCAGCGCGATGCTGAGCCTGGCGCCCACGACGACCGGCAGCGCCACCGCCATCGCGCTGATCTACCCCGAGCTGAAGGGCAAGCTCAACGGCCACGCGGTGCGCGCCCCGGTGCTCAACGCCTCGCTGACCGACTGCGTCTTCGAGCTGCAGCGCGCCACGACGCCGGCCGAGGTGAACACGCTGTTCGCCGCGGCGGCCGCCGGCCCGCTGGCCGGCATCCTGGGCTACGAGGAGCGTCCACTGGTCAGCGCCGACTACGCGCGCGACACGCGCAGCAGCATCGTCGATGCACCATCGACGATGGTGACCGATGGCACGCTGCTGAAGGTCTACGCCTGGTACGACAACGAGATGGGCTACGCCTGCCGCATGGTGGACCTGGCGTGCCACATGCGTGCCTTGGGGGTGTGAGACACGGAGCCCGCCCATGAACGCAGCCACCCGCCACTACGCGCTCGTCACCGCCGCCTACTGGGGCTTCACGCTCACGGACGGCGCGCTGCGCATGCTGGTGCTGCTGCACTTCTTCCGGCTGGGCTACTCGCCGTTCACGCTGGCCTTCCTGTTCCTGCTGTACGAGGCCGCGGGCATCGTCGCCAACCTGCTGGGCGGATGGCTCGCCACGCGCTTCGGCATCGCGCGCATGCTGGTCGTGGGCCTGGCCACGCAGATCACGGGCTTCCTGCTGCTGTCGGCGCTGTCGCCGGACTGGTCGGCGGCGCTCTCGGTGGCCTGGGTGGTGGCGGCCCAGGGCGTGTGCGGCGTGGCCAAGGACCTGACCAAGACCGCCAGCAAGTCGGCCATCAAGCTCACCGCGGGCGAGGCGTCGGGCCGGCTGTTCAAGTGGGTCGCCTTCTTCACCGGCAGCAAGAACGCGATGAAGGGCGCGGGCTTCTTCCTCGGCGGGGTGCTGCTGCAGGCGCTGGGCTTCCAGGCCGCGCTGTGGGCGATGGCTGCACTGCTGGCGCTGGTTCTGGCGGGCGTGCTCGCCTTCGTGCCGCCGCTCATGGGCAAGCGCAAGGCCTCGAGATCGGCGCGCGAACTCTTCGCCAAGAGCCGCGGCATCAACCTGCTCGCGGCCGCGCGCGTGGCGCTGTTCGGCGCGCGCGACGTCTGGTTCGTCGTCGGCGTGCCGGTCTTCCTGTACTCGGCCGGCTGGACCTTCACGATGGTGGGCGCCTTCCTGGCGCTGTGGACCATCGGCTACGGCGCGGTCCAGGCCGCGGCGCCGGCGATCGTGCGCCGCAGCGCGGACGGGCTGAGCCGCGAGGTGCCGGCCGCGCGCGCCTGGTCGGCGCTGCTGGCGCTGGTGCCCGTGGTGCTGGCCGTGCTGGTCGTGGCTCAGGTGCAGCCGCTGGAGTGGATCGTCGTCGGCGGACTCGCGGTCTTCGGCTTCGCCTTCGCGGTGAACTCCTCGGTCCACTCCTACCTGGTGCTGGCCTACGCCGGCTCGGAGAAGGCGGCCGAGGACGTGGGCTTCTACTACGCGGCCAACGCGGCCGGGCGCTTCGGCGGCACGCTGCTGTCGGGCCTGCTGTACCAATGGGGCGGCCTGGCGTGGACGCTGGCGGGCTCGGCCGCGATGCTGGCCGCCTGCTGGCTCGTCACGCTGGCGCTGCCACGGGAACGCGCGCGTGGCTGAGGCAAAGGCGCCCGACGCCGCCCTCGGCGAAGCCGCCGCGGTGACCGCGCTCGCCGCGCTGGCGCAGCCCGTGCGGCTGCGGGTGTTCCGCGCCCTCGTCGGCGCCGGCCCGGGCGGTCTGACCCCGGGCACGTTGGCCGCCACGCTGGGCCTGGCACCCTCGTCGCTGTCCTTCCACCTGAAGGAACTCGTGCACGCCGGCCTGGCGCAGGCCGAGCGCCAGGGCCGGCACCTGGTCTACCGGCCCGCGGTCGGGCGCATGAACGCGCTGTTGGCCTACCTGACCGACCACTGCTGTCACGGCGAGCCCTGCGGGCTCGTCGTCCGCCCACACGCACGCTGCTGCTGAAGAAGGAGCTCACGATGGACGACAGGATCTACGAGGTGCTCTTCGTCTGCACCCACAACTCGGCGCGCTCCATCATGGCCGAGGGCCTCCTCAACGCGCTGGGGCGCGGGCGCTTCCGCGCCCACTCCGCCGGCAGCCACCCCGCGGGCGCGGTGCACCCGATGGCGCTGCGCACACAGGCGCAGATGCACCTGCCCGACAGCGGCTACCGCAGCAAGGACTGGGCCGAGTTCGCCCAGCCCGGCGCGCTGGTGCTGGACTTCGTGCTGACCGTGTGCGACAAGGCCGCGGGCGAGACCTGCCCCGTCTGGCCTGGCCAGCCGATGACGGCGCACTGGGGCGTGACGGACCCTGCGCTCGCGCAGGGCAGCGAGGCCGAGGTCGCCCAGGTCTTCTGGGACACGGCTACAGTGCTCAAGCGCCGCATCGAGCTGATGCTGGCGCTGCCGATGGCCGCGCTCGACAGCCTGGCGCTGCAGCAGCGCATGCGCGAGATCGGCACGCGTTGAAGGCCCGGACCGCCCCGGGGCTCGACGCGCGCCGAGGCGGGCACGATCGTCGGCGCGACCACGAGCGCGCGGCGGGGCGCGCCTCATCCGTCAGCACCGCTGCGGGCTTGCGCAAGCGCCTCGGCCTGCAGACGCCGCCCACTGCCTGAGGAGATGCCCATGGGGCTGTTCGAGCGTTACCTGAGCGTGTGGGTGGGCCTGGGCATGCTCGCCGGCGTGGGCCTGGGGCTGGCGTTGCCCGAGGCCTTCGCCACCTTGGCCGCGCTCGAGGTCGCCCACGTCAACGTCGTCGTCGCCGTTTTCATCTGGCTGATGATCTACCCCATGATGCTGCAGATCGACTGGGGCGCGGTGCGCCAGGTCGGGCAGCGTCCGCAGGGCCTGGTGCTGACGCTGGTGGTGAACTGGGCGATCAAGCCCTTCACGATGGCGGCGCTGGGCCTGCTGTTCTTCAAGGTGATCTTCGCGCCCTGGGTGGCCCCGGCCGACGCCGACCAGTACATCGCCGGCATGATCCTGCTCGGGGTGGCGCCGTGCACGGCCATGGTCTTCGTCTGGAGCCACCTCGTCGACGGCGACCCGAACTACACGCTCGTGCAGGTCTCGGTCAACGACCTCGTCATGGTGGTGGCCTTCGCCCCGATCGCCGCCTTCCTGCTCGGCGTGACCGAGCTGACCGTGCCCTGGTCGACGCTGCTGCTGTCCACGCTGCTGTACGTGGTGCTGCCGCTGCTGGCCGGCATGATCACGCGGCGCGTGCTGCTGCAACGCTCGCCGCAGGCGCTGGCGGCCTTCGTCGCGCGGCTGAAGCCGGCGTCGGTGGCGGGGCTGGTGGCCACGGTGGTGCTGCTGTTCGGCCTGCAGGCCGGCACGCTGGTGGCCCAGCCCTTCGTCATCGCGCTGATCGCCGTGCCGCTGCTGCTGCAGAGCTACGGCGTCTTCGCCCTCGCCTGGGCCGGCGCGCGCTGGCTGAAGCTGCCGCACGCCGTGGCCGGCCCGGCCTGCCTGATCGGCACCAGCAACTTCTTCGAGCTCGCCGTCGCGGTGGCGATCTCGCTCTTCGGCCTGCACTCCGGCGCCGCGCTCGCCACCGTGGTGGGCGTGCTGGTGGAGGTGCCGGTGATGTTGTCGCTGGTGCGGTGGGTGAATGCGCGCCGGCGCGTGCTCACCTGATCGGCGATGGGTCCCCGCCCGTGGGCAGCGAGACGCCAGGGCGCAGGTTGCCGTTGCGCACCAGCATGTAGGCGACGACCGCCGTCTTCTGCGCGTCGTCGAGCTTGGATGGGTCGTCGAAGGGCATCAACAGCTGCAGGTACTCGAAGAGCCCCTTTGCAGACCCGAACTTGGCGATGTCGTGCCCCGGGCCCCAGATGGGCCGCGGAAAGACCGTCGCGTCCCGCCCGGCCACGCCGTGGCAGAGCGCGCAGGTCTTCTGGTACAGCTGCGCGCCCAGCGCCACCTGGGGGCTGGCGCCCGCAGGCGGCGGCGGCGCGGTCTGGGCCAGGGCCCCCGCCGCCAGGGATGCGGCGCCCGACACCCAGACGAGCCGCCTCATCCGGCGCAACGCCGGGCGCAGGAACCCGGTGAACGGCGACGCCATGGTCAGACCACCCGGATCTTGAACTTGGGGACCGCGCCGTTGGCCATGCCCAGCAGATTGAAGGGCACCGTTTCGGGCTGGACGTTGCCCGCCATGTCGATGCCACGCGTCTCGATGACATGGTTGCCGGGGCGGGCGTCCCAGTGGAAATCGAAGCGCACCCAGGTATAGCGGCCGAGGTTGGGGCCCTGGATGTGCGCGCGCTGCCACGCGCCGCCATCGACGCGGTACTCGACCTCCCGGATGCCGAACTGCGGCGCCCAGGCATAGCCGCGCACGAGCTGGCGGCCCGCGCTCATCGTCGGCCACTCACCGCGCTTGAGAGGGTAGTTGGCCGGCACAGAAGGCGACTTCTCCAGCACCAGCGGCACGGTGATCAGCGTCTTGATCGGCATCCAGGTGACCATCGGCCCCTTGACGTCGGCCGCCGTGATGCCGCCGATGAACTCGTCGTTCGGGGCGATGGCGGGCGCGGCGTAGGCCGGCCCGATGTAGGTCTCTCCGCGGGTGTTCAGGCGGCACCAGTGCTGGTGGCTGTCGATGCGGATCTCGGTCAGCCACTTGATCGACGCCGTGCCGCCCCAGCCCGGCACCACCAGGCGCACCGGCGCGCCGTGGTCGGCCGTCAGTGCATTGCCGTTCATTCGGAAGCACACCCCGATGTCGTCGCCGCGCGAGGTCAGCTC
>CAIRBF010000367.1 GCA_903876715.1 uncultured beta proteobacterium
CGCGCGAGGTGGCGGCGCTCGTCGGCGCGGCCGTGCTGCTGCTGAGCCGGCGCCTGCACTCGGCGCGGGTGCTGGGCTTCGTCGACTGGCCGCTGCTGCTGCTGTTCATCGGCCTGTTCGTCGTCAACCACGCCTTCGAGTCCACCGGGTTCGCGGCGCAGGCGGTGGCGTGGCTGGCCGCGCGCGGCCTGGCCCTGGACACGCCGGGGGTGCTGCTGGTGGCGGGGGTGGTGCTGTCGAACCTGGTCTCCAACGTGCCGGCGGTGATGCTGCTGCTGCCGCACCTGCAGGGCTTCGAGGCCGGGCTCGTGCTCGCGCTGGTCAGCACCTTCGCCGGCAACCTGCTGCTCGTGGGCTCGATCGCCAACCTGATCGTGGCCGACCTCGCCGCGCGCGATGGCGTTGCGATCGACTGGCGCGCCCACGCCGCCCTTGGCGTGCCGGTGACGCTCGCCTCGCTGGCGGTGCTGGGCGGGTGGATGGCACTGGCAGGGATCTGAGAGCCTGAGAGCTTCCCAGGCCCTATCGGTGCGCGGTGTTCGATGAGAAACCATTCGGGCTGAGCGCTTCGACTTCGCCCAGGACATGCTTGTCGAAGCCCCTCGCGTGCACTTCGACAAGCTCAGTGCGAACGGGCATGGTGAGCTGGCCTGACGAATGGTTTCTCGTGAGCCCGCGGAGCCGGGCGCCTGCACCCGGCACGGCGCGGCGCCGGGACCGACGCCGCCGCCCACCCTCACGGCGCGGTGCGATCGCCCGTCGACAGCGCGCGCACGACCACGCCCCAGACCTCCGGGCGCTCCAGCAGGTCCAGGTGCGCGGCCCCTTCCACCGTGACGACGGCCGCCCCCGGCCAGGCTGCAAGCGGCGCCGGGAACACGACGTTGTCGCAGGTGGCCACCACGCAAGTGCAGCGCGCGGCCCGGCCCGCGGGCTCGCGCGCGGCCAGGGCCTGCAGCCAGGGCGAGCCCGGCCGCATTTGGCGCGCGTTCGGGCTCAGGCCGAAGCGCGCGAGCCAGGTGCCCTGGTGCGGCGTGCCCAGCGTGATGGCGTGATGCAGCCGCACGTCGCCACCGTGCGCAGCCCACCAGCAGCGCAGCGCCAACCCGCCCATGCTGTGCGCCACGGCCAGCGGCGGCACGCCGGTGCAGGCCTCCAGGCGCTGCACGCCGGCCTCGATGGCGCGCACCGTGTCCTCGATGCGGCCGAGCACCGGCTCGAGGTCGGCCGCGACCACCGGCACGCCCTGGGCGCGCAGGCGCGCGATCCAGTCGTTCCACAGCCCGCGGTTGCACAGGTAGCCGTGCACCAGCAGCACGCCGCGCCGCCCCTGCGCCCCGGGCGGCAGGTGGTCGGGCTCGGCCCGGGCGCGCCAGGGCATGCGCCACGCGAAGGCCCGGAGCGAGACCGGCACCTCGGCCCGCCAGGCGGCCACCCAGGTACGCCAGGGCGTCGGGCCCTGCAACAGGGCGGATGCCGGCTCGGCAGCGGTGTCGGATGGCGCTGGCAGATGCGCCGCGGCGCGGCGCGCCAGCGCCGTCTCGAACGCCAGCACCAGCGGGTGCGCCAGCAACAGGCTGACCAGCACAGCCCCGAAGGCGAGCGCCCACCCGCCGTGGCCCGAGGCCCAGGCACCGGCCAGTCCCGCCAGCAGGGCAAGACCGGCCATCAGCGCCAGCGCGGCGCCCAGGCGCAGCAGCCCCGCCGCGCTCACCGGACCGCCCTTCGCGCTGCGCGCTCCGGGGTGAGCGCTCGGGAGCGGCCCAGCGCGCTCATTCAGAGGCCCTCCGCGCTGCGCGCTCCGGGGTGAGCGCTCGGGAGCTGCCCAGCGCGCTCACGCCCGCCGCCAGCGGCGGTGCAGCACCAGATAGGCGAGCGCCCCCACCACCAGGCCCCAGAAGGCCGAGCCCAG
>CAIRBF010000368.1 GCA_903876715.1 uncultured beta proteobacterium
CCTTGCTGGCCGAGTAGGGGCTGTTGGGCTGGTAGGGGTGGGTCTCGGTGAAGGCGGCATCGCCCGGGCCGAGGCTGCCGTAGACCTCGTCGGTGGAGACGTGGTGGAAGCGGAAGGCTTCCCGCGCCGTGCCCTGGAGCGTGCCCCAGTGGGCGCGCGCCGCTTCCAGCAGCGTGAAGGTGCCCTGCACGTTGGTGTGGATGAAGGCGCCGGGGCCGTGGATGCTGCGGTCGACGTGGCTCTCGGCGGCGAAGTGCACGATGGCGCGCGGCCGGTGCTCGGCCAGCAGCCGGTCCAGCAGCGCGCGGTCGGTGGTGTCGCCGTGCACGAAGACGTGCCGCGCGTGACCGTCGAGTGCGGCCAGGTTCTCGCGGTTGCCGGCGTAGGTCAGCGCGTCCAGGTTGACGATGGGCTCGCCTGCGGAGTCGGGCGCGGCCAGCCAGTCGAGCACGAAGTTGCTGCCGATGAAGCCGGCGCCGCCGGTGACGAGGAGGGTCATGGGGGGCTGCCTGGGAGTTGAAGTTACCGCCAATGATTGACAGCGGGTAATTGTGGGGCCGGCCGGGCGATCGCAATGGGCAGAGATGGCCGTCCCGGGCCGCCACCTGTCAGCCCAGCAGGCAGAACACGGCAGGCAGCGCCCGCCACGGCGCTGGCTCCCGACCCTCGGCGGCGGCCCAGCGGCGCCAGCCTTCGACGGTGTCGCTGCGATGACTGCCTGCCGGCAAGGTCAGCCCCCAACTGATGGCCAGTCGGGTCGATGGCGCCAGCGTGGTCAGCAGGGCCTGCAGCATGGCTTCGTTGCGGTAGGGCGTTTCGATGAAGACCTGGGTCTGGCGCTGCCGGCGCGACAGGGTCTCGAGCTCACGCAGCCTCGCCGCACGCGCCGCCGCCTCTTGCGGCAGGTAGCCGACGAAAGCGAAGTTCTGGCCCTCGAGTCCACTGGCCGCCAGTGCCAACAGCAGTGCGCTCGGGCCGGCCAGTGCCTGCACGCGCAGCCCGGCGCGGTGGGCTGCGGCGACGAGCCCCGCACCGGGGTCGGCCACGGCGGGCAGGCCAGCCTCCGACATCAGCCCCACATCCCCGCCCTCCAGGGCTGGACGCAGCAGTGCTGACCAGTCGGTGTCGGGCACTGTGACGCCCGACCCCTTGCGTGGGCGCGGCAATTCGCGGATGTCGAGTTGTTGCAAGGGCAGCGCCAGCGGATGCACCGCACCCGCTCGCTTGAGGAAGGCGCGGGCACTGCGGGCGTCCTCGACCACCCAGTGCGTGATCCGGGCCGCGCGGGCAAGCACCCCGTCGGCCAGCACCTCGCGGATGTCCACCGGCTCGGCGCCGAGGTCGAGCGTGCCCGGCACCAGCCACAGGGTGCCGCCAGCCGGGCTCATGCGCACGCTCCATCCGCGTGGCGCAAGGGGTCCAGGCCGGCCTCGCGCAGCAGGCGGCAGGTGCGGATCAGCGGCAGCCCGACGAGCGCTGTCGGATCGTCGGACTCGATGGCTGACAGCAAGGCGATGCCCAGCGACTCGCTGCGCGCGCTGCCGGCACAGTCGTAGGGCGTCTCCAGATGCAGGTAGTGTTCGATCTCGGCGTCGTCCAGGTCGCGGAAGGTCACCGCCACGGCGGCCAGATCCTGACCATCGTGGTCCAGGTCATGCCGCACCACGGCCACTGCGGTCTGGAAGACGACGCGGCGGCCGCGCATCAGGCGCAGTTGCTCCACGGCCCGCTCATGGCTGCCAGGTTTTCCCAGCGCCAGGCCATCGAGGTCGGCCACCTGATCCGAGCCGATGACGATCGCGTGCGGATGTCGGGTCGCGACCGCGCGCGCCTTCGCCAGCGCCAGGCGCTGCGCCAGGGCGGCCGGTGTCTCGCCAGCCTGTGGGGTTTCGTCCACGCCGGGCGCCTCGACGCTGAAGGGCAGGCGCAGGCGCATCATGAGCTCGCGCCGGTAGCGCGAGGTCGAGGCCAGGATCAGGGCAGGGCGGGTCATGCGGGGGGGGCAGGTGGTTGGCGAAGCTCCAGTATTGTCCTGCGACACCCCGCAAGGCTTGACCGCCCCGGGTTCTCTCTGTTCTCTCTGTTCTCTCTCTGTTCTCTATTGCTCTTCTACACTGCCTTGATGAAGAAAACGGCCGCGCACCAGCCTGAGCACCTTGACATGGCTGCTTTCGCCCGGGAGCGCGGACGCCTGGAGGGGCAGCACCCCGTGACAGGCATGGCTCGATTGAGCGAAGGGCTCCATCCGCCCGCGGACGCGCCTGCGTCGCAGGTGCAGTGGTCTGCCGAGGGTCTGTGGTCGCAGCCCCTGGGTGACCGGCCCCAGCTCAGGCTGCGCCTGCGCGCGCGCACCACTGTATGGCTGACCTGCCAGCGCTGCCTGCAGCCCGTGCCTCTGCCGCTGGAGATCGACCGGACGGTTCGTTTCGCGAAAGACGAGGACGAAGCCGCGCGGCTGGACGAGGAGGAGGACGAAGAGGACGTGCTGGCGTTGACGCGTTCGCTGGACCTGCCCGCGCTGCTGGAGGATGAACTGATCCTCGCGCTGCCCATCGTCCCTCAACACGAGACCTGTCCGCAAGCGCTGCCTTGGAGCGCAGAGCCCTCGGTGCCGCCGGGCGGCACCTCTGATGCCGACGCACCGGAGCACCCGTTCGCGGTCTTGAAGCAGTTCAGCCGCAAGGAATGAGGGTCCGAGCTTGTCGACCCGGACGGCAGGCTTTGTGCGACGGATCTACAATACACGGTTTTGTTCGCCCATAGACGCGGTTGCGAGGCCGCAATCGCGTGGGGCTGCCGGCTTCCCGCGCTCGCCGGGGGTGGGGAGTCCCAGGGCGGATACTGATATTGATGCACATCCACGAGGGCCCGCCTCGCGGAGCCCCTCCAGGAGTTCACCATGGCCGTTCAGCAGAACAAGAAATCGCCCTCGAAGCGCGGCATGCACCGTTCGCACAACGCGCTCGCCGCGCCGGGCACCGCGATCGAGCCGAACACCGGCGAGATCCATCTGCGTCATCACATCAGCCCGACCGGTTTCTACCGCGGACGCAAGGTGCTGAAGACCAAGGCTGACGCCTGAGCCTCCCGCATGGCGCGCCTCCCCGGCCCGGGATCGCCGCGACAGTCACTGCCGCGGGCGTGCTGAAACGCGGGATCCCCCGCGGTGAAGGCATGGAATCCTGGATCAGTCGTGCGCTGCGTGTTCGATGAGCGACCGGGTTGAGCGCTTCTCGGCGGTCCGGCTGGCCGTCGATTGCATGGGTGGTGATCACGGCCCTGCAGTGACTTTGCCTGCCTGCCGCGCTTTCCTCGACAGGCACCCTGACGCTGAATTGCTGCTGGTCGGCACGCGGGAAGCGCTGCAGCCAGCGGCGGGCTGGCCACGGTGTCAACTGGTGGAGGCCACAGAGGTGGTCATGATGGATGACCCCGTCGAGGTGGCCCTGCGGCGCAAGAAGGATTCCTCCATGCGCGTGGCGATCGCGCAGGTCAAGTCGGACGGGCAGGTCGCGGCCGCAGCCGATGCCTGTGTCTCGGCGGGCAACACCGGGGCCCTGATGGCGGTGGCGCGGTACGTGCTCAAGACCCTCGACGGCATAGACCGCCCGGCGATCGCCACCGTGATGCCCAATCGACTGGGCGGCCACACGACCGTGCTGGATCTCGGCGCCAACGTGGATTGCAACCCGGAGCACCTGCTTCAGTTCGCGCTGATGGGCAGTGCGTTGGTGAGCGCCGTTGGTGGCCGCGACGAACCGACGGTGGGTTTGCTGAACGTCGGCGAAGAAGTGATCAAGGGTAGCGAGACGATCAAGCGCGCAGGCGAACTGCTGCGCGAGGCCCACGCGGCCGGACGACTGCGCTTCCACGGCAATGTCGAGGGCAACGACATCTTCAAGGGCACGACCGATATCGTCGTCTGCGACGGCTTCGTCGGCAACGTGCTGCTGAAGACGGCAGAGGGCCTGGCTTCCATGATGGGCGAGTTCATCCGCGAGGAGTTTTCGCGCGGCTGGGGCAGCCGCCTGGCCGCGCTGCTGGCGCTGCCGGTGCTGAGGCGCTTCAAGGCGCGCGTGGACCACCGCCGCTACAACGGCGCCGCCCTGCTCGGGCTGCGCGGTCTTGTGTTCAAGAGCCACGGTTCGGCCGACGCCTACGCCTTCGAACAAGCCCTGGGGCGCGCCTATGATGCGGCCCGCAACCGACTTTTGCAGGGTGTGCAGGCACGCATCGCCGCGGCCTGTCTGCCCACACTGGCGGCTGCGCCCGTGGCCGTCTCCGTCTCCTGATGAACGCCCCTTCCACACACTCTCGCATCACCGGCACCGGCGGGTTCCTGCCGCCGCGGCGCCTGTCCAATGCCGACATGGTGGCGTTGCTGGCGCAGCGCGGCGTCGAGACCAGCGACGACTGGATCGTCGAGCGCACCGGCATCCGCGCGCGGCACTTCGTCGACGACGGTGTCCACGCGAGCGACCTGGCCGTGGCCGCGGCTCGCCGCGCCCTCGAGGCGGCGCGCCGCGAAGCTGGTGAGGTCGACCTGATCATCGTCGCGACCTCGACGCCTGACATGGTGTTCCCGTCCACGGCGGCCATCGTCCAGAACAAGCTTGGCATCGCCGGCTGTCCTGCCTTCGACTTGCAGGCGGTCTGCTCCGGTTTCGTCTACGCGCTGACGGTGGCCGACGCGATGATCCGCGCCGGCAGTGCCCGGTGCGCGCTGGTCATCGGTGCGGAGGTCTTCTCGCGCCTGCTCGACTTCGACGACCGCACGACCTGCGTGCTCTTCGGGGACGGCGCTGGCGCTGTCGTCCTGGAGGCCAGCCCGACGCCCGGCATCGTGGCCAGCGAACTGCATGCCGACGGGCGCCACGTCGGCATCCTGTGTGTGCCCGGAACGGTGGCCGGCGGGCAGGTGCTCGGCGACCCGCTGCTGAAGATGGACGGGCAGGCCGTGTTCAAGCTTGCCGTCAGCGCGCTCGAGGGTGTGGCGCGCTCGGTGCTTGCAAAGGCCGGCTGCCAGGCCAGCGACATCGACTGGCTCATTCCGCACCAGGCCAACATCCGCATCATGCAGAGCACGGCGCGCAAGCTCGGGCTTGCGCCCGAGAAGGTCGTCGTCACCGTCGGTGACCACGGCAACACCTCGGCCGCCTCGGTACCGCTGGCCCTGGACGTGGCCGTGCGCGACGGGCGCGTGTGTCCCGGCCACCGCGTCATGCTCGAAGGCGTGGGCGGCGGCTTCACCTGGGGCGCGGTGCTGCTGGACTATTGAGAGCCACTTCACCCTCACGACCTTCCCGATGAAGCCCTTTGCATTCGTCTTTCCCGGCCAGGGTTCGCAGTCCGTCGGCATGCTGGACGCCTGGGGCGACCACCCGGTCGTGTGCGCGACGCTGGACGAAGCGTCGCAGGCCCTGGGCGAGGACCTCGCGCGCCTGATCCACGAGGGCCCGAAGGAGGCCTTGGAGCTGACGACGAACACCCAGCCGGTGATGCTGACGGCGGCGATCGCCTGCTACCGCGCCTGGCGCGCTGAGGGTGGCGATGAGCCTTCTGCAGTGGCCGGCCACTCGCTGGGCGAGTACAGCGCGCTCGTGGCGGCCGGCGCGCTCACGCTGGCCGACGCGCTGCCACTGGTACGCTTGCGCGCGCAGGCGATGCAAGAGGCGGTTCCGGTGGGCGTCGGCGCGATGGCGGCTATCCTCGGGCTGGATGCGTCGGCCGTACGCTCCGGCTGCGAGCAGGCTGCGCTTGCCACCGGCGAAGTCGTCTCGGCGGCGAACTTCAATGATCCGAAGCAGACCGTGATCGCCGGTACCAAGGCGGGTGTGGATAAGGCCTGCGAGATGCTGAAGGCGGCTGGCGCCAAGCGCGCGCTGCTGCTGCCGGTGTCTGCCCCCTTTCATTGCGCGTTGATGAAGCCCGCAGCCGAGCGCCTGCGCGAGCGCTTGACCGATGTGCCCGTGGCTGCGCCGCGCATCGCGCTCGTCAACAACGTCGATGCGGTGGTCCAGACCGAGCCCGCAGCGATCCGCGATGCGCTTTATCGCCAGGCCTTCGGGCCGGTGCGCTGGGTCGAGGTCGTGCAGGTGCTGCGCGCCCGCGGCCTGCAGCACATCCTCGAGTGCGGACCGGGCAAGGTGCTGTCGGGGCTGGTCAAGCGCATCGACGCTGACGCCACAAGCCTGTGCGTGCTCGACCCGGCCACCCTGGCCGAGGCCCGGGAGATGCTTGCATGACCAACGTTGCTGCACCGTCACAGGTGGCCCTGGTCACTGGCGCGAGCCGCGGCATCGGTCGGGCGATCGCGGCCACGCTGGCGACGCGGGGCTTTCGTGTCATCGGCACTGCCACCACGGAGGCGGGGGCGCAGGCCATCGGCGCGGCGTTGGCGGCCCATGGGGGGCAGGGCCTGGCCCTGGACGTCAATGACGCCGCCGCCGTGGAGGCCGCTGTCGACAGCGTCGTCAAGACCCACGGCGGGCTGCATGTGCTCGTCAACAACGCAGGCATCACGCGCGACACGTTGGCGTTGCGAATGAAGGACGAGGATTGGGATGCCGTCCTCGACACCAACCTGAAGGCCGTGTTCAGGCTGTGCCGCTGCGTGATGCGGCCGATGATGAAGCAGCGCTGGGGCCGCATCATCAACATCACCTCGATCGTGGGCGCCAGCGGCAACGCTGGTCAGGCCAACTACGCCGCGGCCAAGGCTGGGGTGGCCGGCATGACGCGTGCGTTGGCGCGCGAACTTGGTAGCCGCCAGATCACGGTCAACTGCATCGCCCCAGGCTTCATCGCCACCGACATGACCGAGGTCCTTCCCGACGCGCAGAAGGCCGCTCTGCTGGGGCAGATCCCGCTCGGCCGCCTGGGAATGCCCGAGGAGATCGCCCACGCCGCGGCCTTCCTCGCTTCGCCGCTGGCCGGCTACGTCACCGGCGTCGAACTGCACGTCAACGGTGGCATGTACATGAGTTGAACTGCTGTCGCCGCTTCGCTTCGCCGCCCGTCGCAAGGGCGGGTCGCGGCGGCGCCGGTAGAATCCGCACCCGCTTTCTCACCACTTTTCTCCTCCGGAGAGACCATGAGCGACATCGAAGCCCGCGTCAAGAAGATCATCGCCGAACAGCTGGGCGTACCCGAAGCCGACGTCACGAACGAGAAGGCCTTCGTTGCCGACCTCGGCGCAGACTCCCTCGACACGGTCGAGCTCGTGATGGCGCTTGAAGACGAGTTCGGCATCGAGATCCCGGACGAGGACGCCGAGAAGATCACCACCGTGCAGTTGGCGATCGACTACGCGGTCTCGCACCAGAAGGCATGACGCGTCGGCGCGTCGTCGTCACCGGGCTTGGCCTGGTGTGCCCGGTGGGCAACACCGTGGCCGAGGGCTGGTCGGCGCTGTTGGCCGGGCGCTCGGGCATCGGGCCGATCACGCGCTTCGATGCCTCGGCGTTCGCCTGTCGCTTTGCCGGTGAGGTCAAGGGCTTCAATGTCGAGGACTACATCCCCGGCAAGGAAGCCCGTCACATGGACACCTTCATCCACTACGGCCTCGCGGCCGCGGTGCAGGCTGTTCGTGACGCGGGTCTGCCCACGGGCGACGCCTTGACGGCCGAGCAGGCCGAGCGCATCGGCTGCATGGTGGGCTCGGGCATCGGCGGCCTGCCGATGATCGAGCAGACCGACGGCGACTACCGCGAGCGCGGCCCGCGCCGCATCTCCCCTTCTTCGTGCCGGCCTCGATCATCAACATGATCTCGGGCCACATCTCGATCCGCTGCGGCTACACCGGTCCCAACATGGCCATCGTCACGGCCTGCACGACCGGCCTGCACTGCATCGGTGAGGCTGGTCGCCTCATCGAGTACGGCGATGCCGACGTCATGATCGCCGGCGGCGCCGAGAGCACGGTTTCTCCGCTGGGCGTCGGTGGCTTTGCCGCCGCGCGCGCGTTGTCCACCCGCAATGATTCCCCCGAGACGGCGTCCCGGCCCTTCGACAGGGACCGCGACGGCTTCGTGCTCGGGGAGGGCTCGGGTGTGCTCGTGCTCGAAGAGTACGAACACGCGAGGCGGCGCGGGGCGAAGATCTATGCCGAATTGGCGGGCTTCGGCATGGGTGCCGACGCCTTCCACATGACCGCGCCCAATGTCGACGGGCCCAAGCGGTCCATGCTCGCGGCGCTGCGCAACGCTGGCGTGAATGCCGAACAGGTCGACTACCTCAACGCACATGGCACGTCCACGCCGCTGGGCGACATCAACGAGACGAACGCGATCAAGCTTGCACTCGGCGAGCACGCGCGGCGGGTCGTGGTGAATTCGACGAAGTCGATGACCGGGCATCTTCTCGGTGGCGCCGGTGGCATCGAGTCCGTGTTCACCGTCCTGGCAGTGCACCACCAGGTCTCGCCCCCGACGATCAACATCTTCGAGCAGGACGCCGAGTGCGACCTGGACTACTGCGCCAACACGGCGCGTGACATGAAGATCGACGTGGCCGTCAAGAACAACTTCGGCTTCGGCGGCACGAACGGCACGCTGGTCTTCCGGCGCACCTGAATGTGTAAGGCGGCAACGATGCCGCCTTTTGTCTGCTTTCGGGGCGAACCGAGCGCCTGAAGGCAGACACCATGACGCGCACGCCGCCGCCCGTCAGCATCGACATCGGTCCTGAACCGGTCTGGCTGGCCGTACAGGGCTTGGCGCTGGGCCTGACCGCGTCTGCGCTGGGTACCTGGGCCGCGGCTCTGGGTGAGTTCTCGATGCCTTGGCGGTGGACTGCCCTGGCTTCGGGCGTGCCCCTGGGCTTGCTGGCGACAGCCGTGGCCTGGGCGCGGGGGCGCGATAGCAGGCCCCTGCGTCTGGTCTTCGATGGCCAGGTGTGGTCGTGTGGCGGACCAGGACAGCCGTCGCCGTCGGCGCCCTGCATGCCCGTGGTGGCGCTGGACCTCGGCCGCTGGATGCTGCTGCGCTTGGATCCCGTGGCGCCCACGGCGGGGCCCGCGCGCGCCGATCGGATCGCTGGCGTCTTGCGTCGACGCTGGGTCGCCCTGTCCCGCGGGAGTGCCTCAGCGCACTGGCATGCCTTGCGTGTCGCGCTATATTGTTTCGAACATGGGGCAGACCGGCCGCCCGGCTGAGGGACGGCCCAAGAAATGAATGGCCGACGCCGATGCCGACACCCTGCTCGTCGAGCGTGCCCAGAAAGGCGACGCGCGCGCCTTCGAGATGCTCGTCGTGCGCTACCGGCGCCGCATCGAGCGCCTGATCGGCCGCATGACGCGCGACGACGCCTTCATCCAGGACCTGGCGCAGGAGACCTTCCTGCGCGCTTGGCGTGCGCTGCCGCAGTTCCGGGGCGAGAGTGCCTTCTACACCTGGCTCTACCGGATCGCCGTCAATACCGCGCGCAAGTCGCTGGCCGAAGCGCGGCGTGATCCGGTACTCACCGAATCCGAACTCGCGCCCGTCGGCGATGAGGATGAAACTTTCCGCCCCGAGTCGGAACCAATCAATGCCGATACGCCCGAGGGGTTGCTGGCCACGCGTCAGATTGCCGCTGCGGTCAACGCCGCGGTCGATCGGTTGTCGGAAGACCTGCGTCAGGCCGTGGTGCTGCGCGAGATCGAAGGCCTGAGCTACGAGGAGATCGCCGAGATCATGAATTGCCCGGTAGGCACAGTGCGTTCCCGCATCTTCCGCGCGCGCGAGGCCATCTCGCAGCGACTGCGTCCGCTGCTCGACACCCGCGATGGCCGCCGCTGGTAGTCGGTGAAGTCGCCCCCACGTACAGCCTCCTTGATGATCCCTGTCCTGCGCTCCTGAATGATGTCATCCCCCATGCCCACGCGACCGGAAGACGACGACCTGCCCTCGGTGCCGCTGGCGTTTTCGTTACTCTGTGACGGCGAGGCCAGCAGCCGGCAGGTCGACATCGCCTTGGCGGCGTGGTCTTCTGATGCGGTTTCTCGCCGATCCTGGCAGGACTGGCATCTGATCGGCGATACGCTGCGATCCGACGAACTCGCGCAGGGCCGCTGCAGCGACGAAGACTTCCTCGCCGGATTGCGCGCGCGTATCGCCGTCGAGGAGGCCCAGCCGCGGCGCGCAGCGCGTCCCGGCTGGGCTCTTGGTGGTCTGGGCCCGCGCAGCTGGCGCTGGACCGGCATGGCGCTGGCCGCTGGCGTGGCAGGCTTGGCCACCCTCGGAGGGGTGTGGCAGCTGGCTCCCACGGTGCTTCAAGACACGGTCGTTGCGCAGGCCTTTCAGGCGGTCGGCTGGAGCCGTGAGCCCGCGGCCTTGCAGGCGGCTGACGGCGCGCTGATCCGTGACGCTCAACTCGACGCCTACCTGCGCGCCCACCGCGCGGGCGCGCCTGCCCTGCCGGGTGGAGCCACCGGGCGCTTCGAAACGGTGGCACTGGAGCGTTGATGGGCCGATCGCCGGGTGATGTCAATCATCTTCCTGCCATGACGCGGGCCGATAGCCCCTCGACGTCGCGACGCAGGTCTGCTTGGATCGCGTCTGTCCTGTGCGGCCTGTGTACCGTGGGGCAGGCTCAGGTCTGGGCGTTGGCGGGGCCGGGCGAGCCTGCCCCTGCCGAGACCGCCGGCGTCTGGATCGAGCGGCTGCAGTCTGCCGCCACGAGCCAGAGCTACGAGGGAACGCTGGTGTTCAGCGCCGGGTCGGTGGTCTCGAGTTCCCGCGTCGCGCACTATGCCCACGACGGCCAGGCCTGGGAGCAGATCGAGGCGCTCGATGGCCGTGCCGCACGCAGCTACCGCTACAACGACTCGGTGGTCTCGTTCTGGCCCGACAAGCGGGTCGTCACCGTCGGGCAGCGCGACGAGACCTGGGCCGGCCCGCTGCGCACGGTGCCGCACGAGCGCCTGCAGGCGCACTACGACGTGCGCCTGGTCGGTACCGACCTCGTTGCCGGTCGGCGCGTCCAGGTCTTGTTGCTTTCGCCGCGCGACGAGTGGCGCTACACGCGGCGCTTGTGGGTCGATGCCGCCAGTGGCTTGATGCTGCGCGCCGACGTGCTCGGCCCTCGTGGCGAGGTGCTCGAGTCCTCGTCCTTCAGCGCGATCGAGATCGGCGTGCGTCCGCAGGCCGAGACCGTGCGCGCGGCGATGCGTCGCACCAGCGGCTGGCAGGTCTTGGCCATGCCCTCGGTGCCGGTGCGCTTGCAGTCTGAAGGTTGGTCGCTTGGTGCCGGCTTGCCACCGGGTTTCCAGCTCACGGGTTGCGTGCGCAAGCCGGTGGTCGTGCCGGCCACCGAACCGCGAGTGGCTTCCGAGCCTGGTGCCGCTGCGGCCGTGCCGGGTGCGACATCGGGTCTGCAAGCCGGGCCGGCCGGCGGCGCCGCACGCACCGAGCGGCCCGCAGCGGACACCCTGCACGCGGTCTTCTCCGACGGCCTGACACGCGTGTCGATGTTCATCGAGCCGCAGCCCGCGGGTCGCCCTGCGCAGACCATTGCCACCCGTCTGGGAGCCACGCACACACTGGTGCAACCGCTGGGCGAGCAATGGCGCCTGGTCTTGATGGGCGAGGTACCCGTCTCCACTTTGAGGCGGTTCGCGGCCGCGCTGGAGCGCCGCTGATCCACAGCCAGGCTCCGGCCGGCCCCTGCCGAGGCGCGCCTTGTCTTTTCAACCTTCCTTCCTGCCTCGCGGCAGGTCCACTCTTGCACACTGGAGACCGCCGATGATCTCTCGTACCGTTTCCTGTCTCGACTCCCGGCCCGATGGGCTGCGCCGGCTGCCTCGCGGTTTGGCTGCAGCGGTCCTGGGCGCCGCACTCGGGCTCGGCCTGCCCGCCGCCGTGCGTGCGCAGCCCCAATCTCCCACGCCCCAGGTCGTGCTGCCCGACTTCAGCGAACTCGCCGAACGGGTCGGCCCTTCGGTCGTCAATATCCGCACGCTCGAACGCGGGCGGCAGGCCGCGCGGGGCCAGGGCGAGATGGATCCCAACATGGAGGAGTTCTTCCGCCGCTTCGGCATCCCGCTGCCGGGCCGGCCGGCGCCCCGCCCGGGCCCGCGCGGTGACGAGGAGCCGCAGCAGCGCGGCGTGGGCTCGGGATTCATCCTGACCGCCGATGGCTTCATCATGACCAACGCCCACGTGGTCGACGGCGCCGACGAGGTCCTCGTCACCCTGACGGACAAGCGCGAGTTCAAGGCGCGCATCGTGGGTACCGATCGCCGCACGGATGTGGCCGTCGTCAAGATCGAGGCGGGCGGGCTGCCTTTCGTGAAGGTGGGCGACGTCAACCGCCTGAAGGTCGGCGAGTGGGTCATGGCCATCGGCTCGCCCTTCGGGCTGGAGAACACCGTGACGGCTGGCATCGTCAGTGCCAAGCAGCGCGACACCGGCGACTACCTGCCCTTCATCCAGACCGATGTCGCCATCAACCCGGGCAACTCCGGCGGCCCACTGCTGAACCTGCGCGGAGAGGTGGTGGGCATCAATTCACAGATCTACAGCCGCTCGGGCGGATTCATGGGCATCAGCTTCGCGATCCCGATCGACGAGGCGATGCGCGTGTCCGACCAGTTGCGCGCCAACGGGCGCGTGATCCGCGGCCGTATCGGCGTTCAGATCGCCCCAGTGACCAAGGAGGTGTCCGAGTCCATCGGCCTGGGCAAGCCTGCGGGTGCACTGGTGCAGAGTGTGGAGTCCGGCGGCCCGGCCGACAAGGCGGGTGTCGAGGCCGGCGACATCATCACCCGAGTCGATGGCAAGGTGGTCGAGAAGTCGGGTGACCTGCCACGCCTGATCGGTGCGACCAAGCCTGGGTCGAAGGCGACGCTCCAGGTCTTCCGCCGTGGCGCGACGCGCGACTTGACCGTCACGGTGGCGGAGTTCGAGGCC
>CAIRBF010000369.1 GCA_903876715.1 uncultured beta proteobacterium
CACCGGCTACCCGCTGGTGGATGCGGCCATGCACCAGCTCAACGAAACCGGCTACATGCACAACCGCCTGCGCATGGTGGTGGCAAGCTTCCTGACCAAGGACCTGGGCATCGACTGGCGGCGCGGCGAGGCCTACTTCGCCGAGAAGCTCAACGACTTCGACTTGGCAGCCAACAACGGCGGCTGGCAGTGGGCGGCCTCCTCGGGCTGCGACGCCCAGCCCTGGTTCCGCATCTTCAACCCCGTGAACCAGAGTGAGAAGTTCGACCCCCAGGGCCGCTTCATCCGGCGCTACCTGCCGGCCCTGGCCAAGCTGCCCGATGCGCTCGTGCACGCGCCCTGGCAGGCCCGCCCGATCGACCTGCAGGCCGCAGGAGTCACCCTTGGCCAGCACTACCCTGCACCACTCGTGCAGCACGACCTGGCGCGGGCCAGGACGCTGCAGCGCTACGCCGTGGTGAAGGCCACGGCCTGAGCCGCTGAGCCGCTGAGCCGCCAGCGTCAGGCCACCGGCTCCGAGGCTGATGCCGCCGGCGTCGGAGCCAACGACTGCGTCTGCGTCTGCGTCTGCGACGATGCCGGCTCCGGCTCCTTGCGCCGGCGCAAGAACAGGCGCCTCGAGCCCTGCACTGCGTCGTCGACGTAGGTGAACAGCACCGGGATCACGAGCAGGCTGAGAAAGGTCGAGGTGATCAACCCGCCGATGACGACGATGGCCATCGGCGAGCGGAAACTCGGGTCCACCCCGAGTCCGAGCGCGATCGGCATCATGCCCGCGCCCATGGCGATCGTCGTCATCACGATCGGACGCGCGCGCTTGCGGCAGGCGTCGACGATGGCCTCCAGGCGTGGCAGGCCGTAGTCGCGCCGGGCGATGATGACGTAGTCGATCAGCAGGATCGAGTTCTTCGTCGCGATGCCCATGAGCATGATCAAGCCGATCATCGACGGCATCGAGACCGCGGTGTGGGTGACGAACAGCGCGAGGAAGGCCCCCGGCACCGACAGCACCAGCGCGCCCAGGATGGTCACCGGCTGGATGAAGTCCTTGAACAGCAGCACGAGCACGATGTAGATGCACAGCACGCCGGTCAGCATGGCCAGGCCGAAGCTCTGAAACAGCTCGGCCATCGCCTCGGCGTCGCCGACCGTGGTGCGTGACACCCCTGGCGGCAGCGTGCGCAGGCTCGGCAAGGCGAGCGCCGCGGCCTCGACCTCGCCCAGCGGTTGCTGGTTCAGCTCGATCTCGATGTTGACGTTACGCCGGCGGTCGTAGCGGTCGATCTGCGCCGGGCCGCTGGCGATCTCCAGCGTCGCGACGTTGCCCAGCGGCACCGGGCCGCGCGCCCCGGGCACCGGCAGGCGCTCGAGCAATTCCAGGTCGGTGCGCGCTTGCGCGGGCAGCCGCACGACGATGGGCACCTGGCGCTGGCTCAGGTTGAGCTTGGCCAGACCCTGCTCGTAGTCGCCCGCGGTGGCCAGGCGCAGGGTGTCGGCGATCGCTGCCGCGGTCACGCCGAGGTCGGCGGCGCGCGCTGCATCGGGGCGGACGACGAGTTCCGGACGCACCAGGCTCGAGCTCGAGGTCACGTTGCCGATGCCCGGCAGCGTGCGCAGTTCGCGCTCCACCAGCTGCGCGTGCTCGGTCACCACGCGGCCGTCGTCACCGGAGAGCACGAGCACGTACTTGCTCCCCGAGGAGCCCGCCAGGCCGACGCTGATGCGCGCGCCCGGCACTACTGCCAGCACCTCGCGCAGCTGGCCCTCGACCTCCTGCTTCGAGATCCCCTTGCGCTGCTCGCGCGGCGTCAGGTTGATCGTCAGCGTGGCCACCCGCACCTCCGGCACGCCGGCCATCGCGAACGGGTCGCCACCGGCCGCCCCGCCGCCGACCGCGGTATAGACCAGCCGCACCTGCGGGTGGCGGGCGACGATCTGCCGCGCCTGCTCGGCCACGGCCAGGGTCTGCCCGAGCGTGCTGCCCGGCGGCAGCGTCACCACCACCTGGGTCTGGCTCAGATCGTCGGGCGGCAGGAAGCCCGTGGGCAGGAACTTCACGAGCGCAAAGCTGCCGAAGAAGAACACCGCGGTGGCGAGCATCGTCACCAGGCGGTGTCGCAAGCACCAGGCCGCGAGCCGGGTGTAGGCGATGACCCAACGCGGCTCGGCGTGCTCCCGGCTCGGCGCTTTCAGCAGGTAGGCCGCCATCATCGGCGTGAGCATGCGCGCGACGACGAGCGAGAAGAAGACCGCGATCGCTGCGGTCCAGCCGAACTGGACGAAGAACTTGCCCGCCACCCCGCTCATGAAGGCGGTAGGCAGGAAGACCGCGATCAGCGTGAAGGTGGTCGCGATCACCGCCAGGCCGATCTCGTCAGCCGCCTCCATGGCCGCCTGGTAGGGCGATTTGCCCATGGCCAGGTGGCGCATGATGTTCTCGATCTCGACGATGGCGTCGTCCACCAGGATGCCGACCACCAGCGACAGGCTCAGCAGCGTGACGACGTTGACGGTGAAGCCGAAGCCGTAGTGCATGATGGCGAAGGCCGGGATCACGCTCAGCGGCAGCGCGGTCGCCGCCACCAGGGTCGCGCGCCACGAGCGCAGGAAGGCCCAGACCACCAGCACCGCGAGCAGCGCGCCTTCATACAGCAGGTACATCGAGCCGTTGTAGTTGTCGATCACGGGCTCGACGAAGTCGATGGCCTCGGTGAATCGCACGTCCGGGTGCGCCAGGCGCAGGCGCTCGATCTCGGCGCGCACGCCCTGAGCGACCTCGACCTCGCCGGACTTCAAGGCGCGCACGACCTCGAAACCGACCACCGGCCGGCCGTCCAGCAGCGCGGCGCTGCGCGGCTCGGCCACGGTGTCACGGACGGTGGCGACCTGGTCGAGCCGAATGTGCCGGCCGTCCGACAAGGTGATCTCCAGACGCGCGAGCTCCGGCGCCGACTGCACGGTGGCGATGGTGCGCACCGACTGCTCGGCGCCGCCGATGTCGGCGCGACCGCCGGCCGCCTCCTGCTGCACCTGGCGCAGGCGTCGCGAGACGTCGGCGGCGGTGGCATTCAGCGCCAGCAGGCGCGCGGGGTCGAGCTCGACCCGCACCTCTCGCGTGGCGCCCCCCACGCGCGAGATCGCGCCCACGCCGCGCACGCTCAGCAGCGAGCGCGCGACCGTGTTGTCGACGAACCAGCTCAGCGCCTCGTCGTCCATGCGGTCCGAGGCCACCGTGTAGGTCAGGATGGGCAGGCCGGCGACGTTGAGCCGGCTGATGACCGGGTCGCGCAGGTCGCCGGGCAGGTCCGAGCGCACCCGCGCGACGGCATCGCGCACATCGTCCACTGCCTCCTGGGTCGGCTTCTCGAGCCGGAACTCCGCCGTCAGCGAGACGGTGCCGTCCTGGATCTTGGTGTAGATGTGCTTGACACCCTGCAGCGTGGAGATCGAGTTCTCGATCTTGCGCGCGACCTCGGTTTCGAGCTGGGCCGGCGCGGCCCCGGGCAGCGCGGCCGTCACCGTCACCGTGGGCAGGTCGATGTCCGGGAAGTTCTGGACCTTCATGGACTGGAAGGCCATCAGGCCCACGAGCGTGAGCATGATGAACAGCAGCACCGACGGCGTCGGGTTGCGGATCGACCAGGAGGAGACGTTGATCATGTTCAACCCCCCTGGCGCGGCGCGGCAACGCCCGGCACGGGCGTGGCGGGTGCGACGGGCGTGGCGGACGGCGACGCGCTGACCCGCACGAGGTCGCCATCAGCGAGGAAGCCGGCGCCCGAAAGGACGACGCGCGCATCGGCCGGCAGCCCGGTCTTGATCTCGATGCGGTCGCCCGTGCGCCGGCCGGTCGTGACCTTGGCCTGGCGCACGCGGTTGTCGGGCCCGACGACGAAGACCCAGCTGAAGCCCTCGCGCAACAGCACCGCGGTCTGCGGCAGGGTCGGCGCCTCACTGCGGCCGGTCTCGAACTCGCCACGCGCGAAGCCGCCGGCGCGCAGGCCAGGGGCGGCCGGCAGGTCGACGTAGACCAGACCGTTGCGGGTGGTGGCGTCCACCGTCGGGGCGATGCGGCGCACCTTGCCGGTGACCGGCTCGCCGCCCACCGGCTGCACGCGCACGGACTGCCCGGGCTGCAGCGCGCCCAACTCGGCGGCGGCCACCTCGGCGCGCCACTCCAGCCGGGCCTGGCGGATCAGGCGGAAGAGCTCCTGGCCCGGCGGCACAACCGCGCCCACGGTCGCCGCCGCGCCGCGGGCGGAGATGACCCCGTCGTCGGGCGCGAGCACTTGGCCCTGGGCCAGGCGCAAGTCCTGGGCCCGGACCGCTGCGCGCTGCGCCTCCAGCCGCGCCTGCGCCGTGCGCTCGGCCGTCAGGTACTGCGTGACCTGCTGTGCGCTCAGGGCCCCCGAGCCCTGCAGGTCGCGCGCGCGCTTCGCGTTCGCCGCCGCCTCGGCGGCGGCTGCCTCGGCCTCAGCCACGGCGGCGCGCAACTGCGCCAGATCGGCCTCGGCCACACGGGTGTCGAAGCGTGCAAGCACCTGGCCGCGACGCACTGCGTCGCCCACCTGGACACGCACATCGGCCAGGCGCCAGCCGCTGCCCTCGGCACCAATGCTCGCCTCCTCCCAGGCCTGGATGCTGCCGTTGGCGGCGATCACGGAGCTCAGCACCTCGCGCTGGGGCGAGACCACGGCCACCGTCAGCGCCGGCTTGCCGGCCGCAGCAGGCGCAGCCCCCGGCGTGGCGGCAGCGGGAGCGACGCCTGCAGCCGGGGCGGAAGCCGGCGCCGAGGCGGCTACGGCAGTCGCCGCCGCCGAGGGCAGGGCCGATCGCCCGGGGGCCGGACGGTCGAGCAGCCAGCTGGCCAGCAGCAGGCCGGCCGCCACCGAGGCGCCGAGCACCAGGGTGATGCGCACGGTCTTGCGATTGAGGAGGGACATGTTCAGGAACTCCAGCGGATGCGGGGCGGACGTCAGCGCAACGATGCGGGCGGCAAGGGAGACGGCGCGGACCCTGCCGGCAGCGCGCCGGGGGACAACGGCGCGGGCTGGGCAGGCGCGGCGCGGGGCCACGCAGGGCCGGTAGCCGGGCCGGCATCAGCCGGCTGCCAGCCACCGCCGAGCGCGCGGTACAACGCGATCGCGGCCTCGAGGCGCTCACGCTGCAAATCGATGTAGAGACTGGCGGCGGCGTAGGCGCCGCGGCGTGCTTCCTCGAGCTCGAACTGGCTCGCCAGGCCACCCTGCCAGCGCGCCTCGGTGGCCTTCAGCACCGTGTCCAGGTCCTGCGCAGCCTGCCGCACGTCCTGCCCGCGCCGCGCGGCGCTGTCCAGCAGCACGAGCGCGTCCTCCACTTCACGCACCGCCCGGCGCAGCGTGCCCAGATATTGATGGCGCGCGTCCTCGTAGGCCGCGCTCGCGGCCGTGGTCGCGGCCGTGCGGCGGCCGGCGTCGAACAGCGGAAAGGAAACCGACAGCGGACCCACGGCCCAGACCGGGCCGTCACCGCCCGCGCTGCGGGTATCCAGGCGCATCAGGCCGATCTGCCCGCCCAGGCGCACCTGGGGCAGGCGCTGCGCGGCGCGCTGCTCGACGTCAGCCGCGGCGGCCACGATCTCGCGCTCGGCGCGGGCGAGGTCGGGACGCTGCCGCAGCAGATCCCCGGGGACGGCGGGCAGTTGCGGCAGCGCCGCCTCGGGCAGACGGGCCTGTCCGGGTTGGAGCGCCTGCCTCAGCTCGGGCTCAGCGCGCGCCGTCAGCGCGACCAGGGCCTTGACGAGGCGGTCGCACTGGGCCTGGATCTGGGCCGCCTGGCTGCGGCCCTGGGCCGCGCTGCCACGCGCCAGCGCGGCGTCGGCCGGGGCGCGAAAGCCGGCCTGGGTGGTCAGCGCGGTCAGGCGCGCAGTCTCCTCGCGCGAGCGGCTGTCGCGCAGCGCCCAGCCCGCCTGGGCCTCGCAGGCGCGCAGCTGCACATAGGTCTGCGCCGTCTCGGCGGCCACGGCAATGCGCGCGTCGTGCCAGGCCGACACAGCGCCGTCCAGACGCGCCTGGGCCGCCCGGGTGGCGGCGCGGCCCGCGCCGAACAAGTCGATCTCCCAGTTCGCCTGGGCGGCCGCGCTGTAGCGGTTGCCGGTGGGCGAGCCGGGGTCAGCGCGGCCGCGCGTGGCCTGCGCCTCGGCCGCGATCGCCGGCGAGCTGTCGGCTTCGGCCGCGGTGCGGACCGAGCGAGCCTGCGCGATGCGCTGCCCGGCGGCCGACAGCGTCGGGCTCGCCTGTTGCGCGGCATCGATCAGGCCGGCAAGCAGCGGGTCCTCGAAGCGCGCCCACCACCCGCGCAAGGCCTCGGCACGCGCAGGATCGCCCCCCGCCGGTGCCGGAAGCGGCGCGTTCCAGGATGGCGCGGCCGCCGCGGCGGCCTCCACGACCGGCGCAGACATCGGAGCCTGCGACGGCCACTGCGCGCAACCCGCCAGCCACAGGGGCCATGCGCAGGTCAGCCTGCGCCAGTGCAGCATCTTCATCAGGAAACCTCCGCCAGGCCTGCACGACGCCGTCGTTCCGCCTCGATCATCGCCAGCGCGCTGCGCACCAGGCTGTCGGCCCAGCGGTCGATCGCGTCGTCACCCGCGTACAAGCCGGGCAGCAGCGCCTCGGTGCAGTCGCGGCCCACGTGCAGGTGCACACCCTGCCCCACCAGCGTCGCCGCCAGGCGGTGCAGCTCCTCGTCCGGCCCCCGCAATCCGAGCAGGCGGCCGAGCTGGCGCACCAGTGCGGCATGCAGCGGGCCGAAGAGCCGATCCATCACCTCCTGCCACAGGCCGGTGGGCTCGAGCATTTCGCGAAAGTGCAACCGCGTGTTGAGCGCCGCCGTCGCCGGGTCGCGCAGGGGCTCGAGGAACACTGCATAGAAGCCGCGCAGCATGCCTTCGGCGTCGAGCGCCGGGTCGTCGAAGCGGGCGATTTCGGGCTCGGGCGCGCCCATCGGCTCGAAGAAGGCCGCGCGGTACAGACCCGCCTTGTCACCGAAGTAATAACTGATCGACGCCACGTTGACGTCCGCGGCATCGGCCAGCTCGCGCGTGGTCGTGTTGGCATAGCCCCGCGCCGCGAACAGGCGCAGCCCGGCATGGACCAAGCGCTGGCGTGCGTCCTCGCCTTCGCGGGGCGCACGGCGCGGCACCGGCACCATCCCCGATAACTGCGGGTTTGTACTCATATCGTCACTGTAGGCGATAAATCAAACGCTTGATTAAACCGGGACAACAGGCGCCTCCGTTGTCCCGCCGCCTGTCCATCCTGGATGCGCGACCCACTCCATCATGTGGACGCCATGAAGCGTCATTCCGGGTTGACGCATGCGCGCCGAGTGTCTATGCTTGATGACATTCGCAATCGACAACGCAGCATGACATCTTGTCAGGCGCTCCGGTTGCGCCGGAGCCGCCCATGCCATCCCTCACCCGCATCGAACAGGCTCTCGAGGCCGCCCTGGCGACCGCCACCACGCCCGGCTGCGCGCCCCTGCTGGCCGCCGCCGTGCGACACGCCGTGTTCCCGGGCGGCGCCCGTATACGGCCGCGGCTGTGCCTGGCCGTGGCGCGGGCCTGCGGCGACGACCAGCCCGCGCTGAGTGACGCCGCCGCGGTGGCGCTGGAGTTGCTGCACTGCGCCTCGCTCGTGCACGACGACCTGCCCTGCTTCGACGACGCGACCACACGCCGCGGCCAGGCCTCGGTGCACAGCGCCTTCGGCGAACGCCTGGCGGTGCTGGCCGGGGATGCGCTCATCGTGCTGCCCTTCCAGGTGTTGGCGCGGGCCGGCACGGCGGCCCCCGCACGGCTGGCCGCGGTGCTGACCACGGTGGCCGGCTCGGTGGGCATGCCCGGCGGCATCGTGGCCGGGCAGGCCTGGGAGTGCGAGCCGCAGGTCTCGCTGCAGCAGTACCACCGCGAGAAGACCGGCTCGCTGTTCGAAGCGGCCACCGTGGCGGGCGCGCAGGCGGCTGGCGGCGACGCCGAGGCGTGGCGCGGGCTCGGGTCGTGGCTGGGCGAGGCTTACCAATCAGCCGACGACCTGCGCGACGTGCTCGCCGACGCCCAGCACCTGGGCAAGCCGACCGGGCGTGACGCCGCGCTCGGCCGCCCGAGCATCGCGCGCGAGCGCGGGCTGCCGGCGGCGATGCGGCACTTCGACATGCTGGTGCGCCAGGCGGTGGACGCCGTGCCGGACTGCCCGGGCGCGCCGATGCTGCGGGCCCTGGTGCGCAGCGAGGCCGAACGCCTGGTGCCCGCGCAGATGGCTGCCCCCTTGCGAGCTGCAGCTTGAGCACCGGATCGGCCGACCGTTTGCCGCTGGCCCCGGGCCCCTCCCTGGGCGAGAGCGCTGCGCCCCGGACCTGGCGCGACCGTTGGGCCGCCTGGCGCGACCGGATGGTGGCCAGCCACCGCTTCCAGCGCCGCGCCGCCGGCTTCTGGCTGACGCGGGCGGTGGCGCGCCGACGTGCCGCCGAACTCTTCGACCTCGTCGCCGGATTCGTCTACACCCAGGTGCTGGCCGCCTGCGTCCGTCTGGACCTGTTCGAACTGCTCGCCGCCCGCGGGCCGCTGCCGGCGGCCGACCTCGCGCGCCACTGTGCACTGCCCGAGCGCGCGATGCGTCGCCTGCTGGATGCCGCCGTGGCGGTGCGGCTGCTGGAGCCGCGCAGCGGCGGGTGCTGGGGCCTGGGCCCGCTCGGTGGGCCGCTGGTGGGCAACGCTGCGCTGAAGGCCATGGTCGAGCACCACGCCGCCCTCTACGCCGACCTGCGCGACCCGGTCGCGCTGCTGCGTGACGAGGGCGCGGGCTCGGCCATGTCGGCCTACTGGCCCTACGCTGCCTACCCGGACGGCGCCATGCCGCCCGAACGCGTGGCCGAGTACTCGGCGCTGATGACGGCCTCGCAGCCCATGGTGATCGACGAGGTCCTGGACGCCTGGGATTTCGCCCGTCATCGCCGGGTGCTCGACGTCGGCGGCGGCGAGGGCCGCTTCGTCACCGCGCTCGCGCAACGCTGCCCGCGCCTGGAGTTGATGCTGTTCGACCTGCCCCAGGTGGCTGCGCTGGCGCGCCAGCGACTGGCCGGTCTGGGCCTGGCACAACGTGTTCAGACCCAGGGAGGCAGCTTCTTCGACGATCCACTGCCCCGAGGCGCCGACCTGGTGACGCTCGTGCGTGTGCTGTTCGACCACGACGACGCGCACGCGCTGGCCATTCTGCGCGCGGCGCACGCGGCGCTGCCCCCGGGCGGCACCGTGCTCGTGGCCGAGCCGATGGCGCAGACGCCAGGGGCGCATGCGATGGGCGACGCCTACTTCGGCTTCTACCTGCTGGCCATGGGCCGCGGTCAGCCGCGCTCGGCCGAAGACATGCGCCAGCTGCTTTCGGCGGCGGGATTCGAAGCCGCGCGCAACGTGCGGACGCGCTTGCCGCTGCAGGCCGGCGTCGTTGTGGCGCGCAAGCCACGCTGAGGATGCCGTCATGACAGGGGTTCGACGTCGACGCGAGTGTCAATCCGACTTGACATTTGTCAAAGTCGCTACAGAATGACACTTGTCAGACCGGCTCACTTCCGCGACCCACCGCCCATGCAGACCCAAGCCATCGTTCTCGAAGCCCCGGAGCGCCTCGTGCTGAGCCGGCTCGACCTCGAGCCGCCGGGCGAGGCCGACGCTGTGGTCGACATCGAGTACAGCGGCATCAGCACCGGCACCGAGAAGCTGCTGTGGAACGGCCGCATGCCCAGCTTCCCGGGCATGGGCTACCCGCTGGTGCCTGGCTACGAATCCGTCGGCCGTGTCGTCGAAGCCGGTTCCGCTTCGGGCCTGAAGGCCGGCGAGCGCGTCTTCGTGCCCGGGGCCAAGTGCTACGGGCCGGTGCGCGGCCTGTTCGGCGGTGCGGCCTCACGCATCGTGTCTGCGGGATCGCGCCTGACACCGGTCTCCGAGGCGCTGGGCGAGAAGTCGGTGCTGCTGGCGCTGGCGGCGACGGCATACCACGCGGTGGCCGATGCCGGCAAACGCACCCCCATCGTCCCGCCTGACCTGATCGTCGGCCATGGTGTGCTCGGCCGCCTGCTCGCGCGCATGGTGGTCGTTGCCGGCTTCCCGCCGCCCACCGTGTGGGAGATCAACCCGGCGCGCCAGCAGGGCGCCGAAGGCTATGCCGTCGTGATGCCGCAGGACGATCCGCGGCGCGACTACCGCGCCATCTACGACGTCAGCGGCGACTCTCAGATCCTGGACCAGCTCGTGATGCGCCTGGCCCCAGGCGGCGAGATCGTGCTCGCCGGCTTCTACACCGAGCCTCTGAACTTCATGTTCGCGCCGGCCTTCATGCGCGAGGCGCAGATCCGCTGCGCTGCCGAGTGGAAGCGCCCCGACCTGCTAGCCGTCAAGGAACTGGCCGAGAGCGGCCGCCTGTCACTCGACGGCCTGATCACCCATCACGACGTGCCGGCACATGCCGACACCGCCTACCGCACGGCCTTCGGCGACGCCGGGTGCCTGAAGATGATCCTCGACTGGAGAACGCACTGATGAACGCCCCCACGTCCCCGGTGATGTTCATGCGCGACGAGCGCCTGAAGCAGGAAGCCTCGATCGAGCCCGACCCGGTGTCGACGTCGCCCGCGACGAAGACAACCCAGATCATCGCCATCTACGGCAAGGGGGGCATCGGCAAGAGCTTCACGCTCGCCAACCTCAGCTACATGATGGCCCAGCAGGGCAAGAAGGTGCTGCTGATCGGCTGCGACCCGAAGAGCGACACCACCAGCCTGCTGTTCGGCGGCAAGGCCTGCCCGACCATCATCGAAACGAGCTCGAAGAAGAAGCTCGCCGGCGAGAGCGTGGCCATCGGCGACGTCTGCTTCAAGCGTGACGGCGTGTTCGCGATGGAGCTCGGCGGCCCCGAGGTCGGCCGCGGCTGCGGCGGACGCGGGATCATCCACGGCTTCGAGACACTGGAGAAGCTCGGCTTCCATGAATGGGGCTTCGACTACGTGCTGCTGGACTTCCTGGGCGACGTGGTCTGCGGTGGCTTCGGCCTGCCGATCGCGCGCGACATGTGCCAGAAGGTCATCGTCGTCGGCAGCAACGACCTCCAGAGCCTGTACGTCGCCAACAACGTCTGCTCGGCGGTGGAGTACTTCCGCAAGCTCGGCGGCAACGTCGGCGTGGCGGGCATGGTGATCAACAAGGACGACGGCACCGGCGAAGCGCATGCCTTCGCTGCCAATGCCGGCATCCCGGTACTGGCCGCGATCCCGGCGCACGAGGACATCCGGCGCAAGAGCGCCTCGTACGAGATCATCGGCAAGCCCGGCGGCCAATGGAGCGCGCTGTTCGAGCAGCTCGCCACCAACGTCGCCGAGGCACCGCCGGTGCGTCCGAAGCCGCAAACGCAGGACCAGCTGCTGGGCCTGTTCTCCAGCGACACCGTCGGCCGCAACGTGGTGCTCGAGCCAGCGACGATCTTCGACATGGTCGGGCGCGACGAGTCGGTCAAGCCCTCGCTCGAAGTCGTCTACGACGACGCCTGAGCCCGAGTCGCGCATGAGCACACCGACGACCCCCGACGTGCCGCGTCCGGAAGCCCTTCAGGGCGACGGCCTGGGCTGCCACAGCGGGCGCGAGCAGATGCTCGCCGCGGCGCAGGCCGCCGGCAAGAGTGACACGCTGGCGCAGTACGCTCAGGACTACCCGCTGCCCGAGGGCGCGGGCCCGCACGACCAGCCGCAAAGCATGTGCCCGGCCTTCGGCTCGCTGCGCGTGGGGCTGCGCATGCGCCGCACCGACACCATCCTGTCGGGCTCGGCCTGCTGCGTCTACGGCCTGACCTTCACCTCGCACTTCTATGGCGCACGCCGCAGCGTCGGCTACGTGCCCTTCAACAGCGAGACCCTGGTCACCGGCAAGCTGTTCGAGGACATCCGCGAGGCCGTCTATGCCAAGGCCGACCCCGAGAAGCTCGACGCCCTGATCATCATCAACCTGTGCGTGCCCACGGCCAGCGGCGTGCCGCTGCAGTTGCTGCCGCGCGAGATCAACGGCGTGCGCATCATCGGCATCGACGTGCCCGGCTTCGGCGTGCCCACGCACGCCGAAGCCAAGGACGTGCTCGCCGGGGCGATGCTGTAGTTCGCGCGTGCCGAGGCCGAGGCCGGGCCGGTGAGCCGACCGCGCGCCGGCGTGGCTGACAAACCCACCATCACCTTGGTGGGGGAGATGTTCCCCGCCGACCCGGTGGGCATCGGCATGATGCTCGAGCCCATGGGGCTGGCCGCGGGGCCGGTGGTGCCCACGCGCGAGTGGCGCGAGCTGTATGCCGCGCTGGACTGCGCCGCCGTGGCCGCCATCCACCCCTTCTACACCGCGAGCGTGCGCGAGTTCGCGGCCGCCGGTCGCCCGATCGTGGCCTCGGCCCCGGTGGGTCATGACGGCACCGAGGCCTGGCTGCAGGCTGTCGGACAAGCCTGCAACGTGGCCCAGGCCCGCATCGACGCCGCCAAGAACAAGTGGCTGCCAGCGATCCGCGGCGCGTTGGCGCGCACGCCCATCAAGGGCCGAGTGACGGTCAGCGGCTACGAGGGCTCGGAACTGCTCGTGGCGCGGCTGCTGATCGAAAGCGGCGCCGAAGTGCCCTATGTAGGCAGTGCCTGCCCGAAGACCCCGTGGTCTGCGCCCGACCTGGAATGGCTGCGCGCGCGCGGTGTGCAGGTGCAGTACCGGGCCTCGCTGGAGCAGGACATCGCCGCGATCCGCGAGTTCAAGCCCGACCTTGCCATTGGCACGACGCCGGTGGTTCAGGCGGCCAAGCAGGCCACGATCCCGGCGCTGTATTTCACGAACCTGATCTCGGCCCGCCCTCTGATGGGGCCGGCCGGCGCTGGCTCGCTGGCCCAGGTGATCAACGCCGCGATCGGCAACAAGGCCCGCTTCGACACGATGCGCGAGTTCTTCGGCGACACCGGCGACGGCGACCGTGCCGGAGTCTGGGAGAAGCAGCCGGTGCTGCGCCCGGAATTCCGCGCGGAGACGCGGCGTCAGGTGATCAAGCTGATGAAGAAGCGCAAGGCGGAGGAAATGGTGTGAGAGGAGTGGCTGCGTCAATCGCCCACACAGTCGCGCGGCTCGCGAGCCGCGGGGAGTGGGTGCCCCCCTCCGCTCATGTCCTCCGGCCTCGGCCTGAAGGCCGAGCCCTCCCCCTTTACTTCGCTGCGGGGGG
>CAIRBF010000370.1 GCA_903876715.1 uncultured beta proteobacterium
CTGCAATCGCATAAAGCGTGCTAACTGCTACGACGAAGGCGGGAGTGCTCCAGGTAGGTCGTTGGACCCGCCCAAGTTCGGCACTTGGAAGAAACCGGTCGTGCCTCAAGAACGGCGCTCCGCCTGAACACTCCACGCCGCCGTGTCCACCCGCGCCCTGCTGATAGCCTTGGTCATCGCCATTTTCGCGGTGATGCCGACTCCCGCCGCCCGGCAGGCGCTGGTGATCGGCAACGCCGCCTACAGCGAGGGTGCGCTGAAGAACCCGGTGAACGACGCCAGGGCGATGGACGACAAGCTCACCGCGCTGGGCTTCAAGGTCATGAAGGTGGAGGACCTCAAGCGCCAGCAGATCGGGCGCACGCTCACCGCGCTCGCCAAAACGCTCAAGCCCGGCGACGAGGTGGTGGTGTTCTATGCCGGGCACGGCGTCTAGGTCAAGGGCATCAACTACCTGCCGGCGGTCGATGCCGGCATCCAGAGCGAGGAGGACTTCGCGCTCAACACTCTGAACCTAACACGGTTATGGAGTGGCTTGATGAGACCAAGGCGGGGCTGAAGCTGCTGTTCTTGGCCGCCTGCCCGTCACAACAACCCCTATGCGCGCAGTCTGCTCAGCAATGATCGTGGGCTGGCGCGGGTCAACGCCGCGCCATCGGGCACCTTGATCCACTTTGCCACCCGCCCTGGCAGCGTGGCGGCGGACGGCACTGGCAGCAACGGCCTGTACACCAGTCAGTTGCTGCGCTTCATCGATTCGCCCGACCTGCCGGTGGAGACCATGCTGAAACGCGTTTCGGCGGCGGTGACGGTGGAGAGCAAGAAGCAGCGGGAGCGCTGGACCGAGGGCAGCATCGTCGGCGAGTTCTACTTCAAGCCGGGGGCGACGCTGACGACGGTCAAACCGGAGCCGGTGACCAGCGATGCGCAGGTCGAGTTGCAGGCGTGGACCGCAGCGCAGAGCGGCAACGCCTGGGAATGGGTGCAGGATGTCTGGCACGAGAACCACCAGGGCGCACCCGTCGACGGATCGGCTTGGTTGAGCGGCGGCGATCAGGTGCGGCGGGTGCTTCGCGGCGGTGCCTGGTTCAACTACCCCAGGAACCTGCGCTCGGCCAACCGCTTCCACAGCGCGCCGGTCAACCGCAACTTCGACACCGGCATGCGTATCGCCGGGACTTATTGAGCTTTGAGCCTTTTACCCTCTTACCCTTTGGCATGACAGCCGAATGTCGAAGGGTTGCAGGCTCCGGCTGACCTTGGCCAGGTCAAGCAGACTCACGCCAGGCCGAGCGTAAGACGACGCCCACAGGCCGCAGCGTACTTGCGCAGCGTGGCCAGTGAGGGGGCATGCTTGCGGCTGCCCACGCTGGCCTCTATGCGCGCCAAAGAGGACGCTGCAATGCCCATGCGCTGGGCAAGCTCGGCCTGTGTGAGCCCGGCCTCCTTGCGGGCGCGCAGCAGCACGTCCAGCGCGCTGAACTCATCGTCCAGCGACTCGAATGCCAGCTTGAATGTCGGGTCGGTCGCGCTTCGCTGCGCAGCATAGGCTCGCGGGTCGAACGCCACGGGCGAAAATTTGTCCACGTCAGCCACCTTGCACCTCCTTCAAGCGCTTGCGCGCCGTTTTCAACTCAGCCGCGGGCGTTGCCTGCGTTTTCTTGACGAAGCCGTGCAGCACGACGATACGCTGGCCCACCAGCGTGCAGAAGAACGCACGCCCAATGCCCTCGGCACCTCGTGCGCGAACTTCAAACAACCCGTCTCCCATGGCCCGCGTGTGCGGCAGGCCCAAGTTCGGACCGTGCTCGACCATGCGCAATGCAACCACGGCGAAGCTAGCCGCAATGCCCGCTGGCCACCCCAGCACCTCGGCCATGACCTTCTGATTGAAGAACTCGACGCGGTAGGACACGGTTGAATATTAACAAGCATGTCAATTGATGGCAAGACTGACCCGTTCAAGGACGAGGTCTAAGGTCATCACGGCCTGGCATTGTCACGGACCATCTTCACCGTCGCCCGCGAGACCTTGAAGTCACGCGCCACCGCCGTCACGGTCTCGCCCTTGACCAGCCTGGCGCGGATGATCTGATGCTGCGCTTCGGTGGTCTTGGGCGGCGGCCCATGTGCGTGCCGGCGGCCCTGGCGCGCTGCTTCTTCAGCCTCGACGAATCGCCCAGGCTCGCCCAGCGCGCCTGGGCGGCTACCGTTGCTGATACCACCGCTCTGCTACCCCGGCACTGAAACATGACTGCGACGCGTACGCTGCGGGCGCCTACTGGCGGTCAGGCCAGGTGTCGAGTGATACCGGGTAAGTGATACCTGGCCTGGTAGTTTCAGCTATGAAAAATGGCCTGTCTGGCCTTCCTGAACACGCAGGTCTGAGCCCTGCCTGTGGTGCAAGTCCAGGTTTGAACTCAGGGCTCCATCGAGCTTGCGACAAACGACGGCATGGCGTGGGCTGAGCTGTCACTCCGTTACTCGAATCACCGTCCGCTGGTTGCCCACTGTCAGCACCACCGTCAGCGGAAACGTCGCCTGAGGCACGGCGTCCGTCACCAGCGCATTGAGCTTGGTGTCGAAACGGACCCAGTTCGGCAGGGGTTGGTCGTTGATGAGCGTCATCTTGACGTTGGTGCTCACTTCCTGTGTCTGTGCCGTGACCTCCTTTGGCAACGCGATGATCAGGCCGGCGCTGGTCCTGGCGGCGGCTTGTGGCACCACCACGTTGACCAATCCGTTGGCCTGCGGTGTTGGTAGGTTGACGGTGCTGACCGTGATGCCTGCGCTGCTGGTGACTGCGGGCGTGTTGGTCCCAGGTGTCACGGCGCTGGTGGCGGCCGCACCTGCGGCTACCCGTTTGGCTTCCGCCGAGTCGTCTTCGGTTGAGGATTTCTCGGCTGCGGCGGTCTCGGACGCTGCGGGCGTGGCTTCCGTGCTCTGCGCAACAGCGCCTGAATCTGCTGCGGCGGGTGCTGCAGAAGATTGCGGTTCAGCGGCGACGGTGGTCGTGGCAGCCTCCGCAGACCCAACCCCGGTCGCATTGGTTGCAGCTGGCGCAGCTGCGGGTGCAGATTCAGCCGCAGGTGCCGGCGCAGGCGCAGCTGCAGTTGCGGGTGCAGGTGCAGGTGCAGGTGCAGGTGCTGGCGCTGGCGCTGGCGCTGGCGCAACTGCAGCCGCGGGCACAGGCACAGGCTCAGGCACAGGCACAGGCACAGGCACAGGCACAGGCACAGGCACAGGCACAGGCACAGGCAACCCGGCCGCCGGCGGCGGCGCTGGAGCCACTGCGCCCGGGCCGGACACGATCGATGCCTTGCCCGGCCTGTCGCCGGGTGACGCGGAGTACGGCCTCACTGACTGGCTCGTGGCCGATGTGGATACCGAGGCCGATCCGGGCCGTGACGAGGTCCAGCGCCTGGTCTTCACGGCCACGGACGCGCTCGATTTCTCGGGTGATGAGCCACCGAGCTTCACGCTCACGCTGGGCGACGTCACCACCGAGCCTGTCGAGTGGCTCGAGATCGGTGTGCCGCAGAACGAGCAGCAGCGGCTGATCTTCGTCCACAAACCCGCGGCCGTAGGCACCTCCTACACGCTGCGCCTGATTCCGATCGAAGCCGCCGAGGAAGAGGCTGCCGGTGACGCGGCCGCGGGAACTGATGACGCCGCCGCCGACGCCGCCGTCACCGATGGGACCGACGATGACGCTGCCGTCACCGATGGGACCGCCGCCGATGACACCGTCACTGACGAGACCGCTGCTGACGACACCGGCACCGGCGACGACAGCATCGCTGACGACACCACCGGCGACGACGCCAGTACCCCCGTCGACCCCGAAGAGCCGCCCGTCGAGGACCCGGCGCCGGAGCTGGTCGCCACCCTGACCTTCCACGGCGATCCGCAGCAGGACGCGGCGGCGATCCAGGCCGTGCTCGACGAGTGGTTCGGTGCCGGCAACGCAACGGTCACCTTCAACGAGGACGAATCCGACCCGGACGGCGGCTATCGTTTCTCCGCAGGCGGCCTGATCTTCGACATCGAGTTCGGTGGCGAGCTGGCGGCCACCGACATCGGCCAGATCGCCGCCAGCACCGTGGGCCAGGACTCCCAGGGCCTGCTGCTGGTGCGTTCGCAGACGGAGACCGACGGCACCGAAGGCCCGACCTACGCCGAGCAGGCCGAACTGATCCAGGAAGCGCTGAACGTCGCGCTCGAGGGCGAGGCCGTCACCGTCGAGCCGCTGGGTGAGGGCATGTACCAGGTTCGCTTCGACGGCGACGACTGGAGCTTGCAGGACCAGCCCCTGCTGCGCGCCGGCGACCTGCCCGAGGGCCTGAGAGCGCGCACTGGCGTCGTGTGGCAAGGCCGCGCCGCCAAGGGTCCGACGGTCGAGTTGCCGCTGTATGACGAGGAGAGCACCGGCACGTTCGACCTCGAGATCGAGGTCGACGGCGACGTCTTCATGCTCGCGGGCGTGCCGAAGAACCTGACGGCGAACCAGCTCGTGACGATGATCCAGGAGGAGGCGCTGAACGAAGACGGCGACCCCTTCGAGTCCTTGGAGCTCGAGCTGCGGGTCACGATCGACACCGACGCCGACGGCACCGACTTCTGGCTCCTGTCGTTCTCCGGCGACACGATCGCCGACGTGTCGATCGACGAGGTGCGCTACCTCGAGGTCGAGGAGGCGCCGGCCGAGGGTGACGGCACCGACACGGTCGAGGGGGGCGACGGCAACGACACGACGGCGGGCGGCGACGGCACCGACACGACCGCCGGCGGTGAGGGCACCGACGTCACCGACGGCACCACGGACGGCGGCGGCACGGAACCGGTGGAGCCTGCCGATCCCGGCGCGGTCGACCTCACGCCGGTCACCGAGGGTGGCGCGGGACGGGCCAACGAGAGCTGGCTGGTGACCTTCGGGCAGAAGTTCGGCTTCACCGGCTTCAAGCTCTACTTCAGCGCGCCCGGCTCGCCGAAAACCGCCACCTGGAAGTACAGGAGCGACAACGAGCACCCGGACCAGACCATCGCCCAGCTCAAGAGCGCGTTCGCCGAGACGTTGCGCGACGTGCTGCCGGGCAAGACCGTCACTGCAGCCGACTTCAAGGTCACGGTCGACGCCTCGGGCCGGCGCTTCACGGTCGAGGCGGTCGGACAGTTGGCCGGCGTTGCGATCAAGCCGCTGACCATGCGGGCCGCGGCCGACGAGTTCGACTTCCAGCCGAAGTCCCAGGGTGACCCCGGGGCGGACGAAGTTCAGCGCATCGCGCTCGAGGGTGGCAGCCAGGGCAGCCTGTTCACGCTGAGCTTCGGGCACGACGGACAGACCTACACGACCAAGCCGATCACCTTCGACGCCAGCCCCCAGGCGGTCGAGGATGCTCTCAACGCCGAACTCGGCCAGGACGGTCGGGTGCAGGTGGTCGCCGATGGCGACCAGGCGTTCAAGGTCACTTTCGGCGGCGCGCTGGCCGGCCAGAACGTCGGTCTGCTCAGCGCCGAGGTCACCGACCCGCCGCCTCCGGAGCCGGTGCCCGAACCGGAGCCGACGCCCGAGCCAGAACCCGAGCCGCCTGCGCTTCCCGACCTGCCTCTTGACGAGCCGCCGGCGCCGCGCGCGGTGGCCGCCGGCGCGATCATCGCCCGCAACGACGTGCGCGCCTCGACGCGGGCCTACATCTTCAACACCCGTGTCCAGGCGGGCGCGCTCACGGTCACGGCGACCGAGGACGCGATCGTCCGCGCCTCGCTCGACAGCAAGGCCGAGGCCACGGGCGGTGGCGGCGGCGGTCTGGCGGCCGGCGGCATCATTGCCACCAACCTGGTGCTGGCGACGGCCGACGCCTATCTGGATCGCGTGCAGGTCGTCACCACCGCGGGCGAGGCCGAGGACGATGCGGCTGCCGAGGACGACGCCGCCAGCGACGAGACGGCCGACGACGCGGCGTCCGAAGAGGGCCTGCTCGCCGACGAGACGACCGACACGACGGCGGACGAGGGCGCCGACCCCAGCACCGACGAGTCGGCGGACGACGCCGGTGACGCCGCCGAGCCCGATGCCGCTGCCAATGACGGCCCGGACGGCAACATCACCATCCGCGCCGTCAACGCCGGCCACATCGTCGCGCGCAACGCCAGCTCGATGACTTCCGACGGGTCGTCGGTCGGGGTGACGCTGGCCTTCAACACCGTGGGCTACGAAGCGCAGAACGTGCTGTTTGCGGCCCTGGACGCCTTGATCGGCACCAACATCGGCGACGAGAAGCCGGCCTCCGCGCGCGCCTTCATCCGCGACAGCGACATCGACGCCGCGGGCGCGCTCGTCCTGGAGGCCGACAACGACGCCTTCATCCTGTCGACGATCACCAACGAGACGGCCTCGGAGATTGCCGAGCCCGAGTTGTTGCCGACCGGTGAGGACACGGCCGCCGGCGGAGCGTCCGGGACGACAGGCGCTACGGCGACCGCGGGCGCGGCCACCGGCCCGGCCGCGGGCGGCGGCGCCGCCGCCGGTGAGAAGGCCGTGTCGGCCGGCTTCGTGCTCGCCAGCAACATGGTCAGCAGCTTCGCGCTGACCTTCATCGTCGGCGACGACCGCAGCGTCGAGACCGCCGATGGCGGCGCTACCGTGTCGGCGGTCGATGCCGCGCGCGTGTTCTCGAAGGTCGAGTTGACGGCCAGCGCCGGCGCCGAAGAGAGCGAAAACGCGGCGGCGGTACGCTCCCTGGTCAACCTGGTGGGCTTGAGCTACACCGACCGCTCGGGCGAGCAGACCGTCCGCTTCGGTGACCGCGTGCGCATCGCCGACGCCGAGTACACCGAGTTCGACCGCCCCGAGGAGATGGCCGAAGGCGAGCGGGTCGCCCTGGGCTCGAGCATCGGCGGCGCCGAGGCGGGCGACAGCTACGAGTACATCGGCGCCGAGCCGCTGGAGGACGTGCGCTTCGACAAGCAGGACTTCACCGACGCCTCGCTGTGGAAGAAGCTGACCGGCGAAGCCGGCATGACCTACATCTTCAAGGGCTGGAAGAGCGACGTCGACTTCGCGGACGAGGATTTCACTGACGAGTCGCGCTGGGCTCAGCTCGACGTGGCCTACTGGACCGAGCTGGGTGCGAACTTCGCGCAGGCGGCCACGGCCTCTCAAGTGGCGGGGGTGGGCGTCGGCGGCCTGGTGGTGCGCAACGACGTCCGCAGCGACGTCACCGCCTTCATCGACGGCCAGACCATGACGCTGGCCGGCGACCTCACCGTCAGCGCCGACGAGACTGCCATCATCGTGGCGGAGGACACGAGCGAGGTCATCGCCGGGACCACGGGCGTGAACGTGGTGATCGCCACCAACACGGTGTTGGGCAGCTCGCAGGCCTGGATCGCCGACAGCGAGGTCGTCACGCTGTTGCCGGCCGACGAGTCTGCGGACGCCGAGGCGTCCGACCCCGAGACGGCCCCGGACGAGGAGGCCGCGACTTCCGAGCCCGACACGGCCGAAGCCCAGGAAGCCACCCAGGACGCAGACGACGCTGCGGCGGCCGAGGACATCGACCTGTTCGAGGAAGACGCCGCCGAGGGCGACCAGGAGATCGCTGCGGACGACCCGTCGGCCGAGGAAGACCCCGCGGCCGAGGACGGCACCGTGCGCGTCGTCGCCACCAACGCCTCGGCGATCACGGCCACGCTCAGCAGCAAGGTGCAGGCGAAGTCGTCGGTGGGCGTGACGCTCGCCTTCAACACCATCGGCTACCGGCCGCAGAACCTGTTCGCCAACATCGCCGACAGCATCTTCGGCTCGAGCTTCGCCGACCAGCAGCGCGCGGCCACCCGGGCCTGGGCCGACAACAGCAGCTTCCAGCTCGACGGCGGTCTCGAGGTGCAGGCCGAGTGGGGCGGGCAGGTCGAGGCGGTCATCGAGAGCTCCGCGGTGGCCATGGCGCTGGACACGGTGAAGCCGCCCGTGGCGAGCGGCGCGTCCGGCGGCGGTGGTGGCGGGCAGGGCGGCGCGGCCGCCGGCCAGACGGCCATCACCGTGGCGCCCGTGGTCGCGCTGAACCGGATCGCCGCCGACACCAGCGCCCGCATCATCAACGCCCGCGACACCGAGGCCGGCGGCGACATCCTGGTCGAGGCCACGGGCGACACCGCGATCAACGCAGAGGTGTCGGCCAGCGCGCTGTCGGTCGCGGCCGGCTACAAGGGCGGTTCGAAGTCGATCTCGGTGGGCCTGAGCCTTGCGCGCAACGATATCGACAGCAACGTCGCCGCCTTCATCTCGGCCACGCCCGCGCCGGCGGCCGACCCCGCCGATGCCCCGGCGCTGGTCGAGCTGCGCTCCACCGGCGGCGAGATCCGCGTCGCCGCCTGGCGCTCCGGAGAGATCATGGCCCTGGGCACGGCGTCGGCGATCGCGATCAGCGCCAGCCCGAACGGCGGGCCGGCCGTGGCTGGCGGCGGCACCCTCGCCTTCAACCGCATCAGCGGCAGCACCGAGGCCTACGCGCGCCAGGTGCTGCTGGCCACCGACGGCGAGGACGAGGGCAGCGGCGACGTCACCATCCGCGCCCACGACGCGACGATGATCGACGCGAGCCTGCGCTCGGTGTCCGCTGCGGTCTCCGTCGGCCTCGGCGCGGGCAAGGCGGTCGCACTGGGCGTGTCGGTGGCGCGCAACATCATCGGCCAGACACCGGCGCAGGTGGCCTACGACCTGAAGGCCTCCGACTACGAGCCCGACGACAGCAAGCTCCTCGAGCTGCGGCCCGGGCAGCGTGTCCTGAACGACACCGCGCTGATGGGGCGCGAGGTCTACGAGTACATCGGCGACCAGGTCAGCGACGCCGAGGGCATCCGCCTGCACACGCAGAACTTCTCCGACGAGAGTCAATGGAAGCTTCTCAGTTATGCGCCGGCGGTGGCCGCCACCCGGGCCTACCTCGACCGCAGCGAGGTCGACGCGGCCGGCGCGCTGAAGCTGCGTGCGCTGGCCAGCGCCGGCATCAACGCCCGCGTGCTGGCGGGGTCCGCAGCGGTCGGCGCGGGCGCCACGGGCTCCACCACCGTCAGCGCGGCCGGTGTCTACGCCGAGAACCGGATCTACACCAGCGTGGACGCGCGCGCCTTCGGCCTCGAGGACCGCCGGGTCGAGCTGGCGGCGGCGTCGGCCTCGATCCGCAGCGAATCCCGCACCGCGATCAGCGCCATCGCCGGCGCGGCGTCCGTGGCCGCATCGTTCGGGGGCTCGGGCAGTTCCTTGTCGGTGTCCATCGGCCTGTCGCTCGCTTTCAACAGCATCGACGCCGACGTGACGGCGACGCTGCAGAACGTCGAGCTCACGACCTCCGACGGCAGCGTCGACATCGCCGCGCGCTCGGCGGCGCTCGAGGGCGGCCCGACCCTCGACTGGGAGGAGGTCGAAGGTGCCGGGCTCGACGAGAACGCGCTGGATGCCGTCGCCAATGCGCTCGCGGGCACGAGCTACGCCAGTGACGAGGGCCGCGAGTGGGACTATCTGCCTGACGACGGCGACACCGATCTCACCGCGGGCGATCGGCTCCGTCTGGCGGACGGACGGATCTTCGAATACACGGGTGGGGACGACACCCTCGACCTCGAGGGCGTCGAGGTCGAGGACTCCGACCTGTGGCAGGAGATCGAGGGCGAGACCTACGAGCTCAAGACCGGCTACACGGTGCGCGTCGACGAACTGCACGACTTCGGTGGCTTGCCTGGACGCGTCTACCGCTTCATCGGCAAGGCGGTCGACTTCACCACGCTCGACGGCGAGGCGAGGTTGCAGCCTGGCGACGTCGTCCTGGTCGAGGTCAACCACACCGAGCGGGGCTGGGTCGGGCGCGCCTTTGAGTGGAAGGGCGCCGAGGACGTGCTCGTCGACCTGGCCGTCGAGGACTTCCAGAACGAGGACGCCTGGAGCGAAGTGAGCCTCGAGGAAGAGGACGTGGCTCTCTGGCGCGAGGACTACTCGGACACCTCTCGCTGGCAACTCGCCACCGACTTTGCCGATGCCGACACGGTCGAGACCCTCACCACCCTCATCGAGGATGCCGGCATCGACCTGGCCGACCGCGACATGCTGCGCGCGGACGCGCTGTATTCGTCGGCCGACGGCACGATCTGGAAGTACACGAACGAGGACGGCGAGGTCGCGATCGAAGAGGGGGACCTGGTCGCCGACGCCGGCGAAGACAACGCGATCTACGAGTACCTGGGCGAGGACGACGAAGCCTTCAACCTCGACGAGGCCGACTTCAGCGACGAAGACCTCTGGGAACTCGTCGAGCCCGACACCGTCGAGCTGCGCAAGGGCGACACCGTCAAGGTGGCGCCCACCCACGGCGAGGGCGGGACTGCGGGCGCGGTCTACCGCTACATCGGCAAGAACAACCAGAGCCTCAACCTCTCGACGGTCGACTACACCGACGAGTCCGAGTGGGAGGAGGTCCGCCCTGAGCTCAACCTCGCCGTCGTCGAGCCGGGGCAGAGCTGGCGCATCGTCGACGGTGCCGGCGAGAGCTACTCGATCGTCAAGCGCCTGCGCGCCGACGGCAGCTACGACGTCTCGATCGACCGCATCAACATCAATGCGGTTTCGGTGGCGGCCTCCGCGGCTGTGGGCATCTCCGCCGGCGGCCAGGGCATGGCCTTCAGCGGTGCCGGGGCGGTGGCGGTCAACTCGATCCGCGGCGCGATCGACGCGCTCATCATCGGCAGCACCGTCGAGAGCGCGGGCGACCTCAGCGTGCGCGCCTCCAGCGACGCGACGATCGCCTCCACGATCGCCGCCTTGTCGGTGGCGGTGGGCGGCGGCATGGGCGGCGGCGTCGGCGCCTCGATCGGCATCGCGGTGGCGCGCAACTTCATCGGCGCCGCGGGCTTCGGTCTGGGCAGCGACGAGGCGATCTCGACCGTCACCGCCCAGGCCATCGATTCGCAGTTGACGGTCGAGGGCGACCTCAGCTTCACCGCCGAGGGCCGGCAAGGCATCGACGCGCTGGTCGTGTCGGGCTCGGCGGCAGTGGCCGCAGGTGGCGGCAACGCGATCGGCGTCAGTGGCTCGGGTGTCTGGGCCGAGAACTACATCGGCACGCGCCTGCTGGCCGGGATCGGCACGCGCGAAGAGGCCGGCACACGCGCCAACAGCGTCCAGGCCGGCAGCGTCGACGTCCGCGCAGTGGACAGCTCGACGATCGACGCCTGGGCCGGGGCGGCTTCGATCGCCGCGGCCTTCGGGCTGGGCAACGGCGTCGCGCTGTCGATCGGCGTATCGCTCGCGCGCAACGTGATCGACGGCGTCGTGCGCGCCGAGATCGTCGGGGCCGAGCTGGAATCGGCCGGGCGTGTGGACGTGCTGGCCACGTCGGACGCGCAGATCGACGTCTTCGCACTGGCCGCCTCGGTGGCCGCGGGCATCGGCGGCGGGATCGGGATCGGCGTCAGCGGCGCGGGTGCGTCGGCGCTGAACGTGGCCCTGGGCGACACCTTCGCCGTGATCGATGACAGTGCGGTGACCGCGGCTGACGACGTGGCGGTGGCGGCGCTGGCGCGCAGCCGCATCGAGGCCACGATCATCTCGGCCTCGGTGGGCGTCGGCGCGGGCGGCGCCACCGGCGTCGGCGCCTCGATCGGTGTCTCGGTCGCGCGCAACTACATCGGCTACGACCCCTACGGCTACGACGCCACGCCGACCTGGGTTCAGGGGCAGGACAACCCGCCGCTGGTGCGCCAGGGCGACACCGTGCGCCTGTCGGCCAGCTCGGGCGCCCGCGCCGGCGAGGTCTACGAGTACCTCGGCACGGAGCCGTTGGAGCGGCCCGACGCGGACGAGGACGGCACGCCCGAAGACGTATTCGTGGCCCAGGACTACGCCGACAAGACGCTGTGGAAGCAGGTGCTCGGCGCCTCGGCCAACCAGATCGTGGCCGAGGTCAGCGGCAGCTCGGTCGTGGCCGAGTGGGTCGACCCGGCCACCGACGGCGCAGCCGCCGTCGATGCGCAGGCGGCCGACTTCTCGGTCGTCGCCGACAACCTGCAGACGGTCGAATCACGCGTCTTCGCCGGGTCGGTGGCGGCCTCGGTGGGCGGCACGGTGGGTGTGGCGCTGTCGGGCGCCGGCGGCTCCGCGACCAACCGGATCAATTCCGAGACCCTGGCGCTCGTGCGCGACAGCACCGACGACGGCGTCGTCGTCGACGGCGACGTGACCATCGCCGCCTCGGATCTGGCCTCGATCTACAGCTCGGTGATGGCGGTGTCGGTGGCCGCGGCCTTCGGCACCTTCGGCGGCTCGTTGTCCATCGGCGTGTCGGTGGCCGACAACGAGATCGCGGGCGCTGTGCGCGCCCTGGTCGACCGCGCCGTGGTCGAAGCCGACGGCACGCTGAGCATCGTCGCGGCCGACCGCCCGAGCATCGAGAGCTACTCGACCGCGGTGTCGGTGGCGATCACGGGTGCGATCGGGGTGGCCTTCGCCGGCGGGGGTGCGAACAGCTACAACACCATCACCACCGAGGTGACGGCGGCGGCCAGCCGCAGCGGCACGGAGCCGGTGGACGGCAGCATCGCCGGCTGGTCGCAGCTGCGCGGCAACCGCGGCATCGTCGTGCTCGCCGACGAGGCGGCCTCGATGTACGGCGAGGTCTTCGCCGCCGCGGCCTCCTTCGGTCTCATCGCCGCAGCGGCCGCCGGCACCGTGGTCGTCAACGACATCGGCGCGGTGGTCCGGGCGACGATCGCCGGCGCCGAGGTCACGGCCGACGCCGACGCCACGGTCGACCTGCGGGCGCAGGCGCTGCAGCAGTCGATGGCCGAGTCCAATGCCTTGTCGGTGAGCTCCGGCGCCTCGGTGGGCGTGTCCTCGGCCACGACCACCGACCGCAGCGTGGTGCGCGCGGGGCTGGGCGACGACGTCACGCTCGAGGCCGGCACGCTGCGCATCCGCGGCCTGGCCGACGACCGGATCTTCCAGCGCGCCAGCGCCTCCAGCGGCGGCCTGTTCGTCGGCATCGCCGGCGCCGACTCGAGCCTGAACATCCTCGGCTCGCTCGCCGCCACTGTCGGCAACCGCAACACGGTGCTCGCGCACACGGTGCAGATCCTGGCCGAGCGCGACCAGCAGTTCGACGCCGTGTCGTCCAACCTGGCCATCGGCGGCATCGCCTCGGGCAGCGGCGCGGCGATGTCGACCCTGCTTGCCGGCACCGCCGACGTGCTCATCGGCAGCGACAGCGCGATCGACGCCGCCACCGTGCTGATCCAGGCGCGCAACAAGGCCGAGAAGAACCGCTGGTCGGCCACCGAGGACTCTCTGCGCTCGACCTCCGCCGGCCTCGCCTCGATCTCGGCGCTGCAGATCAAGACCGACCTTGGCTCGGCGAACCGCAAGTTCGGTGCCCGCGTCGCCATCGGCGAGGGCACGACCATCACCACGCAGACCGCGGGCAGCACCGGCGCCACGCTGCGCGTGGAGACGCTGACCGACATCAACGTCATCGACAAGGTGCGGGTCGACGGCTACGGCGGTTTGCCGCTGAACTTTGGCATCGTCGACCAGGACGCAGCCCTGGTGTCGAGCATCGACGTCTTCGGGGCCACGCTGCGCAACCTCAGCGGCAACCTCGAACTCAACACCCGCACCGACTCCGACCTGGTGGCGGCCGTCAACGTCGCCTCGATGGGGGCGATCGCCGGCGCCAACGCCAACGCGCTGACCGCCGTCACGGCCGACAACGCCATCACGCTGACCGACGCGCAGCTGATGGGCACCGACGTCAAGCTCTACGCCGGCCAGGACCGCGACCGCGTCAGCAACCTGATGTTCTCGACCGCGCGCACGGACATCGCGGTGGTGTCGATGTACGGCCTGAGCGTGCCCATCGTCGACGCGAGGATCGACGAGCGCAATGCGGTGCGGGTGCTGGGCGAATCGGCCGTGCGGGCGATCCGTGACATCGACCTCTACGCCGAGGAGGGCGTGGGCGGATCCAAGCGCGCCAAGACCGACGGCCTGGTGACCAACCTGGCGGTGCCTATCTACGTCTTCAAGCCCGACTTCCTGGGCGGGGCCATCAGCAGCAACGTCGTCGACATCGGCCCGCAGGCCTTGCTGGAGGCCGGGGTCAACTACCGCACCGAGGTGCAGATCCACCCGATCGTCGTCGGTGACGAGCGCTTCGACACCGCCCGGCTCGGGCAGGAACTCAGCGCCGGGGAGAAGGCCGCGCTCGGGCTCGACGAGGCCCAGCGCTACGAGTACGCGGCGCTGACGATGAGCGACGTGGCCATCGGCGTGTCCACCGGCACCCTCGTGACGCTGGTCCCGGGGGCCTTCGGCAAGGGCGTGGCCAATGCCACCTACCGCTACGTCGCCACGGCCGCTGACGGGCCGTCGGACTCCAGCGTCGTGCTCGAGCGCGAGGACTACACCGACACCGCCCGCTGGCAGCCCGTCACGCCCCACCACCAGCTGACGCCGTTCACCGTCTCGGTGGACGTGAAGCAGGGCGAGCTGGTGCGCACGAATGCGGGCAAGTGGTACCAGCGCACCGGCAACGCAGTCAGGATCGGCGCCGGCGAGTCCTTCACGTCCGGCTGGTCCGAGCTCATCGCGACGAAGAGCGACAAGGGCCTGCTGTTCGCGCAGCAGCTCTCGGACGACTTCTACGTCGTCAAGCCCAAGGACCTGGCGCTGCCGAAACTGGTTTACGCCAACGTGGCCAACCAGCTCTTCGAGGACCGGGCCAAGGTCGTCGACTGGATGCAGAGCCACGCCGGCAATGCCGAGGCGATCGCGCGCTACCAGGCCCTGCTCGAGCAGATCGACGCCAAGCTGTTCAAGATGGGCCTGGCCGAGAAGCAGGGCAGCACCGTGGTGCCGCGCGCCCAGTTCGACATGCTCTTCCTGCGCCTGCCCACGGTGCAGGCCTCGGGCGGGGGCATCTACGTCAAGGCCGGCAAGGCCTCGCAGGCGGCGTTGGCGGGTGCCGTCGACGACGGCCGCGCCGTCGCGCACGGCAGCGCGCGCATCAACATCGTCAACACCTCGCCTTTCGGGCTCGAGATCAACGAGGTCGGCATCCTCGCCAGCGGCCGTGTCGACCTCGTCGACAAGCGGCTGGAAACGCTCTCGGCCGGCAAGGTCTGGTTCCAGGGCCGGCAGGTGGGCACGGTCGCCTCGCCGACTGGGGCGAGCGAGATCCGGATCACGCAGGACGCCTACCCCCAGGACCTCTACAACCTGGGCGGGGACTTCCAGCTGCCCGCGGCGCCGCAGGACCTGTACGTGCGCGGTCGCATCGAGAACGCCGACGGCGATCTCTACCTGACCAACAAGGAAGGCTCGATCAACGTCACGGGCGAGCTGCGCGCGCGCTCGGTCAAGCTCTCGGCCGCGGGCGACTTCAACCTCGCCACCGAGGACTGGTACCACTCCGGTGCCGACCCGACGCAGTACCTCGCCTTCTTCGACGATTTCGGCAAGTGGCTGAGCAGCTTCTTCTTCAATCCGAACTACGAGCCCAGGACCGTGCGTTTCACGGACGCGGACCGGGGCGACGCCCGCATCCAGGCGCTGCTCGCCTCGATCGAGTCCAAGGGCCGGGCCTCGCAGGTCTTCGCGCTGGGCGAGATCAACATCAACGCCCGCTACCTCAACGTCAACGGCCTGATCCAGAGCGGCGTCGACGCCATCGACCTGACGATCACCGAGGACTTCCGGCCCACGGCCTCGAGCAACTTCACCGACCTGCAGGGCCGCCTGCTGCCGGGCCTCATCTTCGGCGCGGGCGGCTTCGAGTCGGTGGACGGCTACTTCGACGCCGACCGCGGCCTGATCCTGCTCGACGCGATCAAGCCCACGGCCGGCGCCGTCAACCTCACGGGCCAGATTGTCAGCACCGGTGCGGGGCGCATCGCCGTGGCCAGCGGCTACGCGGCGGTGAACATCGTCAACCGCAGCGCCTACCAGCTCGCGGTCGACGAGATCGACGTCTCGGAGAACCGCGTCGGCCGCATCTCCATCACCGACTCGGCCACGCTGAAGCGCGAGACCTTCACGGTGCAGGACGGCCGGGTCGATCGCCGTGTCTACCAGGGCGTGCTCAGCACCGAGGACGGGTTGAGCACCATCGTCTACACGGAAGATGGCAACCAGGCGCGGCTCGGTCTTCCGGCAATCTTCCCGCTGCAGTACACCCCCGTCCAGGACCGCTACTACCTCTGGACCGCCGGCCAGGCCAAGACCCGCACGACGGTCAAGATCTACGAGCAGCGCAGCTTCAACCTGCTCGGCTGGGACTGGGACTGGCTGTCGCCCGACACCGAGGCGAAGTACACCGACACGAAGTTCACCGACGGCTCGCCGCTGCGTGAGTCCGAGGTGCTGGTGCAGGCGGGTGGTCCGTACGCCGGCGGCCTGACCGGCAACGAACTGTTGTTGGTGAACTACCAGCAGAAGGCCAACCCCCAGGTCGAGCTCGTCGAGAACGTCTCGCTCGTGCGCGACGTCTTCAGCAACAGGCTGTACCGCTGGGCCGGCGACACGGGCAAGGTCACCTTCCCGGTGCTGGACTTCAGCGACACCGACCGGTGGGAAAAGGTGGCCGACCTCAGCGGCGGCGTGCGCAAGATCGATGCCGCGAAAGCCGCCGACCCGGCCTACAAGGGCCCGGCGAGCGATCCGTTCAAGTATTACTTCGTGTGGGAGTCCACGGAGGACGAGAAGGTCCAGTACGACGGCAAGGACTGGAAGCCCGCCAAGGCTGACAACCGCTACGACAGCGACTTCGCCAACGAGGAGGTCATCGCCGACCCGCCGGTGGTCACCGGCGGCGGCTGGCTGCGCGAGAAGGTGGTCACGACCAAGACCACCACGATCTCTGGCCTGAAGGACTTCTACACCTACGTGCTGAAGGCCGACCACCCGATCGCGATCCAGCCCATGCTGGGCTCGACGCAGCAGACGATCCGCATCGATTCGGCCGCGGGCATGGTGCTGCGCGGCTCGATCGCCTACGGCAATGCCAGCGATCCCGCCGCCAACTACGACGACTTCACGCCGATCGCGCTGTCGGCCGATGCGCTGGAGATCAGCGGCGAGGTCGTCTTCTCCGGTGCGGTGCCCGACATCAAGACCGACAGCGACGTCACGATCCGCGTCAAGGACCCGCGCGGCAAGCTCAACATCGTCGCCGCGGGCGACGTGCGCATCGAGCAGATCGACAACCCGAACCGTGCCGCCAACCCGGTGCGCATCGGCCAGTTGCTCGCCGCCACTTATGCCTGGCGCGGCCAGGCCCTGACCGCGGGCGAGGTGGTGCAGGTGTTGGCCGGTGACTTCGTCGACGCGGCCACCGGCGCCGTGGTGGCCTTCGACGACCTGAGCGTGGCCGCCGGCCACGACGTCACGGTGCTCGCCACCGATGGCATCCTGGAAGGCACGCCCGGCTACTCCCGCATCGTGGCCGACCGGGTGCAGCTCGACGCGGGCGAGGGCCTGCTGTTGATGACCGTGGACAGCGATGTCACGGACGCCGGCACCGGCGGCGTGGCGGCGCGCGCCGCGGGCACGATCTCGCTGATCGAGGCCCGGGGCGATCTGCGCCTGATCCGGCCCGATGCCTGGGAGGGCGCGCAGGCCTCGATCGACGCCGCCACCGTCACGGTGGACGAGGAGACCGGGGATTCCGTCGTCGTGCTGCAGGACGTCCGCCTCGAGGCTGCCCGCGGCGCCATCCTCGATGCCGCCTTCGAGCGCTTTGCGCCCGAGCCCGGGCAGATGCAGGCGCTGATCGAGGCGGCGGGCTTCGACGACGCAGCCGCCGCCGCGGCAGGCTTCGGCAGCGTGGCCGAACTGCAGGCGCGCGCCCGCTTCCCGCTGGCCGTCGACATCATGGCGCGCCTGCTGCCGCACAGCGATCTGCCGCCCAGCGGCCCGGCGGGCGGCCAGGCGGAGACGCTGAACGTGCGCAGCGCCAACGTGTCGCTGGTCTCCCGCCAGGGCGTCATCTCCGGCGTGCCCGAGAGCGCGGAGGCTGCGCAGCCGCAATTGCTGGGCCTGTGGGACCCGCGCGGCGAGCAGTCGGCCGACCTCGGGCTGGCGGCGACGGCGATGTCGGAGGCGGTGATCGTCTCGGCGCTGACGCTCTCCGGGTTGTCGCCGAGCTACGGCAACAACGACGTGCTGCCGCTGTTCAACGACGTCACCGAGGCGTCGATCAACCGCGAGCGCTACGCGAGCTTCACCGTGGCGCCGAAGGCCGCACCCGGCGGCGACCGCGTGCTGCGGCTGACCGCGCTCGAGGTCTCGACGCTCAACTACACGGCCGCCGGCGGCGCGACGCGCGCGGCGCTGGCCACCAGTCTGGACGGCTTCGACTTCCTGACCGAACTCTGGCTCGACCCCACGAAGACGCAGGACGTCTGGACCTTCGACCTCGGCGGGCTCGAGATCACCCAGGAGACCGAGTTCAGGCTCTACGCCTGGGGCATGACGCCGCAGTCCACGGGGACCGAAGGCGAGACCTTCGGCGACGGCGAGGATCTGGCTTCCAGCGCGCTCGAGGGCGCGGGCGGCCTGCGCCTGCTGGGTTACGCCGAGGACGCCCCAGTGGTCTTCAGCGACGCCGGCATCGGCCGCGCCACCGACCGCATCACGATCGCCACCCCCGGTGGTGACCTCGGCGCGCTGCCCGAGGCGGCGCGCGAGCTGCTGAACCGGATCCGGCCCGAGGACATCGTCGAGGTCGGCTACCAGCGCTACGAATACCTGGGCGAGGACACCACGCTGGACCTCGCGGCCGAGGGCGTGTTCGCGAATCCGGGCCTGTGGCGTGTGGTGCGCGCCAGCGAGGCCTCGCCTGCGGGGACGCTCGCCTCCAGTGACGGCCTGGCCGACGTGCGTCGCGGCCAGTGGGTGGAGAACCGGCGCGAGCTGCGCTCGGTCACCGTGCAGGTGCGCGACGACCTGAATGTCAGCGTCGGCGGCATGCTGCGCGCCGTCAGCGACGGCGAGCTCGTGCTGCGCGCCAGCAGCGACCTGGAGATCGACAACGGCACGCTGTCCGGCCTGGCCACGGTGGGCCTGCAGTCGGGCGGCCTGATGCAGGTCGAGGCCGAGGGCTCGATCTACGCGGTGCACAACCCGGCCTTGGCCGTGCCGCTGCTGCGCGCCGGCGGCGACCTGGTCTTGAAGGCCGAGGGCGGCGACAACGCGGCGGGCGAGCCCACGGTCTTCGGCGGTGGCATCTTCGTGACCCAGGGCCTGGGCCAGGCGCCGCTGGAGATGAGCTTCCAGGTGCCGGACGGCGCGACGCTGACGGTGCAGGCCGCCGGCGACGTGAAGCTCGCCCAGCCCACGGGCGACATCGTGCTGGCCGGCGTGCACGCCGGCGGCGACCTGACGCTGGCGGCGCCGGACGGCAGCCTGCTGGCCTCGACCCGGCCCTGGGACGCCGGCATCCTGGCCCTCAGCGGTCAGGTGGTGTCGCTGCAGGCGATCGACGCCGCCGGCAGCGACTTCGACGCGGTGACGATCGGCACGGCGGCGCAGGCCCTGCGCGTCGACGCCGACGTGCTGCAGGCGCGCACCCGCACCGGTGCGCAGTCGATCATCGCCATCGAGGACATAGACGACCTGACGATCGCCGGCGAGGGCTGGGCCGGCAACGATCCGAAGACCTGGGTGCCTGGCGGCCTGCGCCTGGCCTACGAAGGCCGCATCCTGGTGCGCGCGGCCGGCTCGCTGCAGGTCGGGCAACATGGCGCCTTGGGCGACGCGGGCCAGCCCTTGCGCGGCCTGGTGGAGATGAGCTTCGATCCGGCTGGCGCCATCCGCCTCGAGGCCGCCGAGGGCGACCTGACGATCGCCGACGACATCCTGATGGGCAGCGGCGCGCTGTCGCTGCTGGCCAGCGGCGACGTGCGGCAACTGCGCGCCTCCGAGATCAGCAACGCCAACAGCAACGAGGACGGCCGCGGCTCGGTCGACATCGAGGCCGGCGGCCGCTTCGAGCAGGAGGCCACAGCCCGTATCGCCACCGGCGGCGCGCGCGCCGGCGACATCGTGGTCCGCGCGCAGGGCGGCATCGTCGTCGCCGACCTGGATGCCGGGAACCCCGCAGTGCCAGGGTCTTCGGCCGGCACCGTGGCCCTGGTCAGCGCGGAGGGCGGCGTGTCGCGCGCCGAGCCCATCGTCGTGAACGGGACGGTGATCCAGCCCGGCCGCCAGGGGGTTCACGTCACCGGTGGCGGCTTGCTGGTGGACGCAGCCCTGGGCCTGGGCGGCATCGGCCGCGCCTACGCGCCCATCGCCACGTCGGTGGACCGGCTGGCCGTGCAGGCCGCCAGCGGCGTGGCCGTGGTCAACGACCGCAGCCTGGCGCTCGGTACGGTCGAGGCCGCGGTCGACAGCGCCGGCTGGGCTGGCGCGGCGCGCTTCGCGAGCCTGCCGGCGCTCGGCCTGGAGGGCGTGGCCAGTGGGGCGGCGGACGTGCCCTCGGGCGCGGCCGGGCTCGGCGCGGTCAGCGTGCTCACGACCGCGGGGGACATCGTCGTCGCCAGCCCGGTCGAGGTGCTCGGCGGCGCGAACCTGCTGCTGGGCGCCGCGCGCGACCTGAAGGTCGGCGCGAACGTCGATCTCGCCTTGCGCCGCCTGGCATCGACGCCGCCTGCTGCGACCGACGCAGCGGGTGCGATGACGCTGCTGGCCGGCGGCGCCCTGGTGCTCGGCCCCGGTGCGACCGTCTCGTCCGAGGGCGGCGGCATCGACCTGCAAGCGGGGCCGGGCGGCCTGTGGATGCAGGTCGATGCCGCTGACCCGGCGGCGCCGTCGTGGGCCCGGGTGGACAGCGGCGGGGGCGACGTCCGCCTCGCCGCCGGCGCCGGCCTGACGCTCACCGAGATCGTCGCTGGACAGAACCTCTCGCTCGTGGCCGGCGGGGCGATCTCCAGCGCGCTGGCCGCCGACAGCGGTGTCAGCGCGGTGTCGGCCGAACGCCTGCGCATCGAGGCGGGAGAAGGCGTGGGCAGCGCCGAGCGCCCGCTGCGCCTGCAAGTGGCGCGCCTGGCGGGCGCCACGGCCCGTGGCGACATCCGCCTGTCCGTGCAGCGCGCGGTCGAGATCGGCCCGGTGGACGACATGCGCTACGCCCGCGTCGTCCAGACCGGGCTCGCGGCACCGCGCCACGACCTGGAGACCGCGGGGCTGCGCACCGGGGACGACGGCGGGGTCTTCGTCGACGCCCAGGGCTCGATCACGGTGCTGTCCGACCCGGCCCTGGACGGCGGCGTCGGCATCCGCGCCGGCGACGAGGGCGTCACGCTCGTGGCCCGCATCGTGGCCGACGACACCGGCTTGGTGAGCGACCGCGGCGACCTGCTGCTGCGCGCGAGCGTGGTCTCGGGCGACGTCGCACGCGGGCTGGGCGGCGGCCAGGTGCTGCTGCAGGCGGCGGGCGACCTGCGCCAGGCCGCAGGCACGACGATCGGCAGCGGCGGCGGCGACGTGACGCTGCGCGCGGCCGGGCAGCTCGAGTTGTCGCGCGTGCTCTCGGCGCCCTTCGCCGCCCGGCTGTCGGAGCGCCTGGCCCAGTTGCCGGGCCGCGGCGACGTCGTGCTGGACGCCGACACCATCACCCGCTCCGAGTACGGGCTGGGCGCGCCGGCGATCTCGGCCGACACCTTGAACATCAGCGCGCGCAGCGTCTTCGAGCTGCCGGTGGCTGTGGACGCGGTGGCTGGTCAGATCGACGAAGGCGGCTTCAGGCTGATCGACATCGACGGCGCCGGGGACACGCGGGGCCTGCAGGTGCGCGACCTGACCGTGCTGGCGGGCAACGTCAGCCTGCGCAGCAGCGGCGCGCTGGCCGTCCAGCGCCTGCGGGTCGCGGCGGCGACCGAGGACACGGTGACCGTGTCGATCGAGGCCGGATCAGACATCACCCTGCTCAGCAGCGCGCTGGCCGCCTTCGACGGCCTGATCGGCGATCTCACCATTGCCGCGGCCGGCGTCATCACGAGCTCGCGCCTGTTCACCGGCAGCAGCCGCAGCGACTACCGCGCCGGCAAGGGCCTGCGACTCGGGTCGGCACAGGAGTTTCTGGACGGCGCCAGCGGCGAGGCGGCCCAGCCGGGTGTCGTCGTCCTGCTCGAGCCGGATGCGCTGGACGAGACAGCGCCCGCTGCACGCGCCGTGCCGACGGCGTCCGCGACGCCGCGGCTGGCTTTCTTCGCCGACGAGGCGTTCGCCGGGCCGATCGCGTTCAGTGCCACCGCGGCGACCACACCGTCGGGCCTGTTCCTGTCCAGCCCGCGTTACGTCGCCATCGCCGGCGACCTGCCCGACACGCTGACCACGGTGCCGTTGGCCATCGCCACCGACGGCGTGCTGCTGGTGGCCGAAGGTGTCCAACTGCCCGCCGGGGCCCAGGTCACGACCGAGCGCTGGCTCGTGGCCGATGCCGCGGCCCTGCAGGACGGGGCGGAGGCCATCGGCGCCCTCGTCACCGACATCACCACGGCCGAGGTGGCCGCCGCGCCCATCGTGCGCACGCCCGTGGGCACGCTGCCCGGGGCGCTCGTGGTCGTGCCGGATGTGGCCAGCGCGCTGATCTTCTCCGGTGGCGCCGACGGCAAGGGCGCCTTCGGCACGGGCTCCGACCGGCTGACGCTGACCGTGTCGGTGCCGGCTGACGCCGGCGTGCTGTCGGCCACGGGCACCTTGGACGTCAGCGTGGCCGGCGCGGGCACGCGCACGTTGGCGCTGACCGGCAAGGCCGCAGACCTGAGCACCTTCCTGGCCGACGCGCAGGGCCTCGTGCGCTACACCGGTCAGGCAGCGCAGACGCTGAGCGTCAGCGTGCTGCGCACCGACGCGCAGACCGGCCTGCCACTGGAGTCGCGCACCACGGTCGGCTTGTACGGCGCGAGCCGTGCCGTCTCGGCCGTGCCGGTGATCGCGCAATTGCCGGCGCGGCTGTGGGTCGGTGACGGCACGGCCTCGCCGCTGCGCTTCGTGGGGGCCGACTTCGAGGGGCAGGGCATCCTGCGTCTGACACTGGCCCTGCCCGCGACGCACCCGCTGGCCGACGGCCAGGGCCTGACGGCCAGCGCCCAGGCGGCTGACGGCGTCTCGGTCCTCGGTGTCTCCACGCCGCGCAGCCTGGTGCTCGAAGGCGAGGCCGCGGCGCTCGAGGCCTTCATCGCCGCCCCGGGCCGCATCCTCTATACCGGGCCGGCGCCGGTGGCGGGCACTGGCGCCACGCTGCCGCTGACGCTGCGCTTGTCCTCGTCGGCGGGCGCCTCGACGTTGTCGGCCGAACTGTTCGCGCCAGCGCAGCCGGCCGCACAGCAGGTCGGCGCCACGATCCGCGTGCCTGCCGAGCTCGTGCTCACGCCGGGCGCCCGCGTGCCGGTGCCTTTCGCGGCCGATGCCGTGGCCGGCCCGGGTCGTCTGACGGTGCAGTTCGTGGCCGAGGGTGGCAGCCGCCTGCACTGGCTGGGCGCCAGCGGCCTGGAGGCGGCTGACGGTCAGCCGCTGCAGGCCTCGTTGGCATCTGGCGAGACGTCCCTGACCGTGACGGGCACCGCGCAGGCCCTCAACGCCTGGCTGTCGGCGGTTTCGCCGGCCCTGCGCGTGTCGGGCGGTGCCGATGCCTCACTGCAGGTGTTGCTGCGCGCGCCCGGCACCGAGGGCACGCCCGAAAGCCCCGCGGCGCCAGGCATCGAATCGCGCACCTCGATTGCGCTCGATCACCGTCCGGCCGAAGGCAGCCAGTCCGGGCCGGCGTTGGTGTTGCCGCAGGTCTACACCGTGGGCGCCGGCGCGAACGGCATCCGCCTGCCGGCCGGCGCGATCAACGGCGCCGGGGTGCTGGAAGTCGAGCTCGCGCTCGACCGCGGCACACTGAGCTGGCAGGCCGGCGGCGCCGGGCTGAGTGACGTGCGGGGCGCGCCGCTGGACGCCGGCACCGGCGCGACGCTGGTCGTGCGCGGGCTGGCCGTCGACCTGAACGCCTGGCTGTCGGCGGCCGGCACGCTGAGCGCCACCGTCGATGGCACCGCCACCCTGAGCGCCCGCGTCAGCGGCGCCATGGCGAGCGTGAGCAGCCAGGCCCGGGTGGAGCCGCTGCAGGCCGATCAGGCCCTGGCGCGCTTGTCCGTCGCCGCGCCGGCAGGCCTGCGCGTCCATGCCGAGGGTCTGACGCCCTTCGTCTTCGAGCAGGCGGCCTTCGCCGGCTCGGGCGGCCGCGGCGACTGGACCGTCACGCTGGCGGCACCGGCCGGGGCCCAGGTGGAGGTGCAGGCCGCCGAGGGCTTGTCCATCGGCACGGGCACACAGGTCGTCGACGGCATCGAGCGCCGGGTGACGACGATCTCCGGCGGGCTCGAGGCCCTGAACAGCCATTTCGCGCGCTTCGGTGCGATCGGCTACCGCGTCCTGGATGCCGGGGGCGGTCGCGGCGCGATGACGCTGACGCTCGGTCGTGGCGCGGCGCAGTCCTCGGTGGCCATCGCGGTGGACGTGCAGGGGACCGTCGCCAGCCCGGGCTTGCTGCTGCCGGCCGAGCTGCGTGTGGTTCGTGGTGCCATGACGCCGCTGACGCTGGGCACAGCCCCGCGCTTCGAGTTCGGCGCCGCGGAATGGCTCGAGCTCACCGTCAGCGCCGGCGCCGGTGCGCAGTTGCTGGCCGCGGCCCCGGTCGATGCCGGCGTGCAGGTGCTCGGAGCGGGGCAGGCGCCGGCGGTGAACGAGCGCACCGTGGTGTTGCGCGGCACGGCGGCTGCGCTGGACGCCTACCTGGGTGCGGGCAAGCTCGCGCTGCGCACCGAGGCGGCAGTGGCGCTGGACGTGCAGCTGAGCAGCGTGACGAACCCGGCGCTGCGCGCCGCGGGTCGGGCGGCGGTCTCGCTGGCTGCGCCCGAGGGCGCCCAGCGCAGCCCCACCCTGGCCTTGCCCGAACGGCTGGCGATGCCGCTGTCCGGCCCGACGCCCATCGTCCTGGCCGCGGGTTCGCTCGGCGCTGGCGCGGGCCTGCCCGGCAGCACCGCGGCCGTGCTGCGCCTGACCGCGCCCGCGGACGGGCTGTGGTTCGTGGCCGGGCAGCCGGCCGACGCCGCGCAGGCGTCGGGGGTCGCGCGGGCCGAATTCGGCTCCATCGACGGTGTTGGCGTCACCGTCGAGCGCGACGGCGCGACGCGCACGCTGCGGCTGGCGGGTACGGTCGATGCGATCGCGGCCTGGCTCGCCGTGCCGGGCCGTCTGGCGCTGGCAGGGCCGGCCGGTACCCTGCGGGTCGGACTCGACACCGGAGAGGCCCAGTCGCCCCGCACCGCCAGCGCGACCGTGCTGCTGCAGGTGCAGCAGCAGGCCGGCACGCCGCGCATCGCTGCGCTGCCCACGCAGCTCTGGGTCACCCCGGGCAGCGTGTCCACGCTGGGCTTCGACGGGGCGCTGCTCGAGCCCGGCTCCGTCGGCGCGCAGGCGCCGCTCACCCTGCGCCTGAGCCTGCCGGCCAGCGGCACGCTCACGCTGGGCGCGGGGCAGGGCCTGGCGCTGGCAGACGCCGATGGGGCCTTCGTCGACGCGGCGGGCCTGCCGGCCCCGGCGCTGTCCGGCGCGCGCGAACTGGTGCTCGCCGGCACGGCTGAGCAACTGCAGGACTGGCTGACGGGTACCGGTGGCCGGCGCATCGTCTTCACCGGCCCCGGTGGCGTGGACGGCGGCGGTCCGCTTGCACTGGAGCTGACGCTGCACAGCGCCGTCGGCGAGGCCCGCCAGAGCGTGGCGCTGGCCGCGCCCGCCCAGCCGGCCGGCGCCATCACCGGCCCGCGGCTGACGCTGCCGACCGGCCTCGTCGCCACTGCGGGCGCGCGCGTGCCGCTGCTGCTGGGCGCGCTGTTGCAGCCGGCCCAGGCCGACGAGGCGGTGGTGCTGGACCTGCTGGCGCCAGCCGAGCGGCTGGTGCTGGCCGCCTTCGAGGGTATCAGCGTGGGCGCGGGCGAGACGTTCGCGCTCGCCGATGGCGGCCCGAGCCACGTCGCGACCCGCCTGTCGGGCAGTGTGGCGGCGCTGAACAACTTCTTCAGTCAGCCCGGCGCAGCCTGGTACGACAGCGGCTTCGGCGCGAGCCTGGGGCTGCGCGTGCTCGCGCCGGTGCGCAGCGCCGGAGCGATCGCCATCGCCTCGACGCCGGTGGCCGAAGCGCCGGTGGCGGGCCCGCAACTGGCGCTGCCGCAATCCTTCGCCTTGCCGTCCACCGGCGGCGAGCTGCGCCTGTCGCCGACAGCGCTGGCCGGCGCGGGGGCGTTGACGGTCACCCTCTCGGCCAGCCAGGGCACGCTGACGGTCTACAACGACGACGCGGTCGCGCCCGGGCAGACGCCCAATGCCGACGGCGTGGCGCTGGGCGGCAGCGGGCTGGTGCGCAGCTTCACGGGCACGGCGGCCGCGCTCAACGCCTACTTCTCGGCCCCGGGCAAGCTGCGCTACAGCGGTGCAGCCGCCACCCTGGAGGTGGCCGTCGCCTCGGACGCAGCCCTCGGCCCGGTGATCACCACGCAGGCGCGCACGGCGCTGACCGCGGTCCAGGCTGCGGCCCAGGCGCCGTCCCTGCGCGCCACGGTGCCGCAGTCGCTGGCTTTCGCGGCGGCCGGCCGCAGCGCCCTGGTCTTCGCCGAGGACTTGCTGGCGCTCAGCGGCGGCAGCGGGCAGGTTCTGGTAACCCTGGTGGCGCCCGTGGGCGGCGCCTTCACGGCAGCCACCGGGAACGGCCTGGGCGTGTCCACCGGCATCGAGGCCGGCAGTGGCCGGGCCACTGTCACGCTGTTGGGCACGGCGGCCGATGTCAACGCCTGGCTGCGCAGCCCGGGCAAGCTGCTCTACGGGACTGCGGAAGGCGCGACCGGCGCGGCCGGCACGCTCGAGATCCGTGCCGAATCCGGCTCGGCCCGCACCACCTCGAGCGTCACGCTCGTGGCCAGCGCCCTGCGCGCGGCGCCCGGCCTGCTGCTGCCGGC
>CAIRBF010000371.1 GCA_903876715.1 uncultured beta proteobacterium
GCCGAGCGCGGCCAGGAACTCCGCCGACAGGCCCAGCCGCTCCTTCACGTAGAAGGTGCCGACGATCCCCGTCAGCCCCGAGATGCCCGCCGCCACGTAGACCATCAGCGGCGGCAGGTAGCTCAGCCGCATCTGGCGCCCCAGGTCGATGAAGTTGCGGTCGATCCAGTCGAGGAAGCTGCGCATGGGGTGAGGGTCCGGTGATGGCGGGGCTGCGGCAGGGGGCTCATGGCCCACGCCGGGCGGGCGTGATGTTGCCAAGGATTCGGGCGGGGTGCAGGGGCGGGGGTGGGAGCCCAGCGAACGACGCCGGCGCACGGGCGCCCATCGGAAAACCCGCTCAACCCACCGCCACCGGCTTGATCCCCGCCAACACATCCGCCAGCGCGTCTTTCGCGAGCGCTGCGTCGTGGTCAAGCTGCAGCCCAGTCCAGAAGCCATCGTTCATGCCGAAGTAGCGCGACAGCCGCAGGCCGGTGTCGACCGTGACGGCGCGCTTGCCGGCAATGATCTCGCTGATGCGCATCTGCGGCACGCCGATGTCGCGCGCCAAACGATAGGCCGAGATGCCCATGGGCTTCAGGAACTCCTCGAGGAGGATCTCGCCAGGGCGGGGGTAGGGAACTTCGCGCATGAGGACCTCCTTCAGTGGTGATCGACGATCTCGACGCCTGTCGCGCGCCCGGCCTCGAACCGGAAGCAGATCCGCCACTGGTCATTGATGCGGATGCTCCATTGGCCTCGACGATCGCCTTGCAGGGCCTCGAGCCGGTTGTTGGGCGGAATGCGCATTTCCTCGACACGGGCCACGCGGTTCAACACCGCAAGCTTGCGCAACGCAACCGCCTCGAAGTTGGCAAAGCGCGGCACGCGCCGACCTTGAAACAGCGCCTCGGTGTCCCTGCAGGCGAACGATTCGATGGGCATGGGCCAGATGCTATCGCTCGGAAATAGTATCGTCAAACGTTAGTTCTCGACGATCGTCCGCGTCAGGTTGCAGCGTGCGGCGCGATTGACAGGTTTTGTCGCCCAGTTGCACGAGCATGCGCGGTTCTTGGCTGCCTCGCCCTCGGGCATTCCGCCGTTCACATCGCGCCCGGCACCGCCCCCCCGCCCCTGACAAACCGCCCCGCAGCCGGTCTTCACTGCCATGGACATGAACTTCATCCCCGCCGCCAGCGCCCCCCTGCCCCCAGGCTACCCCAACCCGCCGCCCCACGCCGTGGTGCTGCGCGGCGCCCACCTGCCGGGCGGCAGCCTGCCCCGGAGCCTGGTCGATTCGTGCGGCGGCGTCGCGCTGTGCCTGCCCGAGGCGGTGTCGGTGGTGCTCGACACGCCCGGGCTGTACTGCGTGGACCTGCTGGACTGCCCGCAGCTCGAGTCGGTGGACCTCACTGCGCTCGGCAACGGGGTGCACCTGACGGTGCGTGGCTGCCCGCGACTGGTCGTGGTGCGGCTGGCGGAGAACGCACGGGCGCACGTGCATGTCGATGCCGGCGCGGCACTGCCGCAGGCCTTCTCGATCAGCGGCTCCGTGGTGCAGTTCGACGCCTGCTGGGGCCGCGACGGCCGGTTCATGCGCCAGGCCCGGCGCGCTGGGGCCTTCCAGGGCCTGCACTTCGGCACCAAGACGCCGCGCGCGCTGCCGCCTGCGCCCGC
>CAIRBF010000372.1 GCA_903876715.1 uncultured beta proteobacterium
GGTGTTCTCGCCAGGGTGCTGGATGTTGACGAACAGCGTGCGGCCGTCCGGGGTCTCGGTGACGCCCGTGACCTCGGCTCCCGCGGGCGCCACCAGGAAGCGGCGCAGCTTGGCATCACCCAGCGTCGCGCCGATGAAGGTCTCCTGCGTGCCGGTCTGCTCCACGCCGTTGACCACCATGCGGTTCTTCACCGTCACCTTGCTGCCGTCGCCCACCTCGCCCGGGATGGCCGCCAGCATCATGCAGCCGGACTCGTCGGTCATCGCGCCGTCGTCGGTCTGGATCCAGCAGATGCCGGTGGCCTGGCTGAACCACAGCCCGTCGGGCGACGAGAACGAGTTCTTCGCGCTCAGGCCGGACAGGTTGGCGTCGCCCGCGTCCTCCTCGGCGCCGAAGAGGAAGATGTCCCAGGTGAAGCCGCGCGCGGCCGACTGCCCGCCGTCCTCGCGGAAGCGGATGATGTGGCCGTTGGGGTTGCCGGCGCCCTTGCGGCCGTCCACGTCCATGTAGGCGCGCGGGTTCGCGGCATCGACGCGGCCCGGGGTGCGGTTGGCGGCGCTGTTGTTGGTCAGCGTGAAGTAGACCTCGCCGTTGCGCGGGTTGACTGCGCCCCACTCCGGGCGGTCCATCTTGGTCGCGCCCACGGCGTCGGCCGCGTGGCGCGCGTTGACGTAGACGTCGCCCTGGTGCGCGAACTTGTAGGCCGCGTGGTTGGCGATGCGCGGGTCGGCGATGGTCAACTCGAGCCACTCGCCGTGACCATCGGCATTGAACTTGGCCGCGTAGAGCTTGCCCTCGTTCAGGTACTTGTCGCCGGCCACGAGGCCGCCGCCCACGTCGCGCGGGTCCCAGGGTGCGGCGCTGACGAACTTGTAGATGTACTCGTTGCGTGCGTCGCAGCCCTGGTACATCGCCAGGGGTTGTCCGGGCACGGGCAGGCTGAACACGGCCCCTTCGTGGGCGAACCGCCCACCCGTCACCCGCTTGACCGGCGTCGAGGCCGGGTCCAGCGGATCGATCTCGACGTTGAAGCCGAAGGTGTTGGCCTCGTTGCGGAAGTCGCGCTCCGCGTTGCTGCCCACGGCGGCCAGGTTCCAGCGCGCGAAGCGGTCGTCGGTGGCAGAGACGGTGTGCCAGCCCTGGCTGATGGCGCGCGTGGCGTTGGCCGCCGGCGCCGTGGAGACCACGCCATAGCGGCGGCGCGAGGCCACCTCCTTCGCGTCCGGCGCGGCGCCGGCGCCGGTCATCCCGAAGTAGAAGGCCCAGTTCTCCTCGCAGCCCAGGTAGGTGCCCCAGGGGGTCTTGCCGTGGCCGCAGTTGTTGAGCGTGCCGCGCGCCATGCCGCCGGCGGTGTCCCAGCGCGTGACCATCATCGAGCGGATGGCCTCGATGTGCGCGCGCGGCCCGCCGATGCGCACCGGCGTCTGCGCCGTGACGCGGCGGTTCAGCGGCGAGCCCTGCACCATGCGCCAACCCGCGGGCGTGCGCACGATCTCGACGATGGACACGCCGTGGTGGTTGATCTCTTTCAGCACTTCCAGCTCGGGCCGGGTGCCCAGGTCCCAGTCGCCGAACTGCGAGAACTTCTTGCCCGCCACGCCGTTGGACGTCTGCCCGTTGGGGTGCATGAAGTAGCTGTCGGCCGAGCTCTCGTGGTTGACCACGAGCACCGCGCGGCCGGTGTCGGCCGTCGTGTAGCGGCCGTTGGCGTCGATGAAGTACAGGTCCATGCCGTCATGGTGGTCGCCGATGCGGCGCGACCAGTCGTCGGTCTCGGTGCCGGCGTTCGTGTAGACCGGCAGGGCGGGGTCCAGGCTGTCACCGGTGGCGTGCAGCACGGTGTAGCGGTAGCCGGGCGGCAGCGTGACGTTGTCGAGCAGCTGCTTGTCCAGCGACGGGAAGCCCAGGGCCGTGGCCTGGCCCGGGGCGGCGGTGGAGGCGATCGCGGCGGCGCCGGGCAGCATCGCCAGGCCGGCCAGGCCCAGGCCGCCGCGCAGCAGCGA
>CAIRBF010000373.1 GCA_903876715.1 uncultured beta proteobacterium
GCTGCACGGCGCGGGCGGTTCGGCGCGCTGCGAACTGCGGCGCCGGCAGCAGGCCGAGGGCGATGGCGAGCCGTCGGGCCCGGTGCTTGCCGTGGACTTGCCGGGGCATGGGGATTCCGGCGGACGGGTGCTCGAGCCGGCCGCGGCCGCCCGCCCGCTGGCGGCCGCGCTGGCCGCGCTGGGCTGGCGCGAGCTCGAGGTGCACGCGCGCGGCTACGGGGCTGCCGTCGCGGTCGAGTGGGCCCTGCAGGCGTCGCCGGCCGACGCCCCGATGCCTGCGCTGCCCTGCCGGCCGCGCGCGCTGCACCTGTCGGAGCTGGTGGCGCGCGGCGCGGAACAACGCGCGCGCTGGCGCGAGCGCTACGCCACGCCGATCGAGCCGGCCTGGGACGGCAGCCACCTGGTGCGCCTGTGGCACGAGGTGCGCGACCGCGAGCTCTTCCACCCCTGGTTCGAGCGCGGCCGCGCGAACATCCGGCCGGTGGAGCCGCGCCTCGATGCCGAGAGCCTGACGCAGGCGGTCTTCGCCGCCCTGTGCTGTGAGGACTGGGTGCGCGCGCACGCCCTGTGGCTCGAGTGGGACCCGGTCGGTCCGCGCGGCGTGGCTGCGGCGTCCGGCACCGGGGTGCCCGTGCACCTGCACGCCGAGCCGGGGGATGGCTGGGCCGAGGGGCTGGAGTCGCTGCGGGTGGGCTGGCGCAGTGGGGCCCTTTCCGGGGGCTGAGGGACGGCAGCCGGCCGCCTGGGACCGGGCGAAAGGATCGGCCTGTCAGACATCGGGCGGCAGCGCCGCCAGCAACTCCGCCGTGTAGGGGTGCTGCGGCGCGGCCCAGACGGCGTCGGTCTCGCCGATCTCGACGACGCGCCCGTGCTGCATCACCGCGATGCGGTCGGCCATGCAGCGCACCACGCGCAGGTCGTGGGAGATGAACAGCAGCGCCAGGCCGAGGTCGCGTTGCAGGTCGCGCAGCAGGTTCAGGATCTGCGCCTGGACGGAGACGTCGAGCGCCGACACGGGCTCGTCGCACACCAGCAGCGCCGGCTCGACCGCGACCGCGCGCGCGATCGCCACGCGCTGCCGCTGCCCGCCCGAGAGCTCGTGCGGGTGGCGCTGCGCCACCTCGGCGGGCAGGCCCACGCGCTCCAGCAGCGCGGCCACGCGCTCGCCGAGGGCCTGCGGCGATGCCTGCGCGTGCAGGCGCAGCGGCTCGGCCAGCTGGGCGCCGATGCGCTGGCGCGGGTGGAGCGAGCCGTAGGGATCCTGGAAGACCATCTGCACGGCGCGCGCCAGGGGCTGCCGCGTGCGCGCGTCGCGCCGCGCCGGGTCCATGGCGCTGACGCGCACCTCGCCTTCGCACGGGGCCAGCAGCCCGCAGGCGAGGCGCGCCAGCGTGGACTTGCCGCAACCCGACTCCCCGACGAGGCCGAGTGCGTCGCCACGGCCAAGCTGCAGCGACACACCGTCCACGGCCAGCGCGGCGGACGCCTCACCGTAGCCATGGCGCACGTCACGCATCGACAGCGCGGGCGCGGGCTCAGCCATGGGGGCCTCCGGTCGCCGGACGGCCCGGTGCAGCGTCCGTCTCGAGCC
>CAIRBF010000374.1 GCA_903876715.1 uncultured beta proteobacterium
AGTAAATCGGCGCGGGCATCAGCTCGGGCGTTTCGTTGCAGGCATAGCCAAACATCAAACCCTGATCGCCGGCGCCGGTGTTGAGGTGGTCGTCGCTGGCATGGTCCACGCCCTGGGCGATGTCGTTGGACTGCTTGTCGTAGCAGACCATGACGGCGCAGCCCTTGTAGTCGATGCCGTACTCGGTGTTGTCGTAGCCGATGCGCTTGATCGTGTCGCGCGCGACCTGGATGTAGTCGACATGCGCGTTGGTCGTGATCTCGCCGGCCAGCACCACCAGGCCGGTGTTGCACAGCGTCTCGGCGGCCACGCGCGAGCGCGAGTCCTGGGTGAAGATCGCGTCGAGGATCGCGTCCGAGATCTGGTCGGCGACCTTGTCCGGGTGCCCTTCGGAGACCGATTCGGAGGTGAACAGATAATCTCTTGCCACTTGTGTGCTCCAGGTTGGTTGAATCGGCGTAGCCGTTCAGGGTGCCCTGGAAAGCGGCGACGCTTTAGCGGTATTCAGGGCCGGGGCCCAGACCCCCCCCTGGCGACCGGTTTCCCGGCCGCATCGCCCCGCAAGTTGTCCTTAACTCGGCGATAAAGCCATTATAAGAAGATGATGGTCCTGCTCGGCTGGCTTTCGCGCCGGTCATTGAGATGGCTCCACGCCGCGGGCGCGCTCCTGGGCTGGGCCGCCTGGCTCGCCTCTGCGGTGTACAGACGCCGGCACGGCGACAACGCGGCGTTGGCCGGCATCAGTGCCGCCGACCGTCGCGCCAGCATCGCGCAGGCCGGGCGCATGAGCCTGGAAACCCCGCGCCTGTGGCTGCGGCCACCAGACATCCAACTCCTGGACCCGGTGCAGTGGGAGGGCGCGGAGCTGATCGAAGCCGTGCTCGGCCACCCCGGCGGGCTGCTGCTGCTGACCCCCCACCTGGGCGCCTTCGAGGTCGCAGGGCAAGCCTATGCCGAACGATTCGGCGCACGCCAGCCGATGACGGTGCTGTACCGCCCCGCGCGCCAGCCATGGTTGCGCGAGATCGAGGCCGTGGCGAGAGAACGACCAGGCCTGAGCGCGGCACCGGCCACGCTGGCCGGCGTGCGCCAGATGCTGCGCGCGCTGCGCCAGGGACAGACTGTCGGGCTGCTGCCGGACCAGGTGCCGCCGCAAGGCCAGGGCGTCTGGGCACCCTTCTTCGGCCGGCCCGCCTACACCATGACGCTGGCGGCGCGCCTGGTGCGGCAGACGGGCGCCACGCCCTTGTCCATCTGGTGCGAACGCCTGCCGGGCGCCGCAGGCTACCGGGTGCGCGTGCAGCCGCTGGCCGAGCCGCCGCCCCCACCGCCCCCCGCCGACGCCGACGCCACACAAGAGGAAGCCTGGACACTCCAGGCCACCAGCGCGATCAACCGCTCCATCGAAGCCATGGTGGTGCAGTGCCCGGCGCAATACCTCTGGGGCTACCAGCGCTACAAGCACCCGCGCAAGGCGTGAGGTCCGCGCGACCGCGCCTTCCGGCCCCGACGCGCGACATGCGGCGTGCAGCTCAGCCTGCCGCAACCGCCGCCGGCCGCTCCTCCAGGCCCAGCGCGATCTGGGTGCACACCGTGCGGCAGATCGACGCCGCCTGCTCGTTGACGATGCGGTAGTAGATCTGCGTGGAGTCGCGCCGCTTGCCCAGCACCCCGGCGCGGTAGAGCGTGGCCAGGTGCTGGCTCATGTTGGGCTGCGTGGTGTCGATCTCCTCCAGCAGCTGCGACACGTTCTTCTCGCCCTGGCAGAGCGCGCTGATGATGCGCAGGCGGATCGGCGTTGCCAGCACCCCGAAGAGTTCGGCGGCACTGGCGAAGATCTGTTCGGATTCGTCGGCGGGACGCGTCATGATGGTGGATCGGCTTCCTGGGGCAGAGTGCGGGGCGGATCGAGCGCAGGCCGGTTTCAGCGACCAGGCCATGCTAGGGGCGCGGCTTCGCGGGCATCCCGAAGCGGTAGTGATCCCGGTTGAGCACGGCGGCCACGGCGGTGACCTCCTCCGGGAACAGGCTGAGCTTGAGCTCCACGCTGCACAGGTCGACCATGCCGCGCAGCGCGCCGGGGGTGCCGATGCGGCCCTGTGGGCGGTAGATCGCCGAGCCATCGCCCCCGACCCGGCGCGTGTGGCAGGCGGCGCAGGCGTGCTCCTTGAGCAATTGCTCACCCAGGGCGAGGTCGGCCTCCCGAAAGATCTCGGGCGTGGCGCCGGCGGGTGGTGCCGTGGCGGCTGCGGCCCACAGCAGGGCGCATGTCAGCCGACCGGCGGGGCTGCGACGCGTCTTCGGGGAGCAGGTGCGGACGGGCATCGACGGTTTCCTCGCAAGAGTGCGCAAGGCGAGCATGGGGAACAGACTCCCAGATCTTCGGCCCTTCAGGCCAGGCGCAGAAACTCCATCACGTCTTCCTCGAACATCTCGCCCGGGATCAACTGCTTCAGCCGCCCCGTGCGTTCGATCACTGCCGTCAGCGGGATCACCCGGCGCATCGACAGCGCGGCCGACATCGGCCCCTGGTCCAGGGTGACGTGGAAATCGTAGCCGTGGCGCGCGAGGTAGGCGCGCACCAGCGCTGGGTCGCGCTCGCGCGC
>CAIRBF010000375.1 GCA_903876715.1 uncultured beta proteobacterium
GATCGCGCGCACGCCGCGCACCACTGCGCAGACCAACCGCACCCATACCCGGGTGTGGATGGAGCTTGCCGCCGACGGCGGCGTGCGCGGGCGCTCTGTCGCTTCCATGCACGGTGCTGAAGAGGTGGACTGGCGCTCTTCACAGTACGACGCCATCGGCGTGCGACAGGACAACCTGGTCAAGTCGTATCTGAAGCGCTTTGGCGAGACGGGGAGTGGCCGCATCGAAGCCGGCGACCCGCTGGACCTGGGCAGCGCCTGGGAGATGCGCGCCCGCTTCGAACTCGACCCGGTGGTCAACCTGCCCGGCCCGAGCGCGATGACGATCCCGGTGGGCGTCGCCCCGGGCATCCTGCGCGGCATCACGACCACCAGCCGGCCGCCCGGGCGCCGTTTCGACCGCTACTGCCTGTCCCGCCAGCACCGGGAAGAGATCGAACTGCGCCTGCCGCCGCAGGTGCGCATCACCCGCATCCCGGCCGACACCCGCTTCCAGCGCGGCACGCTGCGCTACAGCGCGACCTACCGCCGCACTGGGCAGGTGGTGACGATCACGCGCGAGTTCGCCGTCGACCGACCCAGCCACACCTGCAACGCCGGTGACGACGCCGACTGGACCGTCTTCCTGCGCGTGCTGCAGCGGGACTTGCGAGGGCAGGTGTTTTTGCGGTAAGTGCGATCGCGCCGGAGCGCCCTACGACAGCGTCATCTCCAGCTGCACCTCTCGATACGCCACCTCGGGGCGCACCTTTCCGCGCTCGCCCTTGTGCAGGCGCACGAGGCCGTAGCGCTCCATGGTCTTGAGCGTGCGTGACAGATTGCCCGGCGTGCGGCCCGTAGCGGCAGCAAGATCGTGCAGGGACTCCGGGTGCGTCTGCGAGATCTGGGCCAGCAAGGCCCGGTTACGGTTGGACAGGAGCCTGGCAAAGCTCTCCGGCGAGGTGAACCACACCTTCGGGTCACCAGGCTGAGGCCGCAACTCCCCCCTGGCGATCGCCATCGTGCGTGCCTTCATGTCCTCGTACGAGGCGATCCCAACCTTCAACGTCTTCATGTCCACACTCCTTTGGCGCGCAGCACTGATTCCACTTCAGTCCAGAAGGCTGCCAGCAGCGCCGACGCATTCGTGTACTGGTAAGGGGTGACCGTACGCATTCGATGCCGATGATCCTGGCCTGTGCCCCTCGCGCGACCGGCCACCGGATGCGCGTTGTCGAACCCCACCAGGCGATCGCCATCGGGCGCGTGCATGGTCAGCGAATAGTCCAGGCCATGCGGCTTTTCCGCACTTTCCGGCACCTGATGCACGACGACCTTCACCCAGTAGCCCGCATCGTCGATGACCAGGATCTGGCCGTGCAGGTCGAGAAGTGCGTCCAGAGATGAGTCGCACGGTGGCATCAGACATTATCACTAACTGATAAGCCCCGTGGCCTATGTCTTCGGCCGGCTGTGCCTGGTGGGGATCAATGCGGCGGCCTTCCGGGACGAGCCCGTGCTGCTGGCGCGCCTGTTCCCCGGCTACGGGGACCGGGTCTTCGCGCACTGGTACAGCGGCACGCTGCGGGTGCCTCAGGGCCGTCAGTTGGTCTATGTGCACATGGGCTACGCCAGCACCTACGAGCGCGACCTGATGCTGCAGATCGAGCGCGGTGTGCTGCGTGGCACCTGGGTGCGCCACAACGCGCAGGGGGCGGGC
>CAIRBF010000376.1 GCA_903876715.1 uncultured beta proteobacterium
AGGGCGTCCCCTGCCTGGTGGCCTCGGTCGGGGCCCTGGCCACGCCCGGGCTGCCCGAGCGCCTGGAGGCCGCCGCCCGCGCCGGGCAGGCGCAGGTGCATCTGGTGCCGGGCGCCATCGGCGCGATCGACGCGATCGCCGCCGCGCGGCTGGGGGGACTGGACCGCGTCTGCTACCGCGGCCGCAAGCCGCCGCTGGCCTGGCGCAGCACCCCGGCGGAGCAGCGCGTGGATCTGACCACGCTGGCGGCCGAGGCGCTGATCTTCGAGGGCAGCGCGCGCGAGGCCGCGACGCTGTACCCGAAGAACGCCAATGTCGCCGCCACGCTGGCGCTGGCCGGCCTGGGCCTGGACAGCACCGAGGTGCGCCTGTACGCCGATCCCGCGGTGCAGCAGAACGTGCACCAGATCGAGGCCTCGGGCGCCTTCGGCAGCCTGGAGCTGACGCTGCGCTGCAAGACCCTGGCGGCGAATCCCAAGACCTCGGCCCTGGTGGTCTACAGCTTGGCGCGTGCGCTGCGCAACCGCGTCCAGCCCTTCAGTATTTGAGCAAGACCATGAGCCTGCCTCCCCTGCTCGACCTCTGTGTAGCCGGCCGCTGGCGGCCCGGCAGCGGCGAGGTCTACGAGACCTGCTACCCCGCCACCGGCGAGCCCGTGGCGGCCCTGCGCGCGGCCACGCCCGCCGACGTGGACGAGGCCATCGAGGGTGCGCACCGCGCCTGGCGCGCCAGCGGCTGGGCCACGGCCAAGCCGCATGAGCGCGCCGCAGTGCTGTACCGCGTGGCCGGGCTGATCCGGCGCGACGCCGAGCGCCTGGCGCAACTGCAGCGCCAGGACAACGGCAAGCCCATCGCCGAGACACGCGCCCTGGTGGCCAGCGCGGCCGGCACCTTCCAGTACATGGCCGCCGCCTGCGAGACGCTCGAGGAGGCGATCACGCCCTCGCGCGGGCCTTACCTGACGATGAGCGTGCACGAGCCCATGGGCGTGGTGGCCGCGATCACGCCCTGGAACTCGCCGATCGCCAGCGAGGCGCAGAAGCTCGCACCGGCGCTGGCCGCCGGCAACGCCGTGGTGCTGAAGCCGGCCGAGGTGACGCCGCTCCTGGCGCTGGAGCTCGCGCGCCTGTGCGACGAGGCAGGGCTGCCCCAGGGCCTGCTGAGCGTGCTGCCAGGCAAGGGCTCGGTGATCGGCGACGCGATCACGCGCCACCCGCTGGTGCGGCGCGTGGCCTTCACGGGCGGCACGGCCACCGGGCGCCACATCGCCCGCATCGCGGCCGAGAAGATGATGCCGGTGTCGCTGGAGCTCGGTGGCAAGTCGCCGACCATGGTGCTGGACGATGCCGACCTCGACCACGCGGTGGCCGGGGTGCTGTACGGCATCTTCAGCTCGTCGGGGGAGAGCTGCATCGCCGGCTCGCGACTGTTCGTGGCGCGCCGCATCCGGGACGCGTTCGTCGAGCGGCTGGTGGCGGGCGCGCGGCGCCTGCGCGTGGGCGACCCGGCGGACGAGCGCACGCAGATGGGACCGCTGATCACGGCCGCGCACCGGGCCTCGATCGAGCGCCACGTGCAGGCGGCGCTGGACGACGGCGGGCGGCTGCTGTGCGGCGGGCGGCGGCCCGCCGGCGGGCTCTACGAGCGCGGCTGGTTCTACGAGCCCACCATCGTCGAAGGGCTGGACAACGCCTCGCGCCTGGCGCGCGAGGAGGTCTTCGGCCCGGTGCTGCTGGTGCTGCCCTTCGACGACGACGAGGACCTGATCGCGCAGGCCAACGACAGCGTGTATGCGCTGGCGGCCGGGCTGTGGACGCGGGACTTCCAGCGCGCCTGGAAGATCGCACGCGCGGTGCAGGCGGGCACGGTGTGGATCAACACCTACAAGCTGTTCTCGATCAGCACGCCCTTCGGCGGCTGGCGCGACAGTGGGCTGGGACGCGAGAAGGGGCGCGAGGGGATCCTGCAGTACATGGAACAGAAGAGCCTGTACTGGGGGCTGAATGCGGAGCCTTTGCCGTGGGCGTTGTCGTGATTTCCGATTTCGTTCGCTGCGTAGTCGCGCGTCCTTGGCCGCGGGATGTCTTCGGGCGCTGCGTTGCCGCACGCCCCCGGGTCCGGGGCCTGGTCGGGCGGTCGGCCCTGCGGGCCGACTCCGCTGCGATGCTCGCGTCGGGGTCGCGCCGCCGAACTCGCTACGCTCACCTTCGGTTCGCTGCGCTCGGACAACGGCGGCGAGTCAGTCTACGAAGCGCGCTGCGCGCGCCGACCCCGCCGCTGCGCTTCTCGCCGCCCTCAAAGGCCCCGGACCCGGGGGCGTGCGACAACGCGGGTTTTGGCGGGCGTCGCATTCGGTGTGCTTGAGTCAGCTCATGCGTCTTCCATGCCCCTGTCGAAGCACGGTGTCCGCAAAGAATCCGTTCGGGCTGAGCCCTTCGACTGCGCTCAGGACAGGCTTGTCGAAGCCCTGCTGGCGGGACAAGGCGCTCACCAGGAAGCAAGGATTTGCCTCCCTGTGGCTGGTGCTGACCTCCTGTTCGTCAACCGCCGTTGGCCTGCCTGATCCATCCTCATCTCCCGAGACCCACCCATGACCCCCACCATCCTCGGCATCGAAGAGATCACCTACGGCGCGACGGACCTCGACACCTGCCGGCGCTTCTTTACCGACTGGGGCCTGGAGCTCGTCGGCGAGGCGCCCGGGCGGCTGGTGTTCGAGTGCCTGAACGGCTGCCGCGTCGTCGTCGCCGATCCGGCGCAGCACACCCTGCCCCCAGCCCTCGAGGAGGGGCCGACGCTGCGCGAGGTGGTCTGGGGCGTGGCCGATGCGGCGGCGCTGGAGGCGGTGGCACGGCAGCTGCCAGGGCTCACGGGGTTTGTCGACACCGTCACGGCCGAGGGCTGGCGCCGCGTCGGCGCGACCGATCCGAACGGCCTGGCCTTCAAGGTGCAGGCGAGCGTGAAGCGCCCGGTCGAGGTGGCCTGCGCCGAGAGCAACACCTGGGCGCGCAAGGGCC
>CAIRBF010000377.1 GCA_903876715.1 uncultured beta proteobacterium
CCTGCAGCATGGCCCGCGCCTCTGCGGTGCACACCCCCATCGCCGCGGCGAGCGAGGCCTCCTGCATCCCGTACAGCGTGCCCAGCACCATCGCCTTGCAGCGGCCACGCAAGGCGCCGTGGGTGGCCTTGGTGGCGTCGGCCGGCGCCAGCCCGGCATCGATTGCGAAGCCCAAATAGGGGTCGCCGTCGGCGTAGGCGCGCATCATGACGGCGTCGCCCGCCAGTGCCGCGGCGATGCCCACCTCCTGGCTGCTGAAATCCACGTAGGCCAGCGCCATGCCGGGCTCGGGCTGGATCAGGCTGCGCAGCCACACTGACGGCGCGAAGATGAATCTCGACGCTGCCGGCTGGTTCCGTCTTGTGCGCGCCCGGAAGGCGGACAGCAATGCCCGGTTGCGCCCGTCACCGCCGACGGCCAGATCCGTGATGCGCAGCTTGGCCAGGTTCTGCTGCACCTCGCGCACCGGGGCGATCACTGGGTGCGCGCGCGTCATCTCCTTGAAGACATCCTGCGTCAGGCTGAGTCGGCCGCTGTCGGTGCGCGGCCAGGCGATGCTGCGCTCGGCCAGCCACTGCTCGAAGCGGGCCATCTTCAGGGTCGGGCCCTCGAAGAATGGGTAGTCCGAGCGGATGCGGTCGATCAGACCGCGCTTGAGCGGCTCCCACTGCCGCGTCAGCCGCTGCAGGGTGTTCGCGTCCACGGGGATGCCCACGTGCTCGATGCGGGCCGCCGCACGCATGTAGCGCCCGCGCAGCAGGGCGTGTTCCAGCCATTGGGGCCGCTGTTCCAGGCGCGCCACCAGCCGCGGCAGCAGCTCGCGCAGGGCGTGCACATCGCTGGCGCAGTAGTCCAGGATGCCGGCCTGCTCATCGCGCGAGTAGGGCGGGCCTGCGAGGATGCGCTGCCGCCACACGGCCTTGAGCTCGGGATCCAGGTGCGCGAGCCCGAAGTGCGACAGCGCGCTCAGCAGCGAGGCGCCCTCGACCCCGATGTCGCGATTCCGGCCGTTGGCGTAGACCCGGAACTCCGCGAACAGGTCGAGGACGTTCGCGGGCAGCGGCCAGCCCAGCGCCAGGTGGCAGCCGCACTCCGCCGATGCGTAGTAGGCCACGTACAGTGCCTCTGCACCGACGGGCAGGGGCTCGCGCAGCGCCTCCCCCCAGCGCCGCAGTTGCCGGCCGCTTCGCAGCTCCAGCGCCACGCAGCACAGCGGCTCGGGGCGCTCGCCGGCCCCGGCGGTGAACTCGAAGTCCACGCACCAGATCTCGGCGAACCGCGCCAGCGCCGGGGGGATCTCGGCGCCGTGCATCACAGGCCCAGCAGCTCGCGCACGACGGCGTGGTCGGCGGACTCCACCAGCTTGCCGCGCAGCGCAATCGCCAGGATCTGCGGCCAGGTCTCCTCGGGCCACTTCGGATCGCCGAACTCGCCGCGCGCCACGTAGGGCTGGTAGGCTCCGAGCGACATGTCGGCCGACAGGCGCAGCCACTGCGACTCGGCCATCGTCGCGGCCTCGGCCGCCGACTGCCGCCAGGCGTCGGCGCGGCGCTCGTCGCGCGGCAGCTTGGTGGGCCACAGGAACGCCGTGCCCTGTCGCGTCACGCACAGGCGCAGCCGCACCGGCTCGGCGAACTCCGGCAGGCTGGTGGCCACCTCGGGCACGACGAAGTAGTACTCGCGCTCGGTCTTCAGCTCGACCATGTAGCACTCCAGGAAGTGGGCGGCGTGCACGCGGAAGAACTCGGCCCGGTTGGGCTTGCGCACCGGCACGGTGATGAGCAGCTTCTTGACGCCCATCGTCTCGCCGACGTAGCTCTGGTCGATGCGCAGCTTGCCGAGCAGTGCGTCTTCGGCGGCTTGCGCGGGGGTGGAGAGAAAGTTCTGGTCCATGGTCATCCCTTGATGCGATGAATGCGGGAGGTGTATCCCCGCGGGTTGGAAGAGGCTGGGTTCGAGGTGGGCCGGGCAGCGCCTGCCGTCGCGGGCGCGTCCATGCGCCCTTCGGTCTTCATTCGCTCGATGCGTGCGCGTCGCAACTGGGCGGGCTCCGGGGGCCTGCCGCTGCGGGGCATCGACTGCACGGCGTGGAGCAGCTCGTCGCGCACCCAGCGCCGCAGGCGAGGGCCGAGCGTGACCGGCTGGGGCATCCAGGCCTGACCCATCAGCTCCAGCCAGGTGCGCAGGCCCACGCCGAACAAGCTGCGGGCCTGTTCGTCGGACAGCAGGATGGGCACGCCGGTGGCGCTGGGTTCGGGGGGACGCGCCATGTCGGGCGGCCGGGCCCGTTGCGCGTTGTGGACATCTTCCTGACTCATCGTTGCACCTCCTGGGTACCGTATTGACACGGTGGCCACTGTCGGCGTGGCACTCCGGGAGGGGCAAGCCTGTACCCTCGGCCTATTTGGGCCAGGGTAGGTGGTGCAGGGTTCGGGTGTTCGCCAGGCGACCGTCGGCGCGCAGGCGCTGCCAGGCCTTGTCCACGCTGGCCCGGGAGAACCTCATCGCCCGCCTGACCGCGCCCTTGACCGGGCACGCTCGTCCTGCCAATGGCTCCGGCAGCGCCTTCGGGTCGTAGCCGTTGTCGCGCAGCCAGCGAAGGATCTCTTCCTCCTGCTGCCGCGCCACCGGCACCGGGCGTGCCGAGACGTTGGACGCCGCACCACCGGTCTGCAGCGATGCGAGCGCCGTGTCGTCGACGAGGAGGTCGAGGTCCTCCTCCGCGATCAGCGCGAGCAACTCGTCGACGCTGCACGGCAGCGCCAACAGGCAGCCCTGGCGGTGGCCGAGCAGGGCCAGCCGCTCCCCGCGGCCGAGCATCGGGTTCAGATGCAGCTCGGGGAACTCCCGGCGCCACACGCCGTCGTTGCGCAGCGTGAGGTTGCCGTGGAAGGCGTCCGATGTCGACAGGTCATCCAGGGCGAAGACGCGTTCGATGTCGGTGCGTGTGAGGGTGCGATGAAGGCAGGCGCGGGACTGCATGGCGGGCTCCTGTGTTCAGGACGCACGCGCCGCTGCGGTCGTCGCGGGATTGCGGCAAGGTGTCAGCAGCGTGCGCCAAGGCTGCGTGATGTGCCATGCTTGCCGCGAGGCCGGGGTGAAAGCACCTCGATGAAAGGTCTGGGGCCGGGCAGAGGTACCCCGACCGGGGGGACATCCCCCCGGTGGCGCGAAGGTCAGGCCGCCCTGATCGCGACCACCTGGGCGGCGGGCTGCGCCAGGTAGTCCGACCACGCTTGCATCAACGCGCGGCGCTCTTCGGTGAACTGGGCACGGTTGTAGGCCGCGCGCACCCGGTTGCCCTCGGCATGCGCCAGGCACGCCTCGATGACGTCGGGACGGGCGGCAGCGGTCTCGTTGGCCCAGGTGCTGAAGGTCGAGCGGCAAAGGCCGTGCACCGTCGTGCGGTCGCGCACGCCCAGCCGACCCAGGCAGGCCAGCAGCGCCATGTTGGACATGGGCTGGCCGGTGGGGCTGCGGCGTGTCGTCGGGAACACCAAATTCCCATCCTGACCACGTTGCGCCAGCACGATCTCCAGGGCCCGGGGCGACAGGTGGACGACGTGTTCCGCTTTGGTCTTCATGCGGCAGGCCGGAACCGTCCATGTGCGAGCTTCGAAGTCGAACTCGCTCCAGCGGGCGCCCAGCACCTCGCCGGTGCGGGCGGCGGTGAGAACTGCGAACTCCAGGCACCGCGCAGCCGTGCCGGGTTGCGCCTGCAGCCGTTGCAGCAGGGCCGGCGCCTCGCGGTAGGGCAGGGCGGCGAAGCGGCCCTGGACAGCGCGCCGCGGCGCGGCCTCACGCATCTTGCGCGTGATGGCGGCGGCCGGGTTGGAGGCGGCGTGGCCGTGGAAGATGGCGTCCTCGAAGATCGCGTCTAGCCGCTGGCGGATGCGACGGACGGTCTCGGGAATCGTGGCGGCCTTGTGCCGGCGCGCGCGTTCGTGCGGGCTGGCCGACATCAGCGACGACAGCAGCGCCGGCGCCGTGATCGTGTGAAGGGGGGCTTGCCACAGTGCTGGCGGGATGTGGTTCTCCAGGCTGCTGATCCACTGGGCTGCATGCTTGTCGGTGCGTGTAGGCACGATCACGCGGCGGTGGTAGTCCCGCGCCGCGTGGCACAACGTCCGCGCCTGGCGGGCCTGCTCGGCCTGACGGACACGCTCTGCCTCACGGGCGGCCTCGCGTTCGTCGTCGCGGGCTTGCAGCGGGTCGATGCCCTGCTGAAGGCCCATGCGGGCCCTCTGGGCCGCGTCCCGCGCCGAGGCCAGGCTCTGCCCCGCCTGCGCCAGGCTGTCGCGCCAGGCCACCCCCAGACCCATCTCCCGGCGCCGCCCCACCGGGCTGGTGTACCTGAACACCCAGGACGAACCTCGATCGCCCACCCGCAGGATCAAGCCCCCGCCGTCGTTCAAGTCCCCGCTCTCGGCCGCCAGCACCTGCCTGGAAGTCAGGCGGTGCAAGCCCGCCGCCGCGCCCGCAATGGCACCCATCGTGACACCCCCTGGCGGGGGAGGCAGATCTCCATCCCCCGCTGTTCCCCCGAAATCGCGCAGCGAGCCAGCGCACGCAAGCGCACCTTCAGCACACGTTCAGGAGTGTCGGACTCGGGGAAAACGTCTTCAAATCAACGACTTGGGAGACTTCCGCTGCGCCCTTGCCGCACCTTCATGCACCTTGGGGAGGGAGTGTCTTGGCGGAGGGAGCGTCCTACAAGGATGACCGTATAGCGTGAAAAATGCGCTGCTTTTCAAAGATACCCACCTTAAAACCCACCTAAAAAAGAACTGCCCCTGGGCTGGCAGGCTCCAGGCTTCCTTCGCTGGTGTCCAACGTGTAGCCCGCCGGCAACGCAAAGCCCGCCACGCCGACCCCACCCCCACCCCACCCCCCCTGTTGCCAGGATGGGACCCACAGGTCGGGTAGCACTCGATTCCGCTCAAACGATGAGCATCTAGTAGGAACTGGGCCTGACTAGTGCCGACGCCACGCGGCGCTAAGATCACTTGCGCCACGCCAGATGCGGCGTTACGTGGGGGGCTGATGGACGTCAACAAGGGACCGACAGGGCGAATCAGAGATCTCCGAGCCGTAGTCGCTGGGGTCACCCGAGAGGACGTCGTTGGCGTGCTGCGGAACTTCACTCTGGCTGCTGCCGAGGTGTACGGTTTCGCCGACTCTACTGACTTCGACCTCGTCCACGAGGGTAGGCGATTCCCGCCCAAGGCCGTTTTCGGCTTGGCTGCGGAACGGTCTGTTGGTCGCGTGCTGCTGCCTGAGGAGTTCTCAGGCGGTTCGCAGTCGCCCTGTTTTCATGTCCTTCAGGGCCTCGGCTTTGTCATCGAACCCAAGGCACCGCCGGGGGCGGTGGCAGCTGCGCCTAACGACACTGGAAGCGGGTCGCCAGACCTCCAGTTCATCCAGGGTTCGCGTTATCAGCGGCGGGACGTGTTCAAGCTTCTTGGCATCGCCGATCCAGGTGGTAGTCCGATGTACACGGGCTACGCCGCCCACGGCGAGGACTGGTTCATCTTCTGCGGCGTGAACACCGCAGGGAGAACTGGGCACGATTACGACAATCGATTCATTGGCGGCGACCTTCTGTGGCGCGGCAAAACCCGCTCATCCCTGCGGCACCCGTCGATTCAATCGCTGCTCAATGCCACAGGGAGCACGTACATCTTCTACCGGGAGAACGACCGTGATCCGTTCACCTTCGCCGGAATCGGGACGCCCAAGCAGGTCCGCGATGTCGTGCCAGTAGAGGTTCTGTGGGAACTTCGTCCCTGCAAGCTCCCTATTTGTCAGACAGAGGCGCTGCCTGAGGAGATTCCCGAGTCCATCAACGTGATTGAGGGAGCCAGAAGGTCAATCACCGTCAATGCATACGAGCGCGACCGTACCGCGCGGCATCGGTGCATTCAACACTGGGGGTTGGCGTGTGTAGTGTGCGACTTCGACTTTCAGCGCACGTACGGCGACATTGGCGAGGACTTCATCCACGTTCATCACCTCAAGCCGCTTGCCGAGATCGGCCAGGAGTACGTGCTCGATCCCGTGGCGGACCTGAGACCTGTCTGCCCGAACTGCCA
>CAIRBF010000378.1 GCA_903876715.1 uncultured beta proteobacterium
CCGAGAACTTCGTTCACCGCGATCGTGCCGTTGACCGCCAGGCTCATGCCCGTGCCGAAGGCGCTGCCGCCGGAACTGCGGGTGTAGCTGTCGAGATCGGCACTCAGACGGGCGGAGGACACCGCCGTCACCGATACGCTGCCCGCGCGCAGGTCCGCCATCTCGCTGATCTCGGCCCTCGCACCGCTTTGCACGACGTTGCGCACGACAACCCCGCCGACGGCGACCGAGTTGGAACCGCTGAGGTTGCCGAGCGCCGGAGCGGCCCGGGTCCTCAGGACCTCCTGCCACAGGTCCTGGTTGGAATAGTTCTCGGTCTTGGGCGTGAACGTGCCGCGCACCCCCATGTAGCGATAGATCCGGCCCGTGGCCGTACCGTCGACGACCTTGACCCGGTCACCGAAAACCACGGTGCGGGCCGTCCCGTCGCTGGTGTTGAACTTGGTCGGGGTGCGCTCTTCGAGCGTCTTCGGGAAGCTGTCCAGATAAGCGGGTTTGCTCAGGCCGAGCTCGGCCACCGTCACACCGAGGGAAGCCGCCAGATCGTCCTTGAAGGCGGACCATGCGTTGGCATCGAAGACACGGCTCCCGTTGGCCGCCACACCCCCATGCACCTTCAGGAGGCTGACGCCACCATCATCGGTCGTCGTGGAATCCGCCACGAGCCGTGTGTTCGACAGGACGACGGCTTCATCCCGTGCATCGACCACGAGATCACCGTCCACCCGGGCAGCCCCGGAGACCGGGGTCTTCTGCAACAGCGCCCGCGACTGACCGTGCACCCGGTTGCTCGCCATCACCCCACTCGCAGCCATCCCGGCCGCGCCGATGACCGCCATCGAGGTCGATTCCGACAAGTTGCTGACGGTGGCGTTCACACTCAGCGCCTGCACTGCCTCGATGGTCATGTCGCCGCCGACCTGCAGCGTGGTGCCCGAGATCCTGGCCGTCACGCCGGAGGTTTCGCCTGGTTGCCAGCCGTCGCCCGTCAGGGCGTCCAGCGCGGCCGAGAGGAACCCGTCCAGGCGGGCGCCGATGGCATTGAAGGCCACGGCTGCGCCGACCGCGCCGCCGCTGCCACCGGTGTTCGTCGACCCGGCTTCCGTGCGGGCGTCGATCGCAGCCGCGTTGTGGGCCGTGACCTCGACATCGCCCGAGGCGACGAGCTCGCTGTCGACCACCTGGGCCACCAGGGCGCCGGTGACCTGGTTCAGGGCCATCACCCCGCCGAGCGTGAGCGACTTTCCTGGCAGCGCCGTGCCGAGGGTGCCGTTGTCACGCACCACCTGCGCGCTGGCGCGTGCCGAGATTTCCTGTTCGTTGCGGGCATCGACGACGACGACGCTGGCTTGGATGTCGCCTCGCAGGACCTCGGCCTGGACGCTGCGGTCGATCACATTGCTGGCCAGGGACTTGCCCAGCGACAGCCCGGCGGGGATGACCGCGAGGTCCAGGTCCAGGTCGGCGGCGCGTGCGCCGTAGCTGCCTTGGTCCAGCGCCTGGACGCGCAGGTCCGAGCCGGTGTAGCCGCTGTCCTTCAGGCCGGCGTAGACATCGCCCGAGACCTCCTGTGTCACTGCTTTCGCCCGGCCGAGGTACTGGGCATCATGGCTGGCCAGGAGGGTCAGTGCCTGCGCGTCGACCTGCGCATGGGCCAGCGTCGCCTGGGTGCTGTCGCTGGCATCCAGCGCGTGCACGCCCATGAATGACGACACGATCACCGATTCCACCGTGCCGCCGCTGTCGGCCCGCACCGCCACCGGTCCGGCTGACTGCCCCTGTAAGCCTGCCACGGTCACGGCGACGGCCTGAGGATCGGCCGATCCGAGCAGGGCCGTCGTCGTCTTGTCCAGCGCGATGCGACTGCGCACCAGATCCAGCCCGGTGATGCCGGTGACCAGGCTGTCCTGGCTGAACATCGACACCGAGATGTCGGCTTCGTTGCCAGCCTCGACGACCAGGCTGTCGCTCCTGCCCTCGCGCGCGATCCCACGGCCGATGCCCAGGGTTGCGCCGGCACCGACCACCGCCTGCGCGGTCTGGCTCACGTCGACCACCGTCTGCCCGGTGGCCGAGAGCCCGGGCACGGCCGTGGCACCGTAGGCTCCATCGGCCAGCGCCTTCAGCAGGAAGGCCGACGCCGTGACGGTTGCCGTTGGGGCCACGCGGGCCTGGGCGTCGAGTGTGGCGTCGAGCCTGAGGTCGAAGGTCGAGCGGCTCGCCACCGACGCGTCGGCACCCGCACTGGCCTGGGCGACCAGACGTCCGCTGGTGACGACGCTGCCGCTGATGAGCACACTCGCCGCCGCCGTCAGCGAGGCCGTGTCGGAGCCTGGGGCCGCCTGGCTGAAGTCGGCGGCCGTCAAGATGATGTCGGCCCGTGAATGAATCTCCGTGCCTGCGGGCACGTCGATCGTCTCGGCCAGAACCTCCAGCACGGTGTCCCCGAGGTCGAGGTCGCCCAGGGTGACAGCGTCTCGCCCGGCCCCGCCGTCGACGACCACCCGCGCTGTCGGCAGCTGTACCACCTGGCGCAGCATCGCGCCCGCCGTGGACTGCACCGACAGGAAGGAGGCGCCCAGATCCGTGAAAGCGTCCAGGCGGCCCGATTGAGCACCTTCGCCCAGCGCCAAGGTGCCCTGTGCACCCAGCGCACGCGCCACGAGCGTGACACCGGTGTCGTCCTGGACGAATTCCAGGAACATCCCGCCACCGATGCCCAGGCCGGTGATGGTCGAGAACGACCCCTGCACCGAGCCGTAGCTGAGGATGCGGAATTCGTCGCCCGCCTGGGGCCTGAAGCCGTCGAGCAGAACCACGCTCAGTGAGCCGTCGAGCTGCGCCAGGTCGGCGACGACGATCCTGTCGTAGCGGTCCGGCGCGGTTCCGGCGAGTTCGACCACGAGCCCCGCGCCGGGTGCCTGGGCGTAGCTGCCCAGGGACTGAAGGCCAGGCGAATACCCGGGGCTGAGCGTGCCCTCGTTGGCCACGGCCCCGGCCCAGGCGCCCGAGCCGGCCAGCGTGGCGGAGCGGTCGACGATCAGGCTGCTCGTCGAGCCGACCGGGGCGAGTGCTTGCAGCGCCGACAGGTCGAAGCGGCCGACCTCCAGCCATCGATCCTGCGCCGCCGGGACCACGCCTGCAGGCGCGGACGGGCCTGCATCGGCTTCGAGCTTCAGGTCGCCGAGGGCCAGACTCGCCGGCACGGGGGGCGCATCCGTTGTCGGTACACCGAGCACCAGATCACCCGCGGCGTCTTCTCGATCACCAGGCCGGTCCGAGCCCGCGGGCATGCCGGGCGACGCGAGGACTTCGCCCATGAACCGCGCATAGGCGGCGTCCTGCGCGGCCAGCGACGAGTCCATGAAGGCCGCCCGGGTCTGCGACATGACCTCGTCATAGGCCGCCACATCGACGGAAAACGACTCTGGTCCGGTCGCGTCGGCACCCGCTGCGGCCTCGGAAGAGCCCGGCCTCGCGATCTCTTCCCAAGCGACCACGGTGGCGTCAGCCAGCGCCGTCATCCCCGTATCGCCTTCCTGCCAAAGCAGTTGGGAGACCGCTGCCGCCGGATCGGCTGACAGCAAGACCCGCTGTTCGAGCGGCTCGGCTTGGTAGATGTTGCGCAGCAATCTATGAAGACTGCGCGAAATGCGAGAACCGACGAACTGTTTCTTCGATGGCGTCATGGTGGCCTCGACAGGTTGAATGGGGGCCGTGGCTCGCGCTCATGGACGCGCGAAAGCGCAGGAACATGGACGCGCGAAAGCGCAGGAACTGGGTCGGTGCTCGGGCCCACGCGCATGTGCTCGAGCGACCAGCAGGACCCTCGAGCCGCGTGGAGGAGGGCAGGGTTGCCCTCGAGGTCTTGGCAGACAGCGGCCTCGCGGATGTGTTCGTACACGGTTCCGAGGCTCGGACCCAAAGCGCTGTACATCCCGTGGTGGCCCGTTGCTGGTAACGACGGCAAGGTTGGACGAACGTCCCAATCGCAGGCGTGTCCAGGGCATCGACCGGCGAAATCTCCTGCAAGCGGGACTCTTGCGGAGACTTTCATCGGACAGGCGGGTGCTGCTGGGTGCTGTCAGGACATTGATGTGAATTCAAACGAATAGTAAGCGAAAGACTGAAAATAAGATAAAAGATTGAAGCGATTCGTAATCGGAACGGGGAGCAGGCAATGGCACCGCAGCCTGCAGCCGCGGTCTGGACAGGCGCGCTCCACAGGGATGCGGCCCCTGGGTTTTCTTGCCCTGCAGCGCATCAAGACAAGAGGCGACGGGTGAAGATTGCGTTCCCTGGAGCAGTTGGACGCCGTTGCGCGTTCGCCTCCAGACGATTGCCGACCTGCGCGCCTGGCGGCCCGCCATGGCAGATGCAGGACGCACGCGACGGCAGATTCAACCTGGAACTCGACAACGGGTGCCGAGCAGGCCTGCTGGATCGAGTCGGGCCCGCGTGGTCTGACTGTCTTGGGTCAGGTTCTTTTTCCTGAGGCGGGCTCCTTCCGGTGCCGCCCGGAGGCGTCCTGGTTGGGCCATGGGCTCATGGTTCAACCACCCCGATGCGCCGTCGGAACGGACGAGTCGGTGACTGCCCGTGGACCCGATTGCTGGGACACGCCGCCTTCGGGTCGGGGACGGTGGTGCGCGCTGCCTCGCCGCGGCGTACGCCTTGCAGTCCGCGTCGTGGCATCAGGCGCGCGGCCGTGCAGCCGAAAGTGCCACGATGGGAGTCGTGAACCGAGCGCAATCTTGCAGCGCGCAATGGCACCTGAGGGACCGCGCTGGATTACATTTTGTCGGAACGGATATCACGCAGTGCAGCAGGAAGGTTCACCTTGAGCGACACCACGCACCACCGCATCTGCCCCTTGTGCGAGGCCTGCTGCGGCCTGGAGATCAAGGTCCGCGACCGGCGGGTCATCAGCATCCGTGGACACAAGGACGATGTGCTCAGCCGCGGCTACATCTGCCCCAAGGCCATTGCACTGAAAGACCTGCATGAAGACCCTGACCGCCTGCGCAGCCCGCGCATCAGGCGCAACGGCGTGCATGTGGAGGCCACCTGGGAGGAAGCCTTTGCCGAAATCGAGAGGCGTCTGCCGCCGCTGCTGGCGGGACACGGGCGCAACGCCGTTGCCCTGGCCGTGGGCAACCCCGCGGCGCACAAGATCGGCCTGCTGACCTACTTCCCCAAGCTGGCCCGGGCGCTGGGCACCAGGAACGTGTTTTCGGCCTCGACGCTGGACCAGATGCCCAAGCAGCTGGCCAGCGGGCTGATGTTCGGGCACTGGCTGTCCGTCGCGCTGCCGGACATCAGCCGCACCGACCTCCTTCTGGTGATCGGCGCCAACCCGCTGGCCAGCAACGGCAGTATGTGGACGGTTCCGGATTTCAGGGGCAAGGCCAAGGCGCTGCAGGCGCGTGGGGGCCGACTGATCGTGATCGACCCGCGCCGCACCGAGACGGCCGCGATCGCCGACGCGCACCACTTCATCCGCCCCGGCGGCGATGTGTTCATGCTGGCAGCGATGGTGCACACCTTGTTTGCCGAGGGCTTGGTGTCGCTGGGACGGGTGGCAAGCTGGGTGAACGGTGTGCGCGACGTCGAGGCTGCGGTGTCGCCCTTCACGCCCGAGTCGGTGGCCTCGCGTTGCGGCGTGCCTGCCCCCACCATCCGCGCCTTGGCCAGGCAGTTGGCCACCACCCCGCGAGCCGCCGTGTACGCCCGCATCGGCACGTGCACGCAGGAGTACGGCACGCTCGCAAGCTGGCTGGTGGATGTGCTCAACACCTTGACAGGGCACCTGGATGTCGAGGGCGGCATGCTGTTTGCCAAATCTGCCGCCTTTGCGGCCAACACGGCGGGCAAGCCCGGGGTGGGCAAGGGGGTGGGCACCGGACGCCACCACGCCCGGGTGAGCGGCGCTCCGGAGGTCTTCGGTGAACTGCCCATCACCTGTTTGGCAGAAGAGATCGAGACGCCTGGCCAAGGTCAGGTGCGTGCGCTCATCACTGTGGGCACCAACCCGGTGCTGTCCAGCCCCAACGGGCCGCGCCTGTCGTCGGCCCTGGAAACGCTGGACCTGATGATCAGCCTGGACATCTATCTCAACGAGACCACGCGCCACGCGGATGTCATCCTGCCCGCGCCTTCACCCCTTGAAGACCTGCACTACGACGTGGCCTTCCCCCAGTTGTCCTGGCGCAATCACGCGCGCTACAGCGCCCCCGTGCTGCCGCCTCCACAAGACCAACCGCCGGAGTGGCAAACCCTGTTGAAGCTCGCGGCCATCGTCCAGGGCAAAGGTGCACAGTGCGACGCCAACGCGCTGGACGACGCGCAGTTCGAGGACGACACGCAGCGGATGTTCGGGCCCGAAGCCGATGCCGTCATGGCCGCCACGCGGGGCCTGCGAGGCCCGCAGCGCCTGCTCGACGCGGCGCTGCGGGCCGGGCCCAATGGCGCCGGCTTCGGCTCAGAAAAGGACGGGCTGAGCCTGCGCAAGGTGATGGAGGCCAGCGCCGAGGGGGGCATCGACCTGGGTGAACTTCAGCCCCGCATCCCGGAGATGCTGCGCACACCGAGCGGCAAGGTGGAACTGGCGCCGCCACTCCTGCTGCAAGACCTGCAGCGTGCTGCTGCGGATGTGGGTCGTGCACCGCCCAGTCTGGTCATCATCGGCCGGCGCGACGTGCGTACCAACAACAGCTGGATGCACAACCTGCCCACGCTGGCCAAGGGGCCCATGCGCTGCACCGTGCTGGTTCACCCTGAGGATGCTGCCCGCCACGGCGTGAGCGATGGCGCGCTGGCCACGCTGCGCAATGGGGCGGGCCAGCTGAGGGCGCAGGTACGCCTCAGCCTGGACATGATGCCCGGTGTGGTGAGCCTGCCGCACGGCTGGGGTCACGACCTGCCCGGCACGCAGCTGAGCGTGGCCGCGCAGCGTCCGGGAGCCAACATCAACACCCTGCTGGACGACCAGTCGCGAGACCCGCTGTCCGGCAACGCCGTGCTGAGCGGGGTGGCTGTTTCGATGGAGCCGGCGTGATCGACCCGCTTCGACGGATACCGCCGTTTCATTTGACGCGGAGCACATCCAGGGGGGAGACCGGCGCAGCAGCGTTGCCCCAGGACTGCCGCATGAACGTGGCGACGGCGGCGATCTCGTCGTTGCTCAGCACCTGCCCATAGGGCGGCATCCCGAAAGGCTGACGGTTGCCCGCGGTGGTCGGCGAGAAGCCTCCCTGTCGAATCTGCTGCACGAGGTTGATATGCGAAGCGAGGGTGACCGCGCGGTTGCCGGCCAGCGCGGGGTACATCCCTGACACGCCTTGTCCCCGGTCGCCATGGCAGGCGGCGCAGTGCTGCTCATAGACCTGCTGGCCCGCGACCATCACCTCTGCGCTCGCGGGACTTTGCCTGGCGGGCTGCTCCTCGACGACGGGAATGGTGGCCAGGTAGCGCGCCATGGCGTCAAGATCCTGTTCGGTCAGATGTTGGGTACTGGTGAACACCACTTCTGCCATCGGCCCGGAGACGGACGCGTGTGCCGACACGCCGTCCTTGAGCAGCCTGACGACCTGTTCGCGGGGCCAGCGCTGAACGCCCGCCTGGCCAGGCGATGCGAGGGACGGCGCGTACCAGGTGCCGTCCGCCATCAGGCCGCCACCGAACTGCGCGTTCACGCTGCTGCCGCCCAGGAGGTCGCGGCCGGAGTGGCAGGCTGCGCAGTGGCCCAGGCCCTGCGTCAGGTACTTGCCTCGGTTCCATTCGGCGCTCTGTCCGGGATCGGGCTCGAACCCGCCGGGTCGAAAGTACAGCGCCCGCCAGACGGCAAGCGCCGCCTGCGTGCTGTAGGGAAAGCGCAGTGCGTGCGGTGTGTTGGCTCTCTCGACCGGCGGCACGGACCGAAGGAAGGCGTACAGGGCGTCCGAGTCCTCGCGCGAGACGTGCGTGAAGCTCGGGTACGGAAACGCCGGGTACAACAGACGTCCGTCCTTCGAGCGTCCATGGTGGAGGCTGCGCCAGAACTCATCTGCCGACCAGTGGCCGATGCCGGTTCTGGCGTCGGGTGTGATGTTCGGGGCAAAGACGATACCGAATGGCGTGGCGACCCCGCGGCCGCCAGCGAATTCGGCGCCTGCAGTCGTCGTGTGGCAGCCCAGGCAATTGCCGGCCCGCGCCAGGTAGGCCCCGCGCGCGATGACTTCCGAGGAAGCCGGCGTGGTGGGGACACCGGCCTGCAGCGTGAGCTCGCCGCGAACGTTCAGCCAGCCCACCAGCGCACCCAGGAGCACCGCCAGGACCAAAACGACGGCGCCGGCGCGCAGCGCCACGCCGCACGGGTTCATCCCGTTCATTCGTTGCCGCTCCCGCATTGGGCCAGCAGCGGCTGGGGGGGACCGACCTCCGGCTTCGTACCCGTCGGCAGGCTTTGTGCTGACAGCCAGCGGGCAACGACGCTCACTTCCTCATCGGTGAGCCGCTGAGCGATGTCGGCCATGCAGTCCGGTGCTGCCGCGGCACGCAAACCGGTGCGCCACGCGCCGAGTTGTCCCACCAGGTAGTCGGCTGGCAAGGTCACCAGGCCTGGCACCGCGGGCAAGCGGCCGGCCATGTGGCTGCCATGACAAGAGACGCACGCCGGGATCTGGCGGTCGGGCGCCCCCTTGAAGACCAGTTCCTCGGCGGTTTTCCGCTGCCGGTCGGACAGCTTGTGTGCCGAGGCCGGCGGATACGGCAGATCCAGGCTGGAAAAGTACCGGGCGATGTCTCGCAGATAGTCATCGGACATGAACTGCGTCAGGTGGCTCATCGCCTGGTTGCGCCGGCGGCCTTCCCTGAAGTTCTTCAGCTGGTTGAACAGGTAGCCCTCAGGCTTGCCGGCGATGCGGGGGAAGTAGCCCGCGTTCGTGGCGCGCCCCTCCTTGCCGTGGCAGATGACGCACGCCTGCATGCGTTGCGCCATCGTGTTTTGCACTGTGGCCGTGGCATCCGACGCCGCAGGGGTCGACCGGGCGGGTGCCAGTGGCGTGAAGGCCGCCAGGCTGGCTGTCAGGAGGAGGTTGAAGAAACGTTTCATGTCGGTCGAGGGGCGGGCGAGCGGGCTGCATGGTCTGCGGGGAGCTCGGCCACCCGGCCGCCGGCGCGTCGCTCAGGCTTCGGCCAGCATCGATGCGCTCAGGCTCCACAGCCGCTCGGCGGCGTCATCGTCGCAGGCGTGGGCCTCGACGCCTCGATAGCGTGCCAAGGGGCTGCCGCGGTCGGTGGGCGCCGCGATGTCGCAGTCTTCGCAGTACACCCCGGGGCGGCCGGCGAGGGCGGCGCTGGTGGCCGCCCAGAGCGTGGTGGCGCAGCCCTGCTGCGGCGACTTGAACCCCGACTGGGCCAGGGCCAAGGGCGAACCGTCTTCGTTGATCCAGCCCAGACGCACCTGCTCGGCCTGGCTCAGGTGGCGCTGAAGTGGCGTGAAGATGCCTCCCGGGTGCACCGAGAAGGCCAGCCCGCCCGAGGGCCGCAGGCGTCGGCTCATCGCGTTGGCGAACAGCGCGTTGGCGGTCTTGGACTGCCCGTACGCCTGCCATTTGTCATAGGCGCTGCTGCGAAAGTGCGGGTCGTCCCAGCGGACGCCGCTGATCTTGTGGCCGGTGGACGACAGCGCCACGACGCGCGCGCCCTCGGTGCTGCGCAGGAGGCCCACCAGTTCGAGTGCCAGCGCCATGTGGCCCAGGTGGTTGGTGCCGAACTGCGCTTCCCAGCCTGGGCCGACCCGGGTCTCCGGGACGGCCATGATGCCGGCATTGAGGATCAGAAGATCCAGCCGAGGCAGCGTGGTGCGGGCCTCGTGCGCGAAGTGGCGCACCGAGCGCAGGTCGCCCAGGTCCAGGTCGACCGTTTCGACCCGGCCCTCGACGCCTGCGAGCGTGGCTGCGGCTTTGGCACGGTCGCGAACCGGCACCCACACCCGTGCACCGCACCGGGCCAGCGCACGTGCGGTTTCGAGACCGAGGCCGCTGTAGCCGCCGGTGACGATGGCCACGCGGCCTGACAGGTCCAGGCCGGCCAGAACCTCGGCACCGGTCGAGCGGGCGTGGAAACCCGATGAGAGGGGAAGCTGATCAAGCAGTGCCATCGACGGGCCCATGAAGGCTGCGGCCTTTCATCAGAGGGCGGACAACCCCCCGCGTCAGAATAGTTGTCGCCCCGATAGAACTTGGTTTTTGACTTCCAAGTTCTTCCAAGTGGTGGTGTGAGGCTGTGGAGCTTGTGGGCGAAGGTCGGCGCGGTGGGCAACGCGGCAGCGTTGTCCACGGCAAGCTGACCGGTGCGCGAAGCGCATCGTCCACAAATCCACAGCCTGGCGCGCCACCGCACTTTGTGGACCCGGGGGCGATGACAGAGGACGAATTGGCTCGATACGGACAAGCATTCAAGGACCGCGCGGTGGCCAGGCTGCTGCCGCCGGAGAGCGCGCCGCTGGAAGCGGTGGCGCGCGATGTGGGCATCTCTGCGGACACGCTGGACCGCTGGCGTGCCCAGGCACTGGCCAAGCCGATGGCCGAACGCGCATGGACGGCTGCCGCGCGGCTGGAAGCCGTGATCAGCACGGCAGCGCTGGACGAGACCGCGCGCGGCGCCTGGTGCCGTGAACATGGCGTGTACCCGCAGCAACTGCAGCAGTGGCGCCAGAGCGCCACACAGGCGCTGGCCCAGCCCGAAGAGGCGCGCGCCAGCCCGCAGCAAACCAAGCAGGACCATCGCCGCATCCGAGAGCTCGAGCGCGAGCTGCGACGCAAGGACAAGGCCCTGGCCGAGACTGCTGCCCTGCTGGTACTGTCAAAAAAAGTCGCGGCGATCTTCAGCAAGGGCGAGGACGCATGATCGGACTCGAAGATCGCCGCAACATAGCCCAGGACATCGAGGTGGCGCACCGCAGCGGCGCTCGGCTGCACAAGGCCTGCGAGGTGGCAGGTATCGACGTGCGCACGCTGCAGCGCTGGAAGGCTGGGGATGGCCTGCAGGCGGGCGATGGCCGGCCCGCAGCAGTACGCCCCACCCCGGCGCACGCGCTGACGCCCCAGGAGCGTCAGCGCCTGCTGGAGGTGGCCAACGAGTCGCGCTTCGCCGACATGCCACCTGCGCGCATCGTGCCGGCGCTGGCCGACGAGGGGGTGTACCTCGCCAGCGAATCCTCCCTTCAGCGGGTGCTGCGTGCTCATGGCCAGGCCGGCCACAGAGGCCGCGCCCGGCCGCCGCGCAAGACCAGGCCACCGACAACGCACGTGGCCACGGCACCGCGGCAGGTGTGGTCGTGGGACATGACCTACCTGCCCGCGGAGGTGGCCGGGCGCTGGTACTACCTGTACCTGATCCTTGACATCTTCAGCCGCAAGATCGTCGGCTTCGAGGTGCACGACGCCGACAGCGCCGATCACGCGGTGGACCTGCTCAGGCGCACCTCGCTGGCCGAGGGCATCCACGCGATGAAGGCCAAGCCCGTGCTGCACGGCGACAACGGCGCGACGCTGAAGGCCACCACGGTGCTGGCGATGCTGCACTGGTTGAAGGTCAAGCCCTCTTACTCGCGCCCTCGCGTCAGCGACGACAACGCCTTCGTCGAGAGCCTGTTCCGCACCGCCAAGTACCGGCCGGAGTTCCCCGAGCGCGGGTTCGCGAACCTCAATGCCGCGCGGGACTGGGCTTCGCGGTTCGTGCACTGGTACAACCATGATCACAAACACAGCGGCATCCGCTACGTCAGCCCGGCACAGCGCCACGCCGGGTTGGACGGCGACATCCTGGCTGCGCGGCACGAGGTGTACCAGCGAGCGCGTGAGCGCAACCCGCAGCGCTGGTCGGGCGCAACCAGGAACTGGACACCCGAGAAGATCGTGACACTGAACCCTGAGCGCAAGGACGTTGCCGGGGATCGAGCGGCGGCACCGGTGAAAGGCGCACTCGCCGCATAAATCGGGCGACAACTAGCTTGACACGCACCGATACGAGCGCGACCGTACCGCGCGGCATCGGTGCATTCAACACTGGGGGTTGGCGTGTGTAGTGTGCGACTTCGACTTTCAGCGCACTTACGGCGACATTGGCGAGGACTTCATCCACGTTCATCACCTCAAGCCGCTTGCCGAGATCGGCCAGGAGTACGTGCTCGATCCCGTGGCGGACCTGAGACCTGTCTGCCCGAACTGCCA
>CAIRBF010000379.1 GCA_903876715.1 uncultured beta proteobacterium
CAGGTTCAGACCCGTCGCATCCGGGCTGCCGCCGTTGATCCCCGCAAACGCGCTCAGCCCGCTGCCGCCGATCAGCAACTGCTCCACCACCACCGGCGTGGCCGCCTCGTTGGCCTGCGTGCTCGGCAGGTCGCCCAGCTTGACCGCGGAACTCTCACGCACCACGGAGAGGCTGCCACTGGCTCGGAAGAAATCGCCCACCGCGAGGGCAGCGCCGCTGACCGCCACAGACCGAACACCGGCCGGCATCGCACCGTAGGTATAGGCCACACCCGCCACCTGGACCGCGCGGCTCGATGCATCCTGGCCCGTGCTGTTCCATCGCAGTGAAGCTGACGACGCAGACATCGAAGCAGCGCTGCCCAGCGCCATGTCGACCGCACCGGAGGCTTCCAGCAGGACGCCGCCTTGCTGCGGATCGTTGCTGATGACCAGCGCCAGGCTCGCACCGCTGACACCCGCGCGCAGTTCACCAGCGCGCAAATACGCACTGGCTCCACTGGCGAGCGCCTGCATCTGTCCCGTGGCGCCATCACGCTCGAAGGAGAAATCGCCCGCGATGCCGATGGCGTCGCCGAGCCGTGCCTGCAGCCCCGTGGCACGGACCACCGGGTCCGCCAGGGCATTCATGGCGCCGAGGGCGTGGGTGTAACCCCCGACCTTCAGCGTCTGGGACGCCTGCGCGCTGCCAGTGGTGTTCAGCCGCAGCGCGGCGGAAGTGGCGCTGACCCCGCCAAAGTCCCCGCCGCTCAGATGGAACCCGCCCGAGGCCTCGAGCACATAGGTGCCGTTGTCGTTCAGCACCAGACCGAAGCTGCCGTTGTCGACACCGGCGCTGACGCCGCCCGCACCCATGCGGGCCGTGATGCCGCTGCCGGCCACGCGCAGGCCCTCGGCCGACGAGGCAAAGCCCATCGTCCCCGACAGGGTGACGAGGCTGCCCAGGGCGAGTGAAGTCACCGTGCCCGACAGCGCGGCGCGTTCGCTGGTCTCGGCGCTGTCGAAGGTGTAGGTCGTCGAGCCGACCGCCAGGGTGCGAGGGCTCGCCGCCAGGCTGAGCAGGCTGTCGTTGGACTGGCCGCCGATGCTGCCCAGCCCGAGCGCGAAGTCCAGCGACAGCGACGAGGCCGTCAGCGAGACGCCGCTGCCGCCGGCCACGCTGAGGCCGCCGACCTGGCCTTCGGCCCAGACCCAGCCGGCGTCGCCGTCGGTGGCCTCGTCGCGCAGCCACAGCACGCCCAGGTCGATGTCGGAGAAGTTCAGCCCCACCCCGCTGGTGCTGCCGGGCTCGAGCCCGAAGGCCCCCGAGGCGTTCTCCAGGCCGAGGGTGAAGACGTCCACCGTGCGGGTGCCGAAGACCCAGTCGTTGGTGAACCCGATCGTCGCCGCGCCGCTCAGGCTCAGGCCCTGGCCGAGGGCGATGTCGCCGTTGAAGCTGAAGCTGGTGTTGTCGCGGAAGTAGTCGAAGTTCAACCAGGTGCCGACGCGGTCATGCAGCGCGGCATCGTTGGCGCCCACCGCGGAGGTGAGCGCGTCGACCAGAGCGGTGACCGTCGGGTCGAGCACGTGCGCCTTGAGGTCCAGGCTCTGCGCGCCGGCGACGATCTCGAAGAACACGCCATTGCCGGCGTCGACCAGACCGCTGCCGCTGGCGAAGGCACCGCCGACGCTGCCGTAGTTCAGGACGTTGAAGACCTGGCCGTCGGCCGGGCGGAAGCCGTCGATCAGGCTCACCGAGATGTTGCCGTCGAGCAGCAGCTGTCCCGTGACGTTGATCTGATCGTGAAACCCGGTGCCGGTGCCGGCCGCCGAGCCGCCGATCTCGAACTCGGTCTTCGAGCCCGCGTTGAGCGTCAACTGCCCATAGGACATCACGCCCGGCGAGTAGCCAGGGCTGAGCGTCCCGTCCACCGTCAGCGCGCCACCGAAGGCGCCCGAGCCGCCGAGGACCTCGTCCGCGTCGATGCGCAGCTCGCCGGCCACTAGGGTGCCGTCGCCCGCCAGCCGCGCCAAGTCCATGCGCAGGTCCGGCGACTGCAGCAGGCGCAGTTCCGCCCAGGGCTGGGGCAGCACCTCCGGCTCGGTGGACAGGTCATCGTGCAGCGCGATGTCCCACCCGTCGGCATCCGCGGCCGCGGGGTTGCCGAGAGACCACTGGACCTCCTCGCCCCCCCAGCCGGCGGCCGAACCCAGCGGCAGCAGGCTGTCGCGTGCCGCTTCGGGGTCGACTTCCACGCCACCCGCGTGCCCCGGCTCGGCCGAGACGAAGCCGTCGGTGGCGAGGCTGGCATCCATCAGGATCGGCCCGCCGTCGATGCCCACCAGCACGCCCTTGAGCGCGTCGATCGACGACAGCGAGGCCGCTTCCCGGCCGGACAAGCCTTCGGTCGTCGCCGCGTCCCGCAGCAGTTCCTCGGTCAGCCAGTCGTCGATGCTGCCAACGGACTTCAGCGGCGCGAGCAGCGGGTCGGCCGAGAGGAGCACGCGCGGCTCGAGGGCCTCGACACGGAACGCGTCACGAACGCGCGACACGACAGGCCGAAGCGCCGCCCGTCTCGGTCCGGCAAAGAGGCTGGACCGAGACGATCGGCGGCCGGCTCTGCGGTGGGGGCGGGGCGTTTGACTGGAGGATGTCATCGATTTCACTCGTGCACGTCGCGGAAGGCCCAGGGCCCGCCGCAGAGCGCGGAAGCCAGAAGTCGCACACGGCAGACCCCGACCCCACGCAGATATGGTTTCTCTGACTTGACTCTATCTGGGCATTGGGATCCGATGTTAGTGATGCAAGAAAATGACAGAACTCTTTTTTCGGAACAAAACGTGGCAAGCCGTCGCAACGCGCAAGCAGTTCGCAAGGCCCGCATCGGCCAGGCGCTGCTGTTCCTGCTGCTCCTGCCCATCTCGCTGCTGCTGAGCGCCTGCGTGCCCGGCGGGGCGGACGACAGCCGGCAGCAGGCGCTGGACACCGGCTGGTCGGTCGCGATCGACCGCAGCCGCGCGCTGACGATCACCAAGCTCGATGACCTGCGCTTCGAATCCCTGCCCGGCCCGCCCGCGCTGGGCTACGTGGACGGCGCGGTCTGGCTGCGCCACACGCTGCGTGCCGACCCGGCGCGCGCTGGCGAGCGCCTGCTCGAGCTTCAACTGCCGGGCATCGATGAGGCCACGCTGTTCTGGCCACAGGCTGGCGGGGGCTTCTCGGCGCGCACCGCGGGCGATCGCCACCCGATGTCAGCGCGTGACGTCCGCCATCGCAACGTCGTCTTTCGGGTCGACCTGCCGCCTCAGGGGGAGGTCACGTTCTACCTGCGGGTGGCCGGCACCCACAACCAGACCTTCAGCGTGGTGCTCTGGGAACCCGCCGCATTCCTCGAAGCGGCGCTGGGCGAGCACCTGCTGTGGGGGGCGCTGTTCGCGCTGCACGTGGTGCTCGTCCTGAGCAACCTGTGGTTGTTCCAGGCCACGCGCGACACACCGACAGGCCTGTTCGCCCTGTACGCCACGGTCAGCTTCGGCGCGATCCTGCTGGTCGAGGGCTTCGGACACGCTCACGTGCTGAACGGTTGGCCGACGCTGAACCACTCGCTGCTGGTGGCGTTCTGGATGATGAGCGTGCCCGCCACCTACCTCTTTGTGTTCGGGTTCATCGAGTTGCTGGACGGCTCCAGGCGCTGGCCGCGAAGAGTGGTCGTGGCGGTGGCCGGGGCGGCCGCCCTGTCGGTGCTGATCGACCTGACGCTCTCGCCACCGTGGATCCGCCCCGCATTCAGCGCGCTGCAGGCCTTGAGCGCACCCGTCCTTGCCGGCGTCCTGGTGTGGCGCAGCCTGCAGGGAGTGGCGGCGGCCCGCCTGCTGCTGGTGGCCATGACGCCGACGTTCGCGGCGGTGGCGCTGAAGCTGCTGCGCAACCTGGGCGTGCTGGAACCGAACCTGTGGACGGACAGCGCCTACTTCTTCGGGCTGGCCTTTTACCTGCTGGTGCTGAACTTCGGCATCAGCCGGCGCGTCGAGGCGTTGCGACGGTCGAAAGACCGCGCCCAGGCGCGCGCCCTGTCGCTGTCCAGGCGCACCGAGCGCGAGCTGGAACTTCGTGTCGCGCAGCGCACGGAGCAGGTCGCCAGCGCCATGCGGCGCGTGCGTGACACGCTGGAGCTGGAGCGCCGGGTCCTGGCAGAACAGCGCGTCCTGTTCGGAACCATCTCGCACGAGTTGCGCACCCCGGTGGCGGTGATCTACGCCACCGCCCAGAACCTGCTGCTGCAGGAGCCGGCCGTGCCCGAGCCCGTCAGGGCGCGCTATCGCAAGATCCACGACGCGTGTCAACGGCTGTCCCAGCTCTTGAACGAGAACCTGCGCGAAGACCGGTTCATGTCGGTGGCGGCGATCACGCGCTTCGAGCAGGCCCCGACACTGGAACTGCTGGAAGACGCCGTGGCCATGGCGCGCCTGGGCAGCGACCACCACGCCCTGCAGGCCATGGTGGACAGCGGCGCCGAACGCACCTGGTGCGACCCGGTGCTCACCCGCCTGGCACTGAGCGTGTTGGCCGAGAACGCCGTGAAGTACACCCCGCCAGGGACCGCTGTCAGGCTCACGGCGCGCTTCGACCGCGCCGGAGCACGGGAAGAAACCGTGCTGGAGGTCGCCGACGACGGGCCCGGAGTCTCGGCGGACGAACTCGCCAAGCTGTTCGAGCCCGGCTATCGGGGCGAGACGGCGCGCGCCACCGAGGGCAGCGGCCTGGGGCTGGCGCTGGCCCGCCGACTCGTCGAGCTCCAAGGCGGCACGCTCACCCTCGGCAGCCCGCCCGGGCAGGGCTTTGCCGGCACGATCCGCCTGCCTGGCGCACCGCCGCTGCCTGTGTGAGCAGCCCGGGCTGTCGCCTGTTTCTTGGCCCCGCGGGGGGCGGGACGGGCGACGCCCAGCCCCTTGGGGGTGCTCACAACGAGCTGATCACGGCGCCGAAGGAATAGCCTTCCCGGTGCAGTGTGCGCAGCGGCAGTTCGTCGCCCGTCTGCTGCCGCCACCGCGACCGCAGGCGGCTGACCATCGTATCGAGCCGGCGCAGGTCATAGCTCGCCCAGTGGCCTCCCAAGGCCTCGACGAGCTGGCGCCGCTGGACGACGGCGCCGGCTCCGGCGTCGGCCACTTCGCGGAAGAGAACGCACTCCTGGCGCGTCAGGGCCAGGCGGCGCCCCTGCGGATCGACCAGTTCGGACGCCGACTCCCTGTAGACCCAGTCCGCGCCTATCCTGCGCAGCACGGCCTCCACGATCGCTGCGAGTTCGAGCAGATCCACCGGTTTGACCAGATAGTGATCCGCGCCCCCCGCAAAGCCTTCGAGCCGGTCTGCCAGCGCGCCACGCGCGGTCAGCATGACGATCCCGAGCTGCGTGTGCAGCGACCGCGCCATGCGCATGGCGTCATGACCGGTGCCGTCGGGCAGCACCACATCCAGGATCACCAGGCGCGCGCCCTGCACCGCTTGGGCGAACTCGGCCAGCGTCCCGGCCTGCCGGACCCGGTGTCCCCGGCTCGTCAGGAAGTCGGCGATCTCCTCCCGCAGCGTCGACTCGTCTTCGAGCAGCGCGATCGTGGTCATGGCGGGCCTCCACGCGGCTGTTGACGGTGCAAGGGCCGATCCATTCCCTCCACGCAGAATGCCAGGGCGTTGCACCCAAACCCAAGAAGTTCTCTCATCATTTCATGTTGCAACGGCGCTCGCCTCGGGCAACGCCAACCTGTCGGACTTTAGACACCCGAGATCCGGTGGCCTTCACAGCGCGTGCAGGCTGCGCTCGACCACGGGCAGGCGCAGCCCGGTGATCTCGGGGACCATTTCATAGACGGCTCGAAGATGCGCGGACTCGAGCGGCTCGTGCATCTCGAGAAAGGGTTGCAGCCCGATCGCGCTGCGCGCGGCGTACGCAGTCAGCCCGCGCAGGTGCAGGCGCCTCAGCGCCGCCATCACTTCGAACAACTCTACCTGTTCAACCGGCTGGCCCCAGGCCGTCTCGTAAGCGCGCAGCATCGCGTCGCGCCCCGGCCTGCCCAGGTAGGCCCGCGCCAGCATGAGGGTCCACCCCAAGTCGTGGCGATGGTCCGTGACCCCGAAATCCGTCCAGTCGACGAGGTAGTCCAGGCCATCCGCGCCGCAGATGATGTTGCCCGGGTGGCAATCGTTGTGATTCAGGACTGGCGTTGTCCACCTCACCGAGGCCAGCGCGACGTCCATCCAATCCAGCACCGGCGCGAACTCGGGCAACCTGTAAACGCCCAGGAACAAGGACCGGGCCCGGTCGGACATCCGGCTGAAGAACAGCGCCGGCGGGCAGGACAAGGCGGGATCGGACGCCGGCAAGATATGGCCGGCGTCCAGGGCGTGCAGTCTCGCCAGCAGAACCGCACAGCGATTGACGCATGCCTCCAGCTGTGCCGCCGGGCCGGGCTCGGCGAGTTGTTGTGCGATGGTCCGTCCTTGGATCTGCAGGATCACCTGAAAAGGCAGCCCGAGCACGGACGGGTCCAGGCAGTGCGCGAGGAGTGCGGGAACACCGAACCCGACACGACCCAAGCCCTGCAGGACCTCGGCTTCTCGGCGGCACCGCTGTACCGTGTCCACACCCATATACAAACGCAGCAGGTAGTCGGCGCACCGCCCCTGGACTTCGAGTCGGAACCGGTGGACCTCCGTCTGCCAACGGCCGCGCACCATGGCCAGCGAGGTGACCACGGCATCCGGATGGCTGCGCCGCAGAAACCGCTCGAGAGCGGGGGCAGGGACGATGCCCGCATGCGGGTTACGAACAGGACTGTGCCGCATCACTCACTGGTTCGACGGGTGCCACAGGCTGCATGGAAGGCCGTTCAGCGGCCGGACGAACGGTACAGGCAAGCCACCATTTCAGGGTCGAACTCCACCCCTGACCAGGCCTGCACCAGGCGCAGAGCGTGCACGTCAGGCAAGGCGGCTCCACCGGCCGCGTCGCCTGCGCGAAGCAGGCCGTAACTATTGACCAGGTGGAACAGGCGCGCGGGCACCGGGATATCGGCCCCGCGCAAGCCCACGGGAGCGCCGCCGCCGTCCCAGTGTTCGTTGCCGAACAGGAGCATCTGTGCCGCCCACAGGCCGGCATCGACCCGCCCGGCCCCGGCCTGACGCGCCGATCGGCCCCGTTCGGCCCACGCCAGTGCGCGCAGCGCCTGCGCATGCCGGGCCGCCGCGGTGGTGTCAGAAGGCCCCGCCTGTGCCGGCGGCGCCAGGCTCGAAACCTCCAGCCGATGCCACGCGTCCTCGAGCACGTCGCACTGCGGCGGACGCAGGCCGTAGGCCAGCGCACAGCCGCGCAGCGCCGGCAGCACGAGCCAAGACGCCCTGCAGACCACGCGACGCACCAGCGCTGAGGCCTGCGCGATCGTCCCTGTCCATTCGAGCTGCCGCCGGTGCGTCAAGGCGGCCAGGCTGCGCAACTGCCCGACCACCTGCCGGTCGGCCAGCGGCTTGACGATCACGTCCGCGACGCCGGCCGCCAGAGCGCGCTCGCACAACGGCGCATCGGCCTGGCTGCTGAGCAGCGCCACGACGGCATCGCGGCCGGGTGCGCCCACGCGCAGCTTTTCCATGAACGCCAACCCGCCCAGACCGGGCATCGCGTCGTCCACGAGCACCAGTGGCGGGCACTCGGCCAGGCACCACTCGAGCGCTGCCAACGGATCGGTGAAGAACACGGCATCTTCGAGCGCCGCCTGCCCGAGCAATGC
>CAIRBF010000380.1 GCA_903876715.1 uncultured beta proteobacterium
ATTGGCCCGTCTTGCCGGTGATGCCCTCGGTGATGACCTTGGTGTTCTTGTCGATCAGGATGGACATGTTCGCTTCCCTCGGGGCGTTTACTTCACGGCGGCGACGATCTTCGCCGCCGCTTCGGCCATCGTGTCGGCACTGATGATGGGCAGGCCCGATTCGGCCAGCATCTTCTTGCCGATGTCCTCGTTCGTGCCCTTCATGCGCACGACCAGCGGCACCGTCAGGTTCACCGCCTTGCAGGCCGCGATCACGCCCTGGGCGATGGTGTCGCAGCGCATGATGCCGCCGAAGATGTTGACCAGGATGCCCTTCACGTTGGGGTTGCCGAGCATGATCTTGAAGGCCTCGGTGACCTTCTCGGCCGTGGCGCCGCCGCCGACGTCGAGGAAGTTCGCCGGCTCGCCGCCGAAGAGCTTGATCGTGTCCATCGTCGCCATTGCCAGACCAGCGCCGTTGACGAGGCAGCCGATGTTGCCGTCCAGGCTGATGTAGGACAGGTCGAACTTGCTGGCCTCGATCTCGGCGGCATCCTCCTCGTCCAGGTCGCGGTAGGCGACGATCTCAGGGTGGCGGAACAGCGCGTTGGCGTCGAAGTTGAACTTCGCGTCCAGCGCCTTGATGCGGCCGTTGCCTTCCAGGATCAGCGGGTTGATCTCGGCCAGACTCGCGTCGGTGCCCATGTAGCAGTCGTAGAGCTTGCGGAAGACCTCGCGCGCCTCGGCCTGGCTGTCCGCCGGCACACCGATGCCCTCTGCCAGCTGCTGCGCCTGCGCCTCGGTCAGGCCCGTGAGCGGGTCGACGAAGACCTTGATGATCTTCTCGGGCGTGCTGTGCGCGACTTCTTCGATGTCCATGCCGCCCTCGGAGCTGGCCATGACAGCGACCTTCTGCGTCGCGCGGTCGGTCAGCGCGGCGAGGTAGTACTCCTTGCGGATGTCCGCGCCTTCCTCGATCAGCAGGCGCCGCACCTTCTGCCCCTCGGGGCCGGTCTGGTGCGTCTTGAGCTGCATGCCCAGGATCTGGCCCGCCAAGGTGCGGACCTCCTCGACGGAGCGCGCGAGCTTGACGCCGCCGCCCTTGCCGCGGCCGCCGGCATGGATCTGTGCCTTGACGACCCAGACGCTGCCGCCCAGCTTCTGCGCGGCCTCGACCGCCTCCTGCACCGTGAAGGCGGGCAGTCCGCGCGGGACCGGCACGCCAGCCTGGCGCAGCAATTCCTTGCCTTGGTATTCGTGGATCTTCATGGCCCTCGTCTCTGGCGTGTGGCTGGAAATGGAATGGACAGACCCTGCTCAGCGCAAGGCGTGCCCCGCCTGTTCGGCTTCATTGTCGGTGCCCTTGTTGGCGTGGGGCTGACGGTACCAGCGAGGGTAGTGCAGCCTGACGACCTCTCGGTCGCGACGCAGGGCGTGGCAGCGGTCGAGCGGGAAGGGCGGGGTGGTGGAGTCGGCGAAGTCGCGCGGGTGGATCGTTTCGCCGACCATGCCCTGGATCACCGCCGAAGGCAGCACTTGCGCGAGTTCGGTCAGGTGGGTGCAACCCAGCGTGCCGCCCAGGCGCTGGGCCAACTCGCGGCGGAAGCCGCGCGCGAGGTTCAAGCCTGTGAGCGTGGCATAGGCATCACCGTGCTCGGCACAGTGGCCCGGGTAGGGCACCCAGGTCGAATTCGAACCCGACTCGAGCACATTCATCTGGGCGTCGATCACCAGGCGCAGGCTGAGGTCGTGGATGGGAGTGCCTGCGCGCCGCGGGCCGTCGACCATCTCGTGGTCGCGAGTCTTCACGTCGGTGAGCTCTGCGCACACCTCCCACCGCTCACCGCCCAGCGCGTAGATCTCGACCTGCAAGGAGCGCCGATGCAGCAGCTTGCGCTTGGGCGGGTCGGAAGGGGAAGGCATGACCGAAGCGGGATCTGGGGTGCAGGTGGCGGCGTGACCTACCGCCATTTGGTAGCGCAGCGGGTAGTTTCATCCGGGGCCTGCCCTGCACTGCAAAGGCACTTTAGCATGGGGCCCGCTTCGCTCAGCCCGGTGCAGCCGGCCGCGGGCGGGGTGCGGGTCAGTCCCGTCGGCTGCCGCGTCCGTCCTCGTCGGCTTCAGCGACGGCTGCCGGCGGCAGGCCATTCCCGGTCCTGGACGCTGCCTCGTCCGCGTCGGGCTGCAGCTCATGGTCGAGGCCATGCCGCATCACGCGTCCGACCGTCTCGGCGCCAAAGCCCCGGCCGGCGAGAAAACGCATCTGGCGCAGGCGTTCGGCGGCATCGGTCGGCGGATGACCGAACTTGCGCTTCCAGACGGCGCAGGCACGGTCGAACTCACTGGCTTGCAGCTCGCTGCGCAGAGCCGGCGACGCTTCGGCGCCGTGCAGGCGCAATTCATGCTCGATGCGCCGGTTGCCGAAGCGTCCGACGCGGGCGTGGACGCGGCTCTCGACGAAGCGGGCATCGGACAGCTGCCCGCCCTGCTGCAATTGATCGAGCAGCGCGTCGATCTCGGCGGCCGACGCGGGTGACGCCTGCGACGTGGCAAAGGCCGGTGCGCCACCGGTGGCCAGGACGGTGGCACTGGCGATCGCTTCGCGTGCCTCGGACCACCGCAGCAGCTTGGCGCGCAGTTCCTGGCGCGTGTGATCGCGCTGCGCCAGGTGCTGAAGCGCTCGCTGGCGCAATGAGATCGCAGCGCGGGGCTTCACGTGCGCGACGCCAGGCGTCCAGGAGCCACTGGGGTATGAAGCCGGCGCCCGCTCAGGCTGCCGGAATCTCGCCCGTGGGTACGGGCGGGATCCCCATGGCCTCGCGGACCTTGTTCTCGATCTCGCGCGCGACGTCGGCGTTCTCGCGCAGGAACTCGCGCGCGTTGTCCTTGCCCTGGCCGATCTTCTCGCCGTTGTAGGCATACCAGGCGCCGGACTTCTCGAGCACGCGGGCGTTCACGCCCATGTCGATGATCTCGCCCTCGCGGCTGATGCCCTCGCCGTAGAGGATGTCGAACTCGGCGGTCTTGAAAGGCGGGCTGACCTTGTTCTTGACGACCTTGACCTTGGTCTCGCTGCCGATGACCTCTTCGCCCTTCTTGATGCTGCCGGTGCGGCGGATGTCCAGCCGCACCGAGGCGTAGAACTTCAGCGCGTTGCCGCCGGTGGTGGTTTCGGGGTTGCCGAACATGACGCCGATCTTCATGCGGATCTGGTTGATAAAAATGACCATGCAGTTGGTCTTTTTGATGTG
>CAIRBF010000381.1 GCA_903876715.1 uncultured beta proteobacterium
ACAAGCCCAACCCGAGCCCCTTGGCGCGGTCGCGCTCCACGTTGCCGACCTGGTAGAACTCGCGGAAGACGCGTTCCTGCTCCTCGAGCGGGATGCCGATGCCGGTGTCGGCGACCTCGACGCAGGCTTCGCCGCCATCGCGCCAGGTGCGCAGCGTGATGCGCCCGCCCGGACGGTTGTACTTCAGCGCGTTGTCGGTCAGGTTGCTCAGCACGCGCAGCAACAGCGCCGCGTCGGTGCGCACCGGCAGCGCCTCGCCGCCGGTCAGGGCGCAGTCCAGGCCGCGCGCAGCCGCCACCGGCTGCAGTGCCTGGTGGTGCGAGCCGGCGAGCTCGTCCAGCCGCACCGGCGCCAGCGCCGGTTGCACCGTGCCCGCGTCCAGGCGCGAGATGTCGAGCAGCGCGTCGAGCTGGCCCGACAGGGTCTGGCTCACGGTGCCCAGCAGGCGCGCGATTTCGCGCGCGCGCGGCTCGAGTTCGCGCAGCCCCAGCGCCGCCACGAGCATGTTCATGCTGTGGATGGGTTGGCGCAGGTCGTGGCTGGCCGCGGCGAGGAACTGCGTCTTCGCGCGGTGGGCTTCGGTCTCGCGCTCGATGGCCGCCTCGAGTTCGCGGTTCAGGCGCTGCTCGGCGAAGCGGATGCGGCAGGACTCCTGGAACACGGCATGCTGCTGCCGCCCGACCGCCGTCAGCACGCCCAGAAAGGCCAGGATCAGCGCCGCCAGGCCGGCGGCGGTCAGCGCCGACTCGTCGGGGTGCGGGGTGAAGGCCCAGCAGGCGGCCAGAGGCAGCAGCAGCGGCGCGCTGAAGGCCAGGAAGCTGCGCAGCTGGCCTGAGGTCGTGGCCACGCCGGCGGTGGCCATCGCGAACAGGATCATCGACAGCGCGGCCTGCTGCAGCTCGCTCATGGCCGCGAAGCCCGTCAGCGGCAGGGACATCAGCACGCCGTTGAAGGCCAGCAGCGTGGTGATGCGTGCCGGCTGCCCGCCGGGCGTTGCGTGGCGGACGAAGTGCGCTGAACGGCCGATGCGCCAGGCCGTCATGACGCCGACCAGGGACCACCAGACCCAGGGCAGCATCGACGGCTCGCTGTGCGACCAGATCAGCGCCATCAGCCCTCCTGCAGCCAGCACGCCCCACTGCGCGCGCGGGCTGTTCTCGAGGAAGATGTCGACAAAGCGGGCCTCGACAAAGGCGCGCAGTTCGGGCGGATCGGGCTCGTGTGCGGCCATGCCGGCCGGGGTGGAGCGCACGGGCATGCCAGGCGCATCCCGTGTGCCGGGTGCGTCAGGCGCCATCGGCGCCGAGGTGACTGTCGCGGGCTCGCGCATGCTCGTCCCCTTCCGCCGCGCAGCGTCCAGCGGCTGGAGCGGTCTGTGGCCGTGAATTCTGGCAGCGCCCTGAGGCGGTGCCGAGCGGGCTATCCCTGATGCGGACGCCGCAGTCCCAGCGCCAGCGCAAGGGCGGCCAGCGCCAGCAGCGCGAACAGCGCCAGGCTCCAGAATTCGTAGGACACACCGAGGAGGTCCACCGCAGCCTCGGCGCAGGAGGCCCGCGGCGCGAAGACCTCGGGCGCGAGCGCGTCGAGCTGCAAGCCGCTGACAATGCGGTCGGCCAAGGTGCGCTTGCAAGAGGACGTCGCGGCGGCGACGAAGTGCTGCCACAGCGCGGCGGCGACACCGGCCAGCGCCAGCAGTCCGGCCACGCCCGCCGCGGCGCTGCGCCCGGCTGGCCCGCGCCACAGCGCGCCGACGCCGGCTGCCAGTGCAATCAGGACGAAGACCAGCCGCTGCAGCACGCACCAGGGGCAGGGCTGCATGTCGAAGACGTGCTGCGACACGAGCGCCAAGGCCACGGCGCCGAGGCTGGCAGCGGCCATCGCCGCCAGGGTCGCGGCAGGAAAACGGTGCAGGAATGCCAGACTCAAGGGGGGGTACCAGGCGCGCTGCGCTGCGTGTGATGGCTCGGGAGCAGGTGGGCGCGCTCAGACGCTGAGCTTGTGCCGCCTCGCGGGCATGGGCGAACGACTTTCGGCCTGTCAGCCCACCTCGGCAATCATCTCGATCTCGACGCACGCGCCCATCGGGATCTGCGCCACGCCGAAGGCGCTGCGCGCGTGCGCGCCGATGTCCGGGCCGAAGACCTGCACCAGCAGCTCGGAGCAGCCGTTGGTCACCAGATGCTGCTCGGTGAAGGTGGGCACGCTGTTGACCAGGCTCATCACCTTGACGATGCGGCGCACGTGTTCGAGGTCGCCGATGGCCGCCTGCAGCGTGCCCAGCAGGTCGATCGCGATCGCGCGCGCCGCGGCCTGGCCTTCGGCCGTGCCGATTTCGCGCCCGAGCTGACCGACCCAGGGCTTGCCGTCCTTGCGCGCGATGTGGCCGGAGAGGAAGACCAGGTTGCCGGTGCGCGCGAAGGGCACGTAGGCCGCCGCCGGCACGGCCACAGCGGGCAGGGTGATGTCGAGGGCGGCGAGTCTCTGGGCGATGGACATGGGGGTCTCCTGCAGGAAGCCGGAGGATCCTACACTGGCCCGATGGGTGCGGTTCACGTCGGCGCGGCTGGGCTGGCAGTGCTGGCGTTGGCCTGGCTGGCCGGCACGGCGCTGCAATTGCAGCAGGCCGAAGTGCAGACCCCGGCGCAAGCCGGTGTCTGGTGCGCCGTCAGCCTGGCCTTGCTGGCCCTGGCAGTCGTGTCGGGGCGGCGCGCGGTATCTGCGGCGGGGCGGGCCCTTGCGCTGGCGCTCGCGGTGCTGGGCCTGTTGTTGGGTGGCTTTGCCTTGGCCGACGTCCGTGCCCAGTTTCGGCTGGCCGCGCAGCTCGCGCCGGAGCTCGAAGGCCGCGACCTCGTCGTCACCGGCACCGTGGCCGAGTTGCCGCGCCTGTCCTTGCAGGGCGCGCGCTTCGTGTTCGAGCTCGAGTCCGCGCGCCTGGCCGGCAGCCCATCGCCGGTTCCGGCGCTTTGGCTGCCCGCGCGCCTGTCGCTGGCCTGGCTCCACGGGTTCGACGGCGAGTCACTGCTCAGCCGGCCCTCGCAGCCCCTGGTGGCGGGCGACCGCTGGGAGCTGACCGTGCGCCTGAAACGTCCCCATGGGCCGATGAACCCGCACGGCTTCGACCTCGAGCGCTGGCTGTTCGAACAGGACCTGCGCGCCACGGGCTACGTTCGGCCGGGCGTGCGCTTCCTTGGCTCCGGTGCCGCGCACCCCGTCGAGCGGCTGCGGCAGCGCGTGCGCGACGCCATCCTGCTGAGGGTCGAGGATCCCGGCGCGGCGGGCGTGGTCGCGGCCCTGGCCGTCGGGGACCAGGCGGCTATCGACCGCGACGACTGGGACCTGTTCCGCGTCACCGGCGTCGCGCACTTGATGAGCATCAGCGGCCTGCACGTGACGATGTTCGCGTGGCTGGCCGGCGCCCTCGTGGGCGCGGTCTGGCGCCGCAGCGCGCGCCTGACGCTGGCCTGGCCGGCGCCGGCCGCGGCGCGCTGGGGCGGGCTCGCGCTGGCATTCGCTTATGCGCTGCTGGCGGGTTTCGGCGTGCCGGCGCAGCGCACGGTGCTGATGCTGGCGGTGGTGGTGGCGCTGCGGGCCGGCGCGGTGCGTTGGCCGGCGCCGCTCGTGCTGCTGGCCGCTGCCGTGGCCGTGACCCTGCTCGAGCCCTGGGCCCTGCTGCAGCCGGGCTTCTGGCTGTCCTTTGCGGCGGTCGCTCTGCTGATGATGTCGGTGCCGGCCTCGGCCCGCGAGGAGCCGGCGCCCGCCCGCGGGACGGCCATGGCCTCCTGGTTCGAGCGTCTCGTGGCCCAGGCGCGCGCGGGCTTGCGCACCCAGGTGGTCGCGAGCCTGGGCCTGGCGCCGCTGACACTGGTGTTCTTCCAGCAGGTGTCGGTGATCGGCTTCGCCGCCAACCTGCTGGCCATTCCCTGGGTGACGCTCGTCGTCACGCCGCTGGCGCTGCTGGGCGTGCTGCTGTCGCCCCTGTGGGCGCTGGCCGGTTGGGCGGTGGAGGGCATGAATGCGGTGCTGGCGGCGCTGGCCCAGGCCCCGCTGGCGCAGTGGACGGCAGCGGCGGCGCCGGGGTGGGCCAGGGCCGCCGGTTTGGCTGGAGGCGCGCTGCTGGTGTTGCCGTTGCCCTGGCGGTTGCGCCTGCTCGGCCTGCCGCTGCTGCTGCCACTGCTGCTGCCGCCCATCGAGCGGCCGGCGCCGGGCGCCTTCGACGTGGTGGCGGTCGACGTGGGGCAGGGCACGGCGGTGCTGGTGCGCACGCGCGGCCACCTGCTGGTCTATGACGCCGGACCGCGCTACGCGGGCGATTCCGATGCCGGTGAGCGCATCGTGCTGCCACTTTTGCGCGCGCGTGGCGAGCGCGTGGTCGACCTGCTGGTGCTCAGCCACCGCGACACGGACCACGTCGGCGGCGCGCAGGCGCTGCTGGACGCCCTGCCGGTGCGGGCCTTGGCCTCGTCGCTGGAAGACGGGCATCCACTTTTGAACGCCTTTCGGGCGCGGGGTGCTGCCACACGCGGCGCCGGCCTGGACGTGCAGCCCCAGCCCTGCGTCGACGGTCAGCGCTGGTCCTGGGACGGGGTCGACTTCGAGATGCTGCACCCGCTGCCGCTGGCGGACGCCGCCGTGTCCGCGGTGGCCGCGGAGAAGCCCAACGCCCGCAGCTGTGTGCTGCAAGTCCGTGCCGCCGATGGGCGCCGGCTGCTGCTCACCGGCGACATCGAGGCGGCGCAGGAGGAGGCGCTCCTGGCCCGAGCCGGGGCCCGCCTGCGCAGCGATGTCCTGGTCGTGCCGCACCACGGCAGCCGCACCTCTTCGACACCGGCTTTCGTCGAGGCCGTGGCGCCGCAGTTTGCGGTGGTGCAAGCCGGCTATCGCAACCGCTTCGGGCACCCGGTGCCTGAGGTCGCCCACCGCTACGAGGCCCGCGGCACCGTGCTGATCCGCAGCGACCGCTGCGGCGCCTGGAACTGGGCATCGCACACGGGCCAGGGTCTGTGCGAACGCGAGCGTCGGCGCCGTTACTGGCACTTTCGACCTGGCTAGTGCCGTGTTCGGCGCTGAACGGCGCAGGCGGCGTGGGCGCGCGCGGCGTCTGGTGCGGTCAGGCGAAGCGCGCCTGTACCGAGCCCAGGCCGGCGACGCGCGAGACGACCACGTCACCGGCCTGCACGGCGATCGCCTCGGCGACGGCGCCGCTGAGGATGAAGCTGCCGGCAGCGATGCGCTCGCCGCGGGCGTGCAGGTGGCGAGCGAGCGCCGCCACGGCCGCGGCAGGGTGCCCGAGCACGGCCGCGCCGTTGCCGCTGGCGACGACCTCGCCGTTCTTCTCGATCTCGACCTCCAGCGCCGCCAGGTCCAGTCCCGTGACCGGGGCAGGCGCGAGGCCGACGACGTAGCGCGCCGCGGAGGTGTTGTCGGCGATGACGTTGCGCAGGTCGAACTTGAAGTCCTGGTAGCGGCTGTCGATGATCTCGAGCGCCGGCACGACGTGGTCGATGGCCGCGAGCACCTCGTCGATGCCGCAGTCGGCACTGCCCAGGGGCGTCTTCGTGACGATGCCGATCTCGGCCTCGACCCGAGGGTGGATCATCGCGGCGGCCCGGATCTCGGCGCCGTCGGCGATGGCGGCGTCGGCGGTCAGAAAGCCGAAGACCGGCGAGTCGACCCCCATCTGCCGGATCTTGGCCAGCGAAGTCAGCCCGGCCTTGAAGCCGCTCAGGCGCAGTCCGGCAGCCAGGCGGCGCCGGCGCAGCGCGTCCTGGACCGCGTAGGCGTCGGCGACGTCCATTTCGGGGTGTTCATCGCTGACCATCCTGATCCCGCGCGCGTCGCGGGCGGCGTGGTCCAGGCGTTGGGCGATGGCGTCGATCGTGGAGGCGGGCAGAGGCATGGGAGAGTCCTGTTGTTTCGGGGCGCGGGGGGCGATCAGGCGGCCGGGCCGGTGGCGATCGGCGCGTCGGGCCAGGCCGACCACTCGCTCCAGGAGCCCGGATACAGCGCCGCGCCCGGCAGGCCGGCAAGTTCGAGCGCGAGCAGGTTGTGGCAGGCCGTGACACCGGAGCCGCACTGCATCACCAGGGACGCAGATGGCCGGCCGGCGGCGACGGCCTCGTACTCGGCGCGCAATTGCGGTGCCGGCTTGAACCGCCCATCAGGGCCGAGGTTGTCCCGGTAAAAGCGGTTGACGGCCCCCGGGATGCGCCCGCCCACGGGGTCCAGCGTCTCGTTCTCGCCGCGGAAGCGGTCGGCGGCACGCGCATCGACGACCAGCCGGGCCGGGTGACGCAGGTTCTCGAGCAGGGCCTCCCTGTCGACGGCCGCCGCCAGTGCCGGACGCAGCGAGAAGTGACCGGCAGGCGCGGCCGTCGGCGCGCCCGCGGCCACGTCGTGGCCGGCCGCCTTCCACGCCGCCAGGCCGCCGTCGAGGACCGCCACGGTGGCGTGCCCGGCCCAGCGCAGCATCCACCACAGGCGCGCCGCGTACATCCCGCCGGAGTTGTCGTACACGACGACCGGGGTGTCGTCGTCGAGTCCGAACTCGCGCATGCGGGCGGCGAAGGCGCTGCGGTCGGGCAAGGGGTGGCGACCGTTGCGGCCCGTCTTGGCAGCGCTGAGGTCTGCTTCCAGATCGACGTGGCGCGCACCGGGTACATGACCGGCTTCGTGGACCCGCCGTCCGGCAGAAGCATCGAAGAGGTCGAAGCTGCAGTCCAGCACGGCCACGCGACGCGGCACGGCGCGGACCAGCGCGTCCAGTTCGGCGGGTTGCAGCAGCAGGGGCAGGGTCATGGGAGATGCTCCGTGGCAGGTGGGGGCGGGCGCGGCGCCGCTGTCGCACAGGGGCCGGGCAGGATTGTGGCGCGTGTCGCGCGGCGGACTCTGGGCGGAACGCCCGCGGCGCGAAACGCTGCACTAGAATTATCCGACCGCGCGGTCGAATAATGAATAATGTGTCCCGAGAAGGCTGTCCTGCAGCCGTGAACCCCGGCCGTCGATCCGCGCACGGCCACCAGGAGATGCCATGACCTCACTGTCCTCCGACACCCCCACGCCACTGCTCGTCACCCAGGCCGGCGGCGTGTGCACGCTGACGCTGAACCGCCCATCGGCCTTGAACAGCTTCACGGTCGAGATGCATGGCCTGCTGCTGCCGGCCCTCGAGGCGGCGGCCGCCGACCCCGAAGTCCGGGTGGTGGTGATCACCGGCGCTGGGCGTGGCTTCTGCGCAGGTCAGGACCTGAACGACCCGGCGATGGCGCCGACGGCCGCGGGCGCGCCGGATGTCGGCGCCGTGGTCGAGCGTCATTACCGCCCGCTGGCCAACCGGGTGCGCTCGATGCCGGTGCCGGTGATCGCGGCGGTCAACGGCGTGGCCGCCGGCGCCGGCGCGAACCTGGCGCTGTGCTGCGACATGGTGGTCGCGGCGCGCAGCGCGAGCTTCATCCAGGCCTTCAGCAAGATCGGTCTGGTGCCTGACTGCGGCGGCACCTGGTTGCTGCCACGGCTCGTCGGCCGCGCGCGGGCGATGGCGCTGGCGATGACGGGCGACAAGCTCACGGCCGAGGAGGCCGCGCGCATCGGCTTGATCTGGCGCTGTGTCGAAGACGCTGACTTCGCCGCCGAGACCCAGGCCCTCGCCGCCCGCCTGGCGCAGATGCCTTCGCGTGCGCTGGCCGAGACACGCCGCCTCGTCGATACGGCGACGACGATGGAATTCGACGCCGCGCTGGTGGCTGAAGCGAGCGTCCAGGGCTACCTGGGCCGCGCGCACGACTTCGCAGAAGGCGTTGCCGCGTTCCGCGCCAAGCGCGCGCCCGCCTTCAAGGACCGCTGATGTCGGCCGCTCGGGACGCTGCGGTAGGCGCGACGCCGTCAGTGAGCCCAGATGCGCAACATGTGGCCGAGGCCGCTCGGGACGCCATGCTGCGCGGCGACCGATCGACCCACGCCTTGGGCATCCGCATCGAGGCGGTCGGCCCCGGCACCTGCACCGCCACGATGACGGTGCGCGAGGACATGCTCAACGGGCATGCGATCTGCCACGGCGGCCTGATCGCCACCTTGGCCGACAGCGCCTTCGCCTTCGCCTGCAACGCCTACAACGAGATCACCGTGGCCTCGGGCTTCGACGTCAACCTGCTGGCCGCGGCCAAGCTGGGCGACGTGCTGACAGCACAGGCGGTGGAGGTGAGCAAGTCGGGCCGCACGGGTGTTTACGACGTGAGCGTGCGCAACCAGCATGGCGAGGCGGTTGCGGCCTTTCGCGGCCGGTCCTACTCGATGAAGGGTAAGGCCCTGGTCCAGGGCCTGCCGATGGGGCGCCAGGGCGCCTGACCACGCCGGCGCCCTTGGAGTCCGGTTCCAGCCCGACGCAGCAAAGAGGTAAGGAGACCGTCATGCCCGTCAAACAGCCCGCGCCCGGCGATCTGGAGCCGATCGAGCGCGCCAGCCGCGACGAACTGCAGGCCTTGCAGTTGCAGCGTCTGCAGTGGACGCTGCGCCACGCCTACGAGAACGTGCCGCACTACCGGCAGGCCTTCGACGCCCGGGGTGTGCACCCGGACGATTGCCGCACGCTGGCCGATCTGGCGAAGTTCCCGTTCACGGCCAAGGCCGACCTGCGCGCGAACTACCCTTTCGGCCTGTTCGCGGTGCCGCGTGCGCAGGTCGCGCGGATCCACGCCTCCTCGGGCACGACGGGCAAGCCCACGGTGGTGGGCTACACGCAGGGCGACATCGACCGCTGGGCCGACCTGGTGGCGCGCAGCATCCGCGCCGCCGGTGGGCGCCCGGGCGACCTGATCCACGTGGCCTACGGCTACGGCCTGTTCACGGGCGGGCTGGGCGCGCACTACGGGGCCGAGAAGCTGGGCTGCACCGTGGTGCCGATGGGCGGCGGCCAGACCGAGAAGCAGGTGCAGCTGATCGAGGACTTCCGGCCCGACATCATCATGGTGACGCCGAGCTACATGCAGGTGATCATCGAGGAGTTCCGCCGCCAGGGCAAGGACCCGGCGGCGATGTCGGTGCAGGTGGGCATCTTCGGTGCGGAGCCCTGGACGCACGAAATGCGGCGCGACATCGAGCGAGCCGCCGGCATCGACGCGGTGGACATCTACGGATTGAGCGAGGTGATGGGTCCTGGCGTGGCCAGCGAGTGCGTCGAGAGCAAGGACGGCCCGGTGATCTGGGAGGACCATTTCTACCCCGAGATCATCGACCCGGTCACGGGCGAGGTGCTGCCCGACGGCAGCGAGGGCGAGCTGGTGTTCACGACGCTGACGAAGGAGGCCCTGCC
>CAIRBF010000382.1 GCA_903876715.1 uncultured beta proteobacterium
CCCCTCGTCAAGGAGTCTGCAAGATGCAACTGTCCTGGAAACATGCCGTCGCCGGCCTGGCGCTCGTCGCCGCCGCCACCACCGCCGTCGCGCAGCAGCGCGTGTTCTTCGGCATCGCCACGGGCGGCACCGGCGGCACCTACTACCCGCTGGGCGGCATGCTCGCGCAGCTGATATCCAACAAGGCCACGGTGGACGGGCGCAAGTTCGCCGCCACCGCAGAGGCCGCGGGCGCCTCGGTGGGCAACGCCCGGTTGCTGGGCAGCAAGGAGATCGAATCCGCCTTCGTCGCCGCCGACATCCTGGACCAGGCCTACAACGGCAAGGCCCAGTTTGCCAACACGCCGGTCAAGAACCTGCGCGCGCTCGGCGCGCTGTACCCGGAGACGGTGCAGCTCGTCGTGCGCGCCAACGCCAACATCAACAGCGTGAAGGACCTCAAGGGCAAGAGCATCTCCTCGGGCGCGCCGGGCTCGGGCCAGTACCAGCTCGTCACCGACCTGCTGCGCGTCAACGGCCTGAGCCGCAGCGACGTCAAGGAGGACAGCTCCTCCTTCAGCCAGGCGATGGACAAGATCAAGGACGGCAACCTCGACGCCACGCTGATCACCGCCGGCATCCCGGTGGCGGCGATCACCGACGCGGCGCAGAGCCACCCGATCCGCATCCTGCCGCTGGCTGGGGCCGAGGTGGCCGCGCTGCTGAAGGAGCAGCCCTACTACACCCAGGTCAACCTGCCGGCCAACACCTACCGTGGCCAGGCTGCCGCGGTGCCCACGATCGCCGTGATGGCGGTCTGGACCGCGCACGACGGCGTGGCGGACAACGTGGCCTACGAGGTGACCAAGGCGCTGTACGAGAACACCGCCATCATGGGCCAGGTGCACGTGCAGGGTCGCAACATCTCCCTGCAGACGGCCACCGCGGTGGGCAGCGTGCCGCTGCACCCGGGCGCGCTGCGCTACTTCCGGGAGAAGGGCATCGTCAAGTGAAGCGCCGCCTCGCGGCGGCCGGGGCGGGCCTGGTGCTCGGCCTGGTTGCCGCGGGTGCCGCGGCGCAGGACTGCGCCTTGCACCTGCTCGAGCACCGCAGCGGGCGCGAGCTGATGCGGCTGCCGCAGCCGGCGGGAACGGCCGGGCAGGCCCCTGAGCTGCGCGTGGCCTTCGAGCACTCGGTACTCGGCACCACCGTCATCGACCGCTACCGCTTCACGCCGCGGCCGGTGCTGGTGGAGGAGGAATTCGAAGGCGAAGGCTACGGCCTGCCGGCCTCGGCCGGCCCCGGCGAGCGACTCGAACGGGTGAGCCCGACCGGATCGCGCCAGCGGCTGGTGCTGCAGCGGCCGGTGGACCCGCTGGTCGTGCGCGCGTTGCCGGCGCAGCACATGCGCCTGCTGTTGCCGGCCGGCGCCTTGCCACTGGCAACTCTCGGCGCCGCCGCGGTGGAGATCCGGGCCGAGGGCTGCCCAGCCACCGCACCATGAAGCGCCGAAGCAAGGAAGAAGAAAGCACCGAGATGAGCACCGCATCCGCCCCCGCCGCGCCGGACCGCCACCTGCAGGACCAGGAAGAGATCGACCGCCTGATCGAGCAGTTCGACCCCGAATCCAACTTCCGCCGCCTCGTCGGCCTGTCGGCCGGCTTCGTGACCGTGGTCGCAGTGGCGCTGTCGGGTTGGCATTACTACACCGCCGGCTTCGGCCTGCACAACGAGGTCGCGCACCGTGCCATCCACCTCTGCGTGGTGCTCGGCCTGTGCTTCCTGGTCTTTCCGCGCCAGCGCCGCCTGGCCGGGCCGTGGGAGTGGATCGTCTCGCTGGCGATGGCCGCCTTCCACGTGCTGCTGGGCTGGGGGCTGATGCAGTCCTCGGCCAGCGCCGAGGTGCCGCCCGCGGCCAAGGCAGCGTTCTACGCGGTCATCGTCTCCATCGCCGCACTGTCGCTGCCCTTCAAGGTCTACGACGGCAGCCACCGCCACGTTCCCTGGCGCGACTGGATCTTCGCCGCGCTGGCCTCGGGCTGCTCGCTGTACCTGATCGTCTTCTTTGACAGCATCTTCATCCAGCGCCCGGGCCAGCACACGCCGCTGGACCTGATGTTCGGGGTGATCGCGATCGCGATGGTGCTGGAGGCGGCGCGCCGCACCATGGGTGTCTTCCTGCCGCTGCTGGCCATGGCCACGGTGCTGTACGGCATCTTCGGGCCCTACCTGCCGGGTGACCTGGCGCACCGCGGCTACAGCGTGCCGCGCGTGGTGGCCCACCTGTACAAGGGCACCGAGGGCATCTATGGCATCCCGGTGGGGGTGGTGGCGACCTTCGTCTTCCACTTCGTGCTCTTCGGCATCATGGCCCAGCTCACCGGGCTGGGGCAGTTGTTCGTCAACCTGGCCACCATCGCCGCGGGGCGCTTCTCCGGCGGGCCGGCCAAGGTCAGCGTCGTCTCCTCGGGCCTGTTCGGCATGATCTCGGGCTCGGCCATCGCCAACACGGTGACCACCGGCGTGATGACGATCCCGCTGATGAAGAAGGTGGGCTTCAGCCCGCGCTTCGCCGGCGCGGTGGAAGCCAGCGCTTCGTGCGGCGGCCAGGTCACGCCGCCCATCATGGGCGCGGCCGCCTTCATCATGGCCGAGACGCTGGGCATTCCCTACAACCAGCTCATCCTGGTGGCCATCGTGCCGGCCGCCCTGCACTACTTCGCGATCCTGTGGATGGTGCACCTCGAGGCGCGGCGCCTGAAGCTCGCCGGGATGAACCCGGCCGAGATCCCGACGCTCGGCCTCGTGCTCAAGAGCTCGTGGCACCTGTTCATCCCTCTCGTGGTGATGGTCACGCTGCTGCTGCTGCAGTACACGCCCTTCATGGCCGCGTTCTGGGGCATCACGCTGACGATCGCCTGCTCGTGGATCCCGCGCCTGCTCGGGCCGCTGGGGCGCCACATGACCGGCCTGCCGGTGACGCCGCGCGCGCTGGTCCAGGGCTTCGAGATGGGCGCGAAGTCGGCGCTGGGCATCGGCGCGGCCTGCGCCTGCGTGGGCTTCGTGCTCGGCATCACCACGCTCACGGGCATGGGCTTCAAGTTCTCGGCCTTCGTGCTCGACCTGTCGGGCATCGCGGCACAGTGGGTCGACGGCTTCGACGTGTTCGGCTGGTTCGAGCTCAAGCAGGTCACCATCCTGTTCGGGCTGCTGTTCACGGCCCTGGCCTGCATCATCATGGGCTCGGGCGTGCCGACGACGCCGACCTACATCATCCTGGCCTCGATCGTCGCCCCGGCGCTGGCGCAACTGGGCGTGCCGCAACTCGCCACGCACTTCTTCGTCTTCTATTACGGCGTGCTCGCCGACGTGACGCCACCCGTGGCGCTGGCCGCCTTCGCCGCCGCCGGCATCGCGCGCAGCGAGCCCATGCGCACCGGCATGACGGCCTTCCGGCTGTCGATGGGCAAGGCACTCGTGCCCTTTGCCTTCGTCTACGCGCCGGTGCTGCTGCTGCTGGACTTCAACCTCGTGAACTTCGCCTTCGCGCTGGGCGGCGCCGTGATCGCGATCCTGGGCCTGGGCGCTGCCTACACCGGGCAATGCGGCAGGCCCATCCGCGCTCCAGCCTTCGTGCTGCTGAACCTGCTGTCGCTAAGCCTGGTCTTCGGGCACCCGGTGGTCACGCTCGTGGGCGGTGCGGCAGTGCTGGCGATCTTGGGGTGGCATGCGCGGCCAGGGGGACAAGGCGCGGACCGCAGCGGCGCGATCGGTCCACGCTGAAGCCCGCATTGAGCCGCCCTGTCGAGGCTCAGTCCATCGATGGCGCCGATGGGTGAAACTCCGTTGTGTTCCGACACACACGGCGCGGCCATCACCGCGTCCTGCCCTGAACTGCTCGTCCGCGACATGCACACCACGCCCGCCACCTCCCCCCTGTCCACCCTGGCCGACCCCACGCTGCTGAAAACCGACGCCCTCGTCGGCGGCGAGTGGATCGGCGGCGACACCCGCTTTGCCGTCACCGACCCCGCCACCGGCGCCCACCTGGCCGACGTCGCCAACCTCGGGCCAGCGCAGGCACAGCAGGCCGTCGCCGCAGCCGACCGCGCCTGGCCGGCCTGGCGCGCCAAGCCGGCCAAAGAGCGCGCTGCCATCCTGATGAAGTGGTTCGCGCTGCTGCACCAGCACGCCGACGACCTGGCGCGCATCATGACGGCCGAACAGGGCAAGCCGCTGGCCGAGGCGCGCGGCGAGGTCGTCTACGGCGCGAGCTTTCTGGAGTGGTTCGCGGAGGAGGCCAAGCGCGTCTACGGCGAGACCATCCCGACCACAGACCCGACCAAGCGCTACCTGGTGCTCAAGCAGCCGATCGGCGTGTGCGCGGCCATCACGCCGTGGAACTTCCCGATCGCGATGATCACGCGCAAGGTCGCACCGGCGCTGGCCGCCGGCTGCCCGGTCATCATCAAGCCGGCCGAGCAGACCCCGCTGTCGGCGCTGGCCTGCGCCGAGCTCGCCCAGCGCGCCGGCATGCCCGCCGGGGTGCTGAACGTGCTGAGCGCCGACGCGGCGAACTCCATCGCCATCGGCCAGGTGCTGTGCGCGAGCGACACGGTGCGCCACCTGTCGTTCACCGGCTCCACCGAGGTCGGGCGCATCCTGGCCGCACAGTGCGCGCCGACGATCAAGAAGATCAGCCTCGAGCTCGGCGGCAATGCGCCTTTCATCGTCTTCGACGATGCCGACGTCGACAGCGCCGTCGAGGGCGCGATGGTCAGCAAGTACCGCAACGCCGGCCAGACCTGCGTCTGCGCGAACCGGCTGTACGTGCAGGACGCCGTCTACGACGCCTTTGTCGAGAAGCTCGCCGCCAAGGCGGCGGCGATGCGCGTGGGCCCGGGCTTCGAGCCGGGCGTGAACATCGGCCCGCTGATCGACGCCCAGGCCATGGCCAAGGTCGAGGCCCACGTGGCCGACGCGCTGGCCCAGGGCGCGCGCGTGGTTGTCGGCGGGCAGCGCGCGGGCGAGCGCTTCTACGCGCCCACGGTGCTGGCCGACGTCACCGCCACCATGCGCTGCGCGCGCGAGGAGACCTTCGGCCCGGTGGCCCCGGTGTTCCGCTTCCGCACCGAGGCCGAGGCCATCGCGGCAGCCAACGCCACCGAGTTCGGCCTCGCGAGCTACTTCTACAGCCGCGACATCGGCCGCATCTTCCGCGTCGCCGAGGCGCTGGAGTACGGCATGGTCGGCATCAACACCGGCCTGATCTCCACCGCCGAGGTGCCCTTCGGCGGCGTCAAGCAATCGGGCCTGGGGCGCGAGGGCTCGCGCCACGGCATCGAGGACTATGTCGAGATGAAGTACCTGGCGCTGGGGGACCTGCACCGCTGAGGGCGGGCTGCACGGCATGTCCCAGCCCGCGCCCGGCCTGAGCGCCGAAGAAGCGGCCAGGCGCCTGCACGCCGAGGGCCCGAACGAGTTGCCGCGCGGGCCGCAGCGCACGCTGTGGCGCATCGCGCTCGAGGCCGCGCGCGACCCGATGTCGCAGCTGCTCGTGGCTGGGGTCGTGGTCTACCTGCTGCTGGGCGATGCGCGCGAGGCCCTGGTGCTGCTGGCCTTCGTCGCCGTCACGATCGGCATCTCGGTCGTGCAGC
>CAIRBF010000383.1 GCA_903876715.1 uncultured beta proteobacterium
GCGGCAGCCCGTGCCGGCGCGCCAGCGCCCGGATGCGCCGCGCCAGCCGCCGCGCGCGCCGCGGGTCCACGCGCAGCTCGGTGCGGCCGATGCAGCGCCCGGCAGCACCGCGCGCGGGAGGGTGGCGCCAGCACCAGAGTTCGGGCGCGCCTGCAGGCAGGTGGTTTGCAGCAGCTCGATGGTGCAAGGTCATGCTGATCTCGGGCAAAGGGGCCCAGCTTTCAAGTGAACGAGCCCGCGCTGCGGGATTTCATCAGAAGCAACTTCCCGCCAGCTCCCGCCACGCGAACCCTCCGTTCGGGCTGAGCCATTCGAAGCCCTGCGGCGGCAGACAGGCTTGGCCTGAGCAAAGCCGGAGGGCTCAGGCCGAACGGTTTGCGCGCAGGCTTCGACAAGCTCAGCCCGAACGGCTACCTGCTCAGCCCAAAAGGCTCCCGGCTGAGGCCGAACGGCTCCCTGCTCAGCCCGGATCGCTTCGACGCGAACGGTGGATGTCGACAAAGGCATGGGCCGCTGTCAGGACACCCCGCACCACGCCGCCAGCGCCAGCCAGGCGGCGAGTTCGGCGTGCTGCTCGGTCGCGCCCAGGCCATCGCCGGTGTAGCCGCCCAGGCGATGCTGCAGCCAGGTGCCGGTGGCCACGGTGGCGAGCGCGCACGCGGCCACCAGCGCCGCCAGCGCGGCCGCAGGCAGCAGCCCGGCGTAGAGCGCGGCGCCGCTGGCCAGCGCGCAGGTGAGCGCGGCCACCGCCACCGCGCTGCCGTTCACGCGCGTGGCCAGCGGCTTGGCCTTGGCATGGGCCTCGTCGCCGCCGTAGCGCATCACGGCGATCAGCACCACCGTGCCGGCGCGCGCCCAGGCGTGCACCAGCGGCAGGGCCACGAGCGCCAGCGCCAGCGAATGCCCCACCACCGCGTGCAGCGCCAGCGCCTTGGCCGCCAGGCCGACGCCCAGCGCCAGCGCGCCATAGCTGCCCAGGCGGGAGTCCTTCATGATCACCAGCGCACGTTCGCGCGGCACCACGCCGCCGAGCGCGTCCCAGGTGTCGGCCAGCCCGTCCTCGTGGAAGGCCCCGGTCAGCGCGATGCCCAGGCCCAGCGCCAGCACCACCGCCAGCGCCGGCGGCCACAGCAGCGCCGCGCCCCACAGCGCCAGCGCGATGAGGCCCCCCACCACCAGCCCCACGGCTGGGAACCAACGCGCGCTCGCGTGCAGCCAGGCGGGGTCGAACTCGCGGAAGGCCGGCACCGGCAGCCGCGTCAGGAACTGCAGCGCAACGAGGAAGAGGCGGAATTCGTGGGTCATCGCGGGGTGGTGTCACTGTGGGTGCGTTGCCATGCAGCCGCCCGGCGGGCGCCACCCATCAGCGCCCCAGACCGAAGCCCCCAAGCCGCAGATCTTGCTCCCATCCCCCTGGCGAGGGTGGGGCTGGGGGAGAGGGGGAGGAGCACCGAAGCCTCTGTGTTCCCCCCTCTCCCCAACCCCTCTCCCGCGAGGGGAGAGGGGCTCAAGGTCTGCCCCTGGCTTTGCCGTGAGGGGAGGGTGCCGAAGGCAGGCCCCTGGCTTGTGGCGGAGTTTGCAGTGTCGGGCCTCATCCCTCAGCCCCCCGCCACGTCGCTGCGCCGGCTGACCCCCGCGCTGTCGAAGCTAGCCATCTCCGCCAGCAGCGCCTGCGCCGCGCGCAGCAGCGGCCAGGCCAGGGCAGCGCCCGAGCCTTCGCCCAGGCGCAGGTCCAGGTCCAGCAGGGGGCGGGCGCCCAGGTGCGCCAGCCAGCGCGCGTGGCCGCTCTCGGCCGAGGCGTGGGCGAAGACGCAACTCTGCAGCACGGCCGGCTGCAGCGCCGCGGCCACGGCCACGGCGGCGGTGGTGATGAAGCCGTCGACGACGACGACGCGGCGCCGGCGCGCGGCCTCGAGCACGGCGCCGGTCATCGTGGCGATCTCGGCGCCGCCGAAGGCGGCCAGCGCCTCCAGCGGGCCGGCGGCGCCGGCGTGGCGATCCAGCGCGCGCTGCAGCACCGCCTGCTTGCGCGCCAGCCCAGCGTCGTCCAGCCCGGTGCCGCGGCCCACGCACTGCGCCAGCGGCAGCCCGGTGCCATGCGCCATCAGCAGCGCCGCGGCCGAGGTGTTGGCGATGCCCATCTCGCCCAGCAGCAGCACGTTGCCCGGCAGGCGCGCCACCAGGGCGGCGCCGTGGGCCAGCGCCGCCTGGCAGCGCGCCGGGCCGAGCGCGGGCTCCTCGGTGCAGTCGGCGGTGCCGTGGCAGACCTTGGCGTCCACCAGGCCCGGCGCGGGCTCCAGCGCGGCCGCCACGCCGCAATCGACGACCGTCAGCGCCAGCCCGTGCAGCCGCGCCAGCACCGACACCGCGGCCCCGCCGGCCAGCATGTTGCGCACCATCTGCACCGTCACCTCGGCCGGGTAGGCCGAGACGCCGTGGCGCGCGATGCCGTGGTCGCCGGCGAAGACGACCAACTGCGGCGCCTCGAGCCGCGGCTCGTCGCTGCCCAGCGCCAGCGCCAGCCGCAGCGCCAGCGCCTCGATGGCACCCAGCGCCCCCAGCGGCTTGGTCTTGCCGTCCAGGCGTTGCTGCACGCGCTGCGCGCGCGCGGGGTCGGCGGCGGGGGGGATGGGGCGCAGGGGGTCTGGTGGAGGCAGGGGGTTCATGGGGGCCACGGAGTCCAGGGGGTTCAGCGAGTCAATGGCGGCGGTGGCCGGGGCGCCGGGGCGCGGTGCGGGGTGGGCGAGCTTGGCCTGCGCTGCGGCTGAGTCGGCGTGATCGGCGTTCATCGAATCCTCATCGGCGTGGCCCTGTCCAAGGTGCATCCAGCACCGCTGGCGCCACCCGGCGGCGGCGCCGGAACCTGGCCTCGCGGTACGCGGGCCTCGCTCCCCTCCCCCCTCGCGGGGGAGGGGCTGATGCCGGGCCTTCCGGGGCTGGTTGCTGGGTCGGGCTGTACACCGAGATCCCAGCGCGATGTGGCCTGGTGGGGCACGAGGGCATGGGGCGTCTTCATGGGCTTGGGGGCGCCGGAGTGGCCGCTCGGGCCGGCAGCGGCTGGTCGTGGTCCAACTCGGGCATCACGCTCGCGCGCCCTTCCCGCCACTCGATGCGCACCGCGCCGCCGAACACGGTGCGCAGCGTGGCGTGCAGGGCGGGGTCGGCGGCGCTGGCGGCGGCGCGCAGGCGGCCGGCTTCGAGCACGAGCACGCGGTCGGCGGCCAGGGCCAGCGCCAGGTCGTGCATCACGGTGACGACGGCGCGCGTGGCCGCCAGGCGGCGCGCCAGCCGGGCCAGCGCCACCTGCTGCGGCGGGTCCAGGTGGGTGGTCGGCTCGTCCAGCAGCAGCAC
>CAIRBF010000384.1 GCA_903876715.1 uncultured beta proteobacterium
CCAGGTCGGGTTGCCGTGCAGGCACAGCCAAGTCACCGGCGCGTCACGCGGCCCTTCGTCCAGGTGGTGCAGACGCAGGTCGCGCAGGGCCGGCAGGTCACTCAGGTAGCGCGGCGCCCCGGAGTGGCCGGGCAGCCCGTCGAAGCAGGCATCAGGCGTGCGCTGGAAGGCGATGGGGTTCATGGCGACTCCGCTGCGGCGCCGGTCAGCGCGCCCAGGCCCAAGCATCGCACGGTCTCGGCAGGCGCACGCAAGCCTCCTTGCGGGCGCCATGCCGGCAGCTCAATGCGTTGAATCTCGGCTGGCGCCACGCCGTGCCAGGCGCGGGCCCAGCCACAGCGCGAGGCCGGCAGCGGCCACGAGCGGGAACACGACCCACTGCACGAGCGCCAGGAAGGTGGCGTTGTCGCGCAGCGCGCCGGCGTAGACGAAGGCCCCGATGACCGGCGATGCGGCCAGGTGCAGGTTGCGGATGAGCTTGTACGGGAGCGGCATGGTGGATCTCCGGAAGTCAATGAACCGAGGAGTCGCCGCAGCCGGCGGCGGGTATGCCGACAGCAGCCCGAGGCGGGCAGGGGTGCCACAGGCGCGAACCACCCTGGTCAGCCCGCGATCAGCGGCTGGCCCCTCAGGGCCTGGATGAAGACGACGGCGACCAGGCCCGCATAGGCCAGGGCGGCGAACCTGACGGGAGCCTTCGCCTCGGGGCCGAAGAGCCGGGCGCAGGCCAGGGCCGCAAGCGGGACGGCGTGCATTGCATGGGTGGCGAAGAAGTGGGCGGCACGCAGGTCGCCACCGTCAAGCGACCAGCCCATGAGCCACAGGCCGCCGGCATCGCTGGCCGTGCCACCCACCCAGTGGCTGCCCATGCCCGACAGGGTCTGCGCCGTCACCAGGGTCAGCGGCAGCGTGAGGCCGAGCCCCCAGACCAGCCCGGTGCGCACGGCAGCCGACAAGGCCCCGGCCGGGTGGCGGTGCACGGCCCAGGCCAGCGTCGCGCTGGCCGAGGTCAGCAGGATGGCCGCCACCCCCATGAACGAGTACAGCGCACCCGCGACCGGCGTGGCCTGGTTGAAGTGAGAGCCGGTCCCGAGGGTCGCCGCCCCGCCGATCCAGATCAACTCCAGGATCACGGCCACGACGACGCCGCGCTCGTGCCAGCGCCACCACGGCCGCGCCCTGAACTGCGGCGATGCGAAGCGGGCAAAGGCGGCCAGCGTGAGCAGGTAGATGACCAGGGCAGCGTGGAACTTCAGCGGCTTGATCCAGATGTTGATGCCCTGGAAGCGCCGCTCGTCGATCAAGAAGGCCCCGAACAGGGGCAGCATGGCCAGCGCGAGCAGGACCGCCAGCCCCGTGTACCGCGGCGAGTCCGCCGCCAGGCGGGCCAGGGTGAAGCGTCCGGGGGCCGGGGAGCCTGGCGCCGCGGCCGGTGGGCGAGCGCCCCTGCGATGCGCGGCCCGCAGCAATTGGAAGAGCAGGTAGCCCGCCGGCCCGAACAGGAAGGTGGCCAGCAGGCAGGGCAGCACGTGCAGGTGCGGGATGCCCTCGCGACGTGCGGTGCGCAACTGCCACGCACCCACCAGCAGGTCGAAAGCCAGGTAGTGCGCCCACCCCGCCAGCAGGAGCCAGCGGCTCTCGAACAACTGCTCCACCGACTGCAGGCTGTCGAAGCCCCCTTGGCCCGAACTCCAATGGCTCAGCACGATGGCGGCGTAGCCCCCGGAGAGCACCAGCGGGATGGCCACGCCCCCCACCACGCTCAGCGCCCGCGGCGCGAGCGGGCTCAGGCAGAGCGCGATCCAACCCAGCAGCGCCAGCGAGTTGGCGGTCTGGAACAGGGCCTCAGGGCTCATCGGTCAATCCCGTGACGGCGTTGCAGCAGCGCGGATCATGGCGCCGATCCGGTACGTGTGCGCTCGGCGTCAGTGCCGATCGGCGACGCAAGGTCGAGCACGAGCCGGCCCTCGACCTGCCCCGCCTCGATCAGGCGGTGCGCCTCGACGGCCTCTTCCAGGCCGAAGACATGCTGGATGCGGGGTGCGATCCGGCCTGCCTCGAGCAGGCTGAACAGCGTGGAGAGATCGTCCTCGAAATCCTGAGGATGCCGCGTCCTGCGGCCCGAGATGTCGTAGAACGTGACCCGCCTCGACGCGCCCGATCGCAGGGACAGCGCCTTGATCCGCAGGAAGTCGAAGGCGAAGCGCAGCCGCGCGAACAAGCCTGGGCTCGCGTCGCCGGTCCTGTAGGCCTTGCGGAACGCGGCACTGAAGCCCAGCGCGACCAGACGACCGCCCGGCGCCAGGCGCGCCATGACCGAGGACAGCGCCTCCCCCCGGGCGGCGTCGAGGATGGCCTTGAAGCCGCCGTGCTCGCGCGACAGGCGGTCCAGCGTCCCGGACGCGCCGGCCGCGTCGTAGGCGACGAAGGCCGCGCCCAGGCCGGTCACCGCAGGCTCGCGCCGCGCCGAGGCCACCCCGACCGCCGGCAGCCCGAAGGCGCGGCACAGGTCGAGCGCGGCCAGGCCCACGGCGCCGCTGGCGCCGTAGATCAGCACCGGATCGCCCGGCTTCGCCTCGGCTTCGCGAAAGAGCGCCTGATAGGCGGTCAGGTAGCTCAGGATCAGCGGCTCCGCCTGCGTCGCGGCCAGCCCTGCCGGCACGGGGACGAGCATGGCCGCCGGGCGCACCACGTGCGTCGCGTTGCCGCCGGTCTGGCTCAGGTCGGCGACCCGGTCGCCGATGCGCCACCGCGTGACGCCCGGGCCGACGCCGTCGATGCGGCCGACGAGGTCGTATCCGAGGGTCAGCGGCAGGCGCAGCTTCAGGACGGGGTAGAGGTTCCTGCGGATCAGCATGTCGGTGAAGACCAGGCTCGAGGCCTCGACCCGGATGCGCACCTCGCCCGGGCCCGGCGCCGGCAGCGCCGCATCCTCCACCACCCGGATGACCTCGGGCCCGCCGAAGGCCCCGATCTCGAGCCGCCTGACCGCCATGACCGACGCCCTCACGCAGGTTGGCGCCAGGCGCGCCAGAGGAAGAGGACCCCGAGCGCCATGAACCAGAGCTGGATCGCCGTCGTGGACAGCACGATCGAGACGGGCGGTGCGATGCCGAAGAGCTCGAGCGCGGGCAAGGCGACCAGGCTGCCGGCGAGCAGCCCCGTCAGGCCCGCCCAGGCCGGCAACTGCCGCTCGCGCAGGATCAGCAGGCCGGTGGCCACGGCCCAGATCGCGGCGAAGGCCGCGACGCCCAGGTTCTCGCCGATGGCGCCGCCCCAGGCGTTGACGGCGGCCTGCACGGCCTCGATCGCGGCGCGGCCTTCCGCCGACAGGCCGGGGACGGCATGGGCCTCGGCCAGCACCACGCTGCCGGTCAGCCAGCGCAGGATGCCGATCGCCCGCGCCAGCGCCGAGACCGCGGCCGCGCCGATGGCGATGAGCGCCAGCGCCCCGAGCGGGCCGCGCCGGGCCGCCAGGCGCACGGTCAGGACGCCGGTCACGAGGAAGAGCAGCGAGTAGCCCAGGTAGAGCCCGTAGCCCAGGCGCACGGCGTCGAGCTGCTCCCGCAGCAGCGGCAGCATCTTCGAAGGCGGATAGTCCAGGCTGTCCGGCCACTGGATCGCGGCGCCGAGCACGGCCATGGGCGCGAAGAGGCTGAATCCCTGGACGAGCAGGACCAGCCCGGCCGCCAGCAGCAGGCCGCGGGATGGCGTGGCGTGGTCAGGGGAAACGTCGCGTGGTGACATGAAGGGCTCCGAAGGCTGGGGAGGTCGTGCCGCGGCGGCGTCACGGCCGGCGCGGACGGGTCGCCGCCGCCTCGCGGTGGTGGCCGTCGATCCGGTTCAGGAACTCGCCGATCCGGCGCTCCAGGTCCGGGTAGTGCGGGTTGAAGGTCGCCCGGGCGCCGGCCTCGCCGGGCGGAGGCGACTGCCCGCCGACGCCGTACCAGACCTGCCGCGCCTGCTTGCAGGACCGGACCTCCTCTTCCGTGCGAAACGGGGGGCTGCCGCAGTTGCGGTAGGCGCCCGTCACGCCGTAGTGCGGGTTGTCAGGCGCGATGTGCACCGCGAGATGGGAGAGCCCCACCACGCGCAAGGCCTCATCGGCCGCGGGCAGCCAGATCACACGGTCGCTGGATGCGTCCTCGGGCGACTTGGAGTGGTAGTTGAGGAAGAGGCTGCGCGGATCGCCGGCATTCGCCTCGAAGAAGCGCCGGTTGGCGGCGACGTCGACGACCTCGTCGTCCTCGCTCTGGACGACCAGCCAGGGGGTGCGCACCGCGCCTTGACGCCTGACGCGAGCCTCCATCCGGCCGAGCGCCGCCATCGTGGAGGCGATACCGTGGGTCGGCATGGCCCCGTAGCGCGCGAAATCCTCGCGCGGCCCCAGGTCCAGCCACGGGCGGAAGGCCGCCACCCATCGGGCCTGCCGCGCCAGGAAGTTCGAGCGCAGCCGGTAGGCCGGCGACAAGCCGATGACCGCATCGACCTTGTCGGGCGACTCGGCGGCGACGGCGAGCGCGAGCGCGGCGCCGAGGGAGAAGCCTGCGAGCACGACGACGTCATGCTCGCGACCGGCCTGCGTGACCGCCGCCCCGACGTGAGCCAGCCAGTCCCGGTGATCGACGGCCCTCAGGTCCGCGGGGCGTGTGCCATGCCCCGGGAGCAGGAGCACGCGGGACTCGAAGCACAGCCCCGAAAGCGAACCCGCGAGATCGCGCATGGCGAATGCAGTGTCGGACAAGCCGTGGACAAGGACCGCGATGCCGCGGGGCGCCCCTGCCGTGCATCCCGGGCCCGGCGGGATGCGGAAGGGCGCCACCGAGGCCAGCTCGGCGTCTGCCGCCGCGGCATCGAAGGGCAGACGGTGGACGCGCAGTTCACGGGCCACGTCCGCGACGTAGGCATCGAAATCCGCAGCAGGCGCGAGCGCTGCGGGATCACTCCAGCCACTGCGTGCAAGTTCCGGCGGGGCCGCCATCGTCCCGGTCGAGGTGCAGCCGGACAGGAACGCGGACAGGAGCAGCCCGGCGAGGAGGGCAGGCACGCAGCGTCCGATGGATCGTCGGTATCGAATCGACACGGATAGCACCCGGAGACTTGGCACCCATGATCTTCCTTCGGAGGGGAAGACCATGACAAGCCATGCCGTTGCATGGCCGCCATGCGGATTTGGAGGGGCAGATGACAGCGCAACTGGTTGGACCATGTCATCCCGCACGAGCGGGTGCGGGTCCAGACACGTGACCGCAAGCGGCCGGGACGGCTGTCCCGTCACTTCACCCGCGCAGCGGATGACACGGCTGCTGACGGCCTGCGCGCCAGGCCCTGCCAGGGTCGCCTCCGGCCACGGGCGCGGCTCGCGGGCTTCTGCCGGGCGCATGCACTCGCCCCAGAGCATCGACGGGCCGCGGCGCGGAGACCTGCGCGTACGTCCGCGAAACATCTCGATACACGGCGATACCGCCGCGAAAGGACGGCTCCCCAGGGCATCGGCAGGATGCAGGCCTGTCAACACCAACGGGCAAGCGCCCAAGGAGTCGTTCATGAAGACCTGGACCAAACGCACACTCATCGGCGTCGTCGGCGGCGCCGTGCTGCTCGGCGGCCTGGCGGCCTGCGGCCAGCGGCACGAGGGCTGGCAACGCTCGCAGATCAGTCAGGAGGACGCGGCGAAGTGGCGCGAACGCACGCTGGAACGCGCCGGCAAGGAACTGCAACTGGACGCGGGCCAGAAGCTGAAGCTCGGCGCGGCCTTCGACCAGTTGCGCCAGCACCGCAACACGGTGGTGGCGAGCCTCGCCGATCCCCGCGCCGAACTGCGCTCGCTGGTCGGGGGCGAGCGCCTCGACCGGACCCGCGCCCAGGCCTGGGTGGACGAGAAGACACAGGTGCTGCGCGGCGACAGCCCGCGCACCATCGGCGCGCTCGCGGACTTCTACGACAGCCTCCGGCCAGACCAGCAGGCGAAGCTGCGGGCGTGGCTGGACCGGCGCGGCCACGATTCCTGGCGCTCCTGACCACCGCCCGGGTGCATGTTGCGCACGCCGGCAACCCTTGCGGTCCGGCGCCGCAAATGGGAGCATTGCGCTCATGCGTCATATCCTGCTGATCGACGACGACGACCGGCTCGCGGCGCCGTTGGCCGAGTACCTGATGCGCTTCGACCTGCGGCTGGACAGCGCCGCACGGCCCGGCCTGGGCCTGGCCCGGCTGCGCGATGGCGGCTATGACGCGGTGATCCTCGACGTCATGCTGCCCGAGATGGACGGGTTCGAGGTCTGCCGCACGATCCGCAGGGAGAGCGACGTGCCCATCCTGATGCTCACGGCGCGCGGGGACGTCATGGATCGTGTCGTCGGCCTCGAGCTCGGCGCCGACGACTACCTGCCCAAGCCCTTCGAGCCGCGCGAGCTTGCGGCCCGGCTGCAGACGATCATGCGCCGGGCGCGCGGCGCTCCCCCGGGCACCGCGGCACGGCTGGCCTTCGAGGGCCTGGGCATCGACCTCGCGCGCCGCCAGGTGCGGCGCCTGGGCGAGCTGGTGGAGTTGACCGGGGCCGAGTTCGACCTGCTGGCGATGCTGGCGCGCGATCCGGGACGGGTCTTCGACCGGGACGAGATCCTCAATCGACTGCGGGGTCACGAGGCCGACCTGCACACCCGGGCCGTGGACATCCTGGTGAGCCGGCTGCGCCGCAAGCTCGAACCCCTGGACTGCATCAAGACGCTGCGCAACGCCGGCTACACCTTTGCCGGAGCCGCGGCGTGAGGGCCGCGCGCCGGCTCCGGACCCTGCTGGCTTCGCTGCGCATCCGGCTGGTCCTGCTCTTCGTGCTGATGGCCCTGGCCACGACGGCCATCTTCGTGGCGGGCATGCAGCGCGCGCTGTCGGCGGGCTGGGACACGCTGTTGCGGCCGCTCGTCGTGGACTATGTCGACCGCCTGGCGGCGGAGATCGGCACGCCGCCGGATCCGGCGCGGGCCCGGGCGCTGGCGGAGCGGCTGCCACTGTCGGTGCGCATCGAGGGTCCGGTCACGCAGTTCGACTCCCACCCAGGGCAGCGCCACTGGCATCGCCACGAGACCGCGGACGACGACGATCCCCGCCTGCTGCGACGGCAGACCGCGGACGGGCACCGCATCGTCTTCGGACTCGGCGATCGCGACTGGGCCGACGGGCCGCGGGGCATCGGCTGGTTGACCCTGGGCGGCCTGCTGCTGCTGACGGCGCTCGCCTACGGCCTCGTGCGGCACCTGGTCCGGCCGCTGGACGACATCCGTGCCGGGGCGCAGCGCTTCGGGCAGGGTCACTTCGACCTGCCGATCCCGGTCCGCCGCCAGGACGAGCTGGGCGAGCTGGCGGCCCAGGTCAATGCCATGGCGCGCGACATCCGGGCGATGCTCGACGCCAAGCGCGAGCTCCTGCTGGCCGTCAGCCACGAACTGCGCTCGCCCTTGACACGCGCGCGGCTGAACGCCGAGCTGGTGGCGGGCGGCGCCGCCCGCGACGCGCTGCTACGCGACCTCGCGGAAATGGGGGACCTGATCAACGACCTGCTGGAGAGCGAGCGGCTGGCCCTGGGGCACCAGGCCCTGGGGCGCGAGCCCTGCAACCTGAATGCGCTCGTGCGCGATGTGGTCGCCGAGCACTTCGCGCACGCCGGGCTGCAATTGCAGCTCGCTCCCGGCCTGCCCGATGCCGCCCTCGACCCGGTGCGCCTGCGCCTGCTGTTGCGCAACCTGATCGACAACGCCCTGCGTCATGGCGGCACGACCGGGGCGGCGCCCTGCGTGAGCACCGCGCAGACCGACGGCCGCCTGCGCCTGGTCGTGCGCGACTTCGGCTCCGGTGTCGACGCGGCCCACCTTGCCCGCCTGGGTGAGGCCTTCTACCGCCCGGACGCGGCGCGACAGCGCAGCACCGGCGGCGTCGGTCTGGGCCTGCACCTGTGCCGCGCCGTCGCGCAGGCGCACCGCGGAACGCTGCTGATGAGCCTTGCCGATCCCGGACTCGAGGTGACGCTGGATCTGCCACGGTAGAGACCGGGCCTGCGAAGGCGCCGCGGGGCCGTGGTCAGTGCCGTCGCTGACGGGTCACCCTAGATCGATCTAGGGTCACTCCAGCTGCTCAGAAGCTACGGCCGGCGCGCGACGCTCTCGCTCGTCGTGCATCCCTGCAGCAGCGCCAGCAGCAAGAGCGACCTTGTCGCCCGGTCCGTGGCCTCAGCAGCCACCAGGGACCTCGACCACTCCGTCAAGCATCCCCGATGATCACGTTGATAATAGACCGACCGGTCTGTAGACTCCGGCACATGCGTCATGAACCCTTGCCCGACAGCCCAGCCGGCACCCGCGAGCGCCTGATCGGCGCGATGCTGGAGGCCCTGGGCACCCGCGGTTTCCACGGCGTGGGCATCAGCGAGTTGCTGAGCCGTGCGCAGGCGCCCAAAGGGGTGCTGTACCACCACTTCCCCGGCGGCAAGGCGGAGTTGGCCGTCGCGGCCATCGACACGGTGGTCGGTCACCTCACCCACAACCTGGAGGGCCTGTTCTCCCGGCATGGCGACCCCGTACAGGCCCTGACGCTCTGGATGCAGGACGCGCAGACCACCCTCGTGGGCAGCGGCTGCCAGCGGGGCTGCCCGCTGGCCACCATCGCGCTCGAGTCCACGGCCGAGGACACGGCCATCCGTGAGGCGGTGGCCCGGGGCTTCGCCGCCATCCGGGGCACCTTGACCGGCGCCTTGGTTGCAAGCGGCATCGATGCGCCGCTCGCCGGCAGGCTGGCCAGCCTGATCGTCTCCGCGTACGAGGGCGGGCTCATCCAGGCCCGGGTGGCGGGCAGCGGAGGGCCCCTGCAGGACACCGCCACGACGCTGCTCGACACGCTGCGTGCCCTCATCCCGCAGGGTCGTCCATGAGCCCCGAAGGAAGCCCCTAATGTCGACAGATCAGCCATCGCCACGCCCCGTGCCGCTGACCACCGCGGACGGATACGGGCTCACAGCCCTGCACTACCCCGCCGTGGGCGCAGCCCAGGCCCGCCTGTTCGTCGCGGGCGCCACGGGCGTGGCGCAGCGCTTCTACGCGCCCTTCGCGAACTTCGCCGCGAGCCAGGGCATCGACGTCTGGACGCTCGACTATCGCGGGGTGGGCTTGTCGCGCCCGCCGGATCTGCGCGGCTTCCGGATGAACTACATCGACTGGGCCCGGCTCGATCTGCCGGCCCTGCTGGACCATGTCGAGGCGCAAGGCCAGGGCCCGATCTGGATGGTGGGGCATTCCTATGGCGGACACGCCCTCGGGCTCCTGCCCGGGAACGCCCGGGTGCAGCGCATGGCCACCTTCGCCACCGGTGCCGGCTGGCACGGCTGGATGCCGCCGCTGGAGCGCGCGCGGGTGATGCTGCTGTGGCACGTGATCGGCCCGGCGCTGGTTCACTCCACGGGCTGTCTGGCCTGGAGCAGGCTGGGAATGGGCGAAGACCTGCCACGCGACGTCTTCTTCCAGTGGCGGCGCTGGTGCCAGTGGCCGCGCTACTTCTTCGAGGACCCGGAGCTGCCCGGTCTGGCCGAGGAGTTCGCCCGGGTTTGCACGCCCATCCGCGCGGTCAACGCCATCGACGACCGCTGGGCCACGCCGGCATCGCGCGATGCCTTCATGCAGGCCTATTGCAACGCGCCCTTGGAACGGGTGACGCTCGACCCCCGCAGCCGCGGGATGGGACCGATCGGCCACATCGGCTACTTCAGGCCCCGGGCCGAGTCCTTGTGGCGGGAGACGCTGGCATGGTTGCGCGCGCCGCTGGCGGCGACCCCGATGCACTGACCTTCCCCACCCACCCACCAACCCACCCAGGAAGTGATTCGATGGACAAGACGGCACTGCTTTTCTGGTCCCGCCTGATCCAGGGGGCCGCGGCCGTGGTGCTCGCCTTGAGCGCCGTGCTGATGCTCGCGCCCCCGCTGGGCGAGACGTTCTTCCACCTCGTGTACTTCCAGCAGCCCGCCAGCCCGGTGCCGGTGCCCGCCGAGATCCAGGGCTACCTGCGCTTTGCCAACGGCATCATCGGGGCCGTCATGGCCGGCTGGATGATGGCCGTCATCGTGCTGGCGCGCGGGCCGTTCCGGGCGGGCGAGCGCTTTGCGTGGAACGCGATCGCCTGGCCGCTGCTCGGGTGGTACGTCATCGACACCACCTTCTCCATCGCGCACGGGGTCTGGGGCAACGTGCTGCTGAACACCGGGACCGCGCTGATGTTCGGGGTGCCGCTGCTGGCGTCACGGCGGCATTTGGGATGAACCCTGGTGCTTCAGGCACTGCTGTCAGGACCTGAACGGATTCAGCAATGGAACATCGAAGGGTTCGAAGTCAGCCACGTTCCGCGTCACCACCGTGAGTCCGTGAACCTGGGCCGTCGCCGCGATCATGGCGTCCTCGTACACGGTATCCGACCGCCTGTGCATCAAGCGTGCCCAAGCGCGAAAGGTCCTCGCGTCCATCGGGAGCACGTTGTATGCGCTGGCCACCATCTCCAGCCAGGCCTCGATTTCCGATGCCTTGACCTCGTCCTGCTCACGCGTGATCTCGATGCCGGCCTGGATCTCGCCGATGGTCACCGCGGAGAGATGAAGCGTCGTGTCTTCGAGCCCTTCGAACCATGCCAGCACGGCGCCGTGAGGCTTGGGCCTGCGCAGTTCCGAGACAACGTGGGTATCCAGCAGGTACATCGCATTCACCTGGCTGCTGCCGGCATCCGCCTGCGAGCGGCCCCGCGAGCGGGAATGACAAACTCCGCGCGTGCCGCGTCGGCAAGCAGAAGTTGCTTGAGCGTGGGCCGGGCGGCGGCCTGGAGTCGCCGCCATTCGTCCACCGGCACCAGTACAGCGGCCTCGGCCCCCCGTTTCGTCACCATCTGCGGGCCTTCGGCCAGGCAGGTGTCGAGGAACTCGCTGAAGCGCGCCTTCGCGTCCTGGACAGGCCATACCTGCATGGATCACCTCCAAACTGACTAGTAGGATGACTAGTTTAGAGTCGCTGGCTGCCGAATGTCGACACCGAGGACATCGACGCCTCCTGGCGCACGGCCATAGTCTTGCGATCGCCCAGCCGGCCTGAACCCAGGCGTCGAAAGCGTCGGTTTCGAAGGCCCTTGTCCGGCGCAGCCCAGGGTGCGATCGTGATCGACTGAGAGCCACCGCCATGACCGCCAGCCCCGATTCGTTCGCTGCCCCTGCGTCGGCCTCGTCGCCTGTGGCACCGCCTGTCCCGGACCCGCGGACCTGGGGCCAGCGGCTGTTCATCCAGCGACGCCACATCCAGGAGGCCTTCATCGGCCCCGACCCCGATGCGCCGTCGGCACGGCCACTTCAACCCGGGCAGGCGCGCCTGGCGATCGACAGCTTCTCGCTCACCGCCAACAACGTCACCTACGCCGCCTTCGGTGAGGCGATGCAGTACTGGCAGTTCTTTCCCTCGGGGCAGGAGGGCCTGGGCTGCCTGCCCGTGTGGGGCTTTGCCACGGTCTGCGAGTCCGGGGTGGAGGGTGTGCAGGTGGGCCGGCGCGTGTGGGGCTACTGGCCTGCGGGCACCCATCTCGTGGTGCAGCCGGTGCGGGTCGGGCCTGCGGGCTTCGTCGACGGGGCGGCCCACCGGCAAGGCCTGGCAGCGGTCTACAACCAGATCCTCTTCTGCGATGCGGACCCGGGCTGGACGCGCGACGGCGAAGGCCTGGGGTGCCGCTGAACGGCAGCGGCGCATGGGGCTGGCCTGGTCGGGCTGCATCGCGCGGGTGCAGGCGCAGCAGTGGATGCGGATCGTCCGGCACCGGGGGGGCGGCCCAGGCCCTGCAGGCCTATCTCGACAGGGTCGCCGGCCATGCGGACGCGCAGGAAGGGTGGATGCTGGACATGCACGCAGGCCCGGAAGCAGGGCGGTAGCGATCGCGGGCTGCCAAGCCCGGTCGCGCTCGGTGGCTGAGCCTTACGCCAGCGTCCGCCAGAAGACGAGCCCGCCCGTCAGCCCGGTGGCGCCGAAGACGGCGATCCGCGACATGGCCGTCACCACCGCTCGACCGAGGGCCGCAGGTCGAGCTCGAAGGTCCACGCATCCCGGGGCTGCCGGTGCAGCCACGCGTAGGCCTCGGCGATGTGATCGGGGTTCAGGATGCCGTCGGGCCCGGCTTCGGCCACGCGCTGGGCGAAGTGCTCGCGCGCGAAGGCGGTGTCGATCAGGCCGTCGATGACCACGTGCGCGACGTGCAGGCCACGCGGGCCGAGTTCGCGCGCCATGGACTGCGCCAGGGCCCGCAGCGCCGCCTTGCCGCCGGCGAAGGCCGCGAAGCCCGCACCGCCGCGCAGGCTGGCCGTGGCCCCGGTGAACAGCAGCGTGCCGCGCCCGCGCGGCAGCATCACGCGCGCCGCCTCGCGCCCCACCAGGAAGCCGGCCAGCGCGCATATCTCTCAGACCTTGAAGTACTTCTGCGCCGTGGTCTCGAGGATGGGAAAGCGCACGTTGCCGCCCACGTTGAACACCACCACCTCGATCGGGCCGACCTCGGACTCGACCTGGTCGAAGAAGGCGCTGACCTGCTCCTCGCGCCGCGCGTCGAGCGCGTAGGCGCGCGCCTGCCCGCCCTGCGCGGCGATGCCGTCCACCAGCGGCTGCAGCGCGGCGGCGTTGCGCCGGGCCACGCACACGGTGTGGCCCTCGCGCGCGAAGCGCCGGGCCACTGCGGAGCCGGTGGCGTCACCGGCGCCGATGACACAGCACACGCCGGGGCGGTTGAGGGCGTCGTCTTGCATGGCGGGGACCCTCAGGCTCTCAGGCGCGCGCGGTGGGCCGGGCCGAGACGGCCGCGAACCAGCGCGCGAGGTGGGGCATCTCGGCCGGCACGCGCAGGCCCACGGCCTTGCCCAGCACGAGGGCACACTGGGCCACGATGTCGGCCAGCGTGTAGTCGGCCCCGGCGATGTGGGGCCGGTCGGCCAGCTCGCGGTCGAGCCAGGCCATCGTCTGCAGCGCGCGGCGGCACGCCCAGGCCGCGACCTCGGGCACCTGCTCGATGCGGCCGCGGTAGAACTCGCTGGTGTGCGCGAAGGCGTCGACGATGGGACGCGACAGCTCGTGGTCCATGCGCAGCGTCCACATCTCGACGTGGGCCGACTCCCGCGGCGTGCGCCCCATCAGCGGCGGCTGCGGGTGCAGCGCATCCAGGTAGCGGCAGATCGCCAGCGACTCGGCAATCGCGCTGCCGTCGTCGAGCTCGAGCACCGGCAGCCTGCCCAGCGGGTTGAGCCGCAGGAACCCGGGCGTGGCATGGGCCCCGCCCGCGGCGTCGACCTCGCGCTTCTCGATCGACAGGCCCTTCTCGGCCAGGAAGATGCGCACGCGGCGCGGGTGCATCCCGGGGGTGAGGTCGTGGAGGATCATCGCGGGTCTCCTTGGGGGGTGAGGGATCAGTCGGGACGGGTGAGGCGGGTCGGGAACCGTTCAGGCCGCCGCCAGCGGCGCGCGCAGCGACTGGATGACGCGCGAGGCCACCTCGCGCGCCAGTTCAGGCAGGGGCGCGAGCGCCGCCGGCACGCGGCCGCTGCGCAGCGCGGCTGCGCCGTGGATGGCGCTCCAGGCGAACAGGGCGTCGCGCTCGCCGGGAGGCTGCGCGGTCACGCCCGTCAAGTGCAGGCCCAGCAGCGCGGCGGGCAGGTGGTCGTAGCTGTTGCGGCGCCCCGGCGAGGCCGCGGCGGCACGGTAGCCGGCGGCCTGCGCCCCAAACATCAGGCGCCACAGCGCCGGCTCGTCGTCGGCGAACTGCAGATAGGCCTGCGCCAGGCGCAGCATGCGCGCCTGCGCCTCGGCCGCGTCCACCGGCGGCCGGGCGATGTCGAAGGCCTGCGCAAAGCGCGCGGCCAGCCGCTCGAAGCCCACGCGCGCCACTTCGCACAGCAGGTCCTCGCGGCTGCCAAAGTGCCGGTAGGCCGCGGCCGCCGTGACGCCGACGCCGGCGGCCAGCTGGCGCAGCGACAGGCCCTCGATGTCGGGGGCGGCGAGCGCGGCGTCGAGCAGGGCCTGGCGCAGGTGGCCGTGATGGAAGGCGCGGCCAGGCGCGCCGGGCCTGCGCGCGGGGAGAGTCCTGGATGGCAGCGCCATGCCTTTCATGCGCCGATGTTATCCCTGTTTACTTCAACGGCACCAGGCCCCAAAGATGACTGTGAACGCCGTTCACTGGGGAGGTCGCGCCGTGCGCGCGGGACCCCCGGCCTGCCCGCAGCAGGACGACGGTCCGGCGCTCGCCGCGCGCGGTGCTGATCGAGCGCGAGGCCCTGGCCCCGCGCCTGGCCAACAGCGCCGCGCCTACGCTGTGGGTCGCCAGCCGGCACGACGCGGGATGGCCCTGGTACACGGCCTGCCTGTGCAGCGCCGCCTCCCTGCCCCGCGGACGCTTCGAGGTGCTCGGCACCGAGCACATCTCGGTCGTGGACGCGCCGGCGCAGGACACGGAGCTGGTCGGCGGCTTGATGGCGAAGCTGGCGTCGGCCGCGAGGTGAGCGCCATGGGTGCCGAGATCCTGGTGTTCCCCCGCTGCCCAAGCCCCCGGCTTCAAGCAGAGAGAGCGGCTTGAAATGCGGACACCTCGGGTGTGGTGCCTGGGCCAGGGCAGGAAGCGGCCGACGGCGCGCCGCCGCCCCTTAAGCCGGCAGGTAACGCTCCACCAGCCGCGTCCAGAAGGCCGCGCCGGTGGTCAGGATGGCGTCGTTGAAGTCGTACTTCGGGTGGTGCAGCATCGCGCCGTCCTCGCCATTGCCCAGGCGGAAGAAGCAGCCGGGGCGGTGCTGCAGGTAGTAGGCAAAGTCCTCGCTGCCCGTCACCGGCGGGTAGGGGGCGATCACGCGGTCGGCGCCGACGAGTTCCTCGGCCACCTGGCGCGCGAAGTCGGTCTCGGCCTCGGTGTTCACGACCACCGGGTAGCCGCGCTCGTAGTCGATCTCGGCCTCGCCACCGTAGCCGGCCGCGTGCGCGGTGACGAGGGCGCGGATGCGCTGCTCGAGCAGCTCGCGCACACCGGGGTCGAAGGAGCGGATCGACAGCGCCATCGTCGCGCTGTCGGGGATGACGTTGGCCGCCGTGCCGGCGTGCAGCGCGCCCACGGTGACGATGGCCGTCTGGCGCGGGTCGACGTTGCGCGAGACCACGCTCTGCAGCGCCACCACCAGGCTGCCGGCGATCAGCACCGGGTCCACCGCCTGGTGCGGGCGCGCCGCGTGCCCGCCGCGCCCGCGCACCGTGATGCGCGCCGTGTCCGAGGCCGACATGAAGGGCCCGTGGCCGAAGCCGAAGCGCCCTGCTACCAGGCCCGGCGTGTTGTGCAGGCCGAAGATCGCGTCGCAGGGGAAGCGCTCGAACAGGCCGTCGGCGATCATGCGCTGCGCCCCGCTGCCCGCGCCCGCCTCCTCGGCGGGCTGGAAGACCAGGTGCACGGTGCCGCGGAACTGGCGTGTGCGCGCGATCTGCTGCGCCGCCCCGAGCAGCATCGTCGTGTGCCCGTCGTGGCCGCAGGCGTGCATCACGCCGTCATGCACGCTCTGCCAGGGCCGGCCCGAGGCCTCCTGGATGGGCAGCGCGTCCATGTCGGCGCGCAGCGCCACGCTGCGGCCCGAGCCGGGCACGCGCAGCGTGCCGACCACGCCATGCCCGCCCACGCCGCGCGTGACCGCCCAGCCCCAGGCCTGCAGCCGGTCGGCCACCAGCCCCGCGGTGTCCACCTCCTCGAAGGACAGCTCAGGGTGGCGGTGCAGGTGGCGCCGGGTCGCGGCCAGGAAGCCGGCGTCGGCGTCCAGGTCGTCGATGCGGCACAGGCAGCGCATGCGGTCGTTCATCGGGGCTCTCCAGGCAGCCTGGACACTGTAGCAAGCGCGGGCGCGGCCGGACCGGAGGCCCGCCGACGGCCTCAATCCGCCTTGATGCCGTTGTCGCGGATCACCTTGCCCCAGACGTCGACCTGGGCCTCGAGGAAGCTGCGCGCGGCCTCGGGCGAGCCGGTGAAGACCTCGATGCCCTGGCCGGCCAGGCGCTGCGCCACCTCGGGCTGGCGCAGCACGGTGTTCAGCGCCTCGTTCATCTGGCGCACCACCTCCGGCGGCGTGCGCGCCGGCGCCAGCACCGCCCACCAGGCCGGTGCGTCGAAGCCGGCGAAGCCGCTCTCGGCGATCGTCGGCACCTCGGGCAGGGCCGCCGAGCGCTGGCTCGTCGTCACGGCCAGCGGGCGCAGGCGCCGGCTGTCCAGGTGCGGCTTGATCAGGAAGACCGAGCCGATGCTCACCGGCACGTGGCCGGCCAGCGCGTCGTTCATCAGCGGGCCGCCGCCCTTGTAGGGCACGTGCACGAAGTTCAGGCCGCTGCCCTTGGCCAGCAGCGCCATCGACAGGTGGCCGAGGCTGCCCGAGCCGATGGTGCCGTAGCTGACGCCGCGGGCCGCGCGCGCCGCGGCCACGGCGTCGCCGAAGGTCTTGAAGGGCGAGTCGGGGTGCGCGGCGATGACCATCGCGCTCGTGCCCAGCAGCGCCACGGGCGGCAGGTCGCGCTTGGTGTCGTAGGGCAGGCCGGGCAGCAGCGCCGGCAGCGAGGCGTGGCTGTCGAACACGACGGCGAAGGTATAGCCGTCGGGCGGCGAGGCCGTCACCGCCGCGGCGCCGATCGAGCCCGAGGCGCCGCCCCGGTTCTCCACCACCACGGTCTGGCCGAGCAGGCGCTGCAGCGCCGGCTGCAGGATGCGCGCGACCTGGTCCACCGAGCCGCCGGGCGGGAACACGGCGACGAGCTTGATGGGCTGGGCGCGGGGCCAGGGCATGGCCTGGGCCCAGGCGAAGGCGGCGGGCAGTAGCAGGCTGGCGGCCAGCGCGAGGGCGCACAGGGCTCGGCGTGTGGTCATGAAATCCTCCGGAGCCGGAAAGGCCGGCGGCGCAGTGTGCGCCAGGCCTGCGGCCGTGAACAGTGTTGGGGCGCGAATCCGAGCGCGGGTGGCGGCTTTCGACGTACACAAGCCGCGGGCCGGCTGCGTACGGCCCGGCGCGACCGTTAGCATCACCGCCATACACCGGCCCGCCAACGCTCGATGACACAGCCCACACCTTGGCCCGCCCTGAGCGAAGCCCGCCGTCGCACGCGCCCACGCCGCCACTTCGTCATCGACGACGAGACCGTCGGCAGCGTCGACGAGGCGCACCTGCCAGCGCTCGCGCGCTGGCCCGCAGCCCTGGCCGTAGGGCCGAATGCGGTGCGGCTGCGCCTGCCTCGCGCCGAGCGCGATGACTGGTTCGCCGAGGCCAACGCCGCGCTGCGCGCCGACGGCCTGGTGCAGGCCTGGCGCGACGAGCCGTTCGCGCTGCCCTCGCCCGCCAGCGGCCGTACGCTGGCCGTCATCGAGCGCGCCGCCTCGCGCTTCTGGGGCACGCTCACGCTGGGCACGCACTGCAACGGCTGGGTGGCCGGGGCTGACGGCCGGCCGGCACAGATGTGGATCGCGCGCCGCTCGCCGCACAAGCCCACCGACCCCGGCAAGCTGGACAATCTGGTGGGGGGCGGCGTGCCGCACGGCCAAAGCCCCTGGGAGGCCCTGCTGCGCGAGGGCTGGGAAGAGGCCGGCCTGCCACCGCAGCGCATGGCGCAGGCCCGGCCCGGCCGGGTGCTGCAGTTGTGCCGCGACATCCCCGAGGGCCTGCAGTTCGAGCGCCTGCACGTCTACGACCTCGAACTGCAGCCAGGTGAACAGCCCGTCAACCAGGACGGCGAGGTCGCGGGCGTGGAACTGCTGACTTGCGCGCAGGCGGGGCAGGCCGCCGCCGGGCAGGAGATGACGGTGGACGCGGCGCTGGTGACGCTGGACTTCCTGCTGCGGCACGCCCTGCTGCCCGACGCCGATGCCCGTGTGCAGGCGGCCTTCACCACCTGTCTGGTCCACGTCAACACGGAGCCACCGCATGGGCGGTGAGCGAGCGCAAAGGTGCCCGTCGCCGACACGCCGCGACGCCCGAGCACTCGGGTTTACCCACTTGTCTTTTTCGCTGGACCGCGCAATATTCGCGCGCTCGCGCTTGTCCTGGACAAATTCAGGGCTGTCCAAGCTTGCGCGTCACCGATCTCGCCACTTCCTCCCCATAGGAGAACTTCCATGACCGTGAAGACCCAGACCGCGCCGCAGCGCCGCGGCTTCCTGAAGACCGCCTCGGCCGGTGCCATCGGCGCCGCCGCCGCCGCCGCACCGATGGTCAGCAACGCGCAGACCGTCAACCTGCGCTTCCAGAGCACCTGGCCGGCCAAGGACATCTTCCACGAGTTCGCCAACGACTTCGCCAAGAAGGTCAACGACATGGCCGGCGGCCGCCTGAAGATCGAGGTGCTGCCCGCCGGCGCCGTCGTGCCGGCGTTCCAGTTGCTCGAAGGTGTGTCCAAGGGCACGCTGGACGGCGGCCACGGCGTGCTGGTCTACCACTACGGCAAGAATTCGGCGCTCGCGCTGTGGGGTTCGGGCCCGTCCTTCGGCATGGACTCCAACATGCTGCTGGCCTGGCACAAGTACGGCGGTGGCGAGGCCCTGCTGCAGGAGGTCTACAAGAGCATCAACGTCGACGTCAAGTCCTACGTCTACGGCCCGATGCCCACGCAGCCTCTGGGCTGGTTCAAGAAGCCGATCGCCAAGTCCGCCGACCTCAAGGGCGTGAAGTTCCGCACCGTCGGCATCGCGGTGGACGTCTTCACCGACATGGGTGCGGCCGTCAACCCGCTGCCCGGCGGTGAGATCGTCCCGGCGCTGGACCGCGGCCTGATCGACGGCGCGGAGTTCAACAACGCCACCTCCGACCGCATCCTGGGCTTCCCTGACGTGGTCAAGAACTGCATGCTGCAGAGCTTCCACCAGAGCAGCGAGCAGTTCGAGATCATGTTCAACGGTCCGAAGTACCGTGAGCTGCCGGCCGAGCTGCGCGCCATCATCGACCACGCCGTCGAGGCCTCGAGCGCCGAGATGAGCTGGAAGATGATCGACCGCAACTCCAAGGACTACATCGACCTGAAGAAGGGCGGCATCAAGTTCTACAAGACGCCTGACGCCATCCTGCGCGAACAGCTCGTCGCCTACGACAAGGTGGTCGCGAAGAAGTCGGCCGAGAACGCGCTGTTCAAGAAGGTCATCGAGTCGCAGCGCGCCTTCGCCGAGCGTGCCGGCTCCTGGCAGAACGACTACTCGGTCGACATGAAGATGGCGTGGAACCACTACTTCCGCAAGCCGGCTGCGCCGGCCAAGAAGGCCTGATCCGCCCGTCATCGGGTCTTTGTCCGCGCAAGGGGCCATCGCCGAGGCGATGGCCCTGTTTTCTTTTCATGGGGACCACATGCAACAGTGGCTGCTCAGGGTCGACCGCCTGTCGACCTGGCTGGGCCAGGCCTTTGCCTGGACCATCGTCATTCTCACGCTGGGCATCACCGGAGAGGTGTTTGCGCGCTACGTGCTGAACGAACCGCACGATTGGTCGCTGAACGGCCAGATCATGCTCTACGGCACGCTGTTCATGATGGCCGGCGCCTACACGCTGGCCAAGAACAACCACGTGCGCGGCGATGTCCTCTATGGCTTCTTCGAGCCGCGCACCCAGGCCTGGATCGACCTGGTGCTCTACATCCTGTTCTTCCTGCCCGGCATAGTCGCGCTGACCTGGGCCGGCTGGACCTACGCCAACGAATCGCTGGCCATCCGCGAGAAGACCTTCTCCGCCACGCCGCTGCCGCTGTACCCCTTCAAGTTCGTGATCCCCTTCGCCGGCGGCCTGCTGCTGCTGCAGGGCTTCGTCGAGATCGTGCGCTGCGCGCAATGCATCCGCGCCGGTGAATGGCCGTCGCGCGAGGAAGACGTCGAGGAGGTCGACGTCGAAAAGCTCAAGGAGATGGTCAAGGTCAAGGACGAAGACATCGCCGCGCTCGACAAGTTCGTCATGCCCGCTGGAGGTTCCAAGTGAAGCTGAAACTGCGCAGGGAACTCTGGTTCGGCTTCAGCCTGATGGCGCTGATCATCGCGGGCACCGCGGTGATGCTGCTTTCAGCTGACAAGCTCAGCACCGGCCACCTCGGGCTGATGATGCTCGCGCTCGTCGTCGTGGCCATCATGCTGGGCTTCCCCACGGCTTTCACGCTGATGGGCATGGGCATGATCTTCACCTGGCTTGCCTATGAGCGCAGTGTCACCAAGACGCTGGACCTGATGGTGCAGTCGGCCTTCAAGGTGATGAGCAACGACGTGCTGATCTCGATCCCGCTGTTCGTCTTCATGGGCTACCTGGTCGAACGCGCGAACCTGATCGACAAGCTCTTCCGCAGCCTGCACCTGGCGCTGGCGCGGGTGCCGGGCTCGCTGGCCGTGGCCACGCTGTTCACCTGCGCGGTCTTCGCCACGGCCACCGGCATCGTCGGCGCCGTGGTCACGCTGATGGGGCTGCTGGCGCTGCCGCAGATGCTCAAGGGCGGCTATGACATCAAGCTGTCGGCCGGCGTCATCACGGCCGGCGGCTGCCTGGGCATCCTGATCCCGCCCTCGGTGATGCTGATCGTCTACGGGGCCACGGCCGGCGTGTCGGTGGTGCAGCTGTATGCGGGCGCGTTCTTCCCGGGCCTGATGCTGGCTGGCCTGTACATCCTCTATGTGATCCTGGTGGCCAAGATCAAGCCCAGTCTTGCCCCACCCCTGTCGGCCGAGGCCAGGCACGTGGAGCTGCCGCCCGAGCTGGCGGCGTTGAAGGCCCGCGTCTCGCGCTTTGCGCTGCCAGCCCTGCTGGTGGGCGCGCGCACGGACAAGGGCCTGCGCAAGCAGTTGCTGATCGTACTGATGCCGGCGTTGCTGGTGGCTTCGGTCGCCGTCATCGCCTGGCGGCTCGATGCCGGGCCGAAGCCAGAGGCCGCCGCGCCTGCGGCGGCTGACGTCGCGGCGCCAGGGGGCAGCGTGCAGGAACCCCCGGTCGCGGCGGGCGCCCAGGAACCCGCAGGCGGCGGTGTGAAAGAGCCCCCGGGCAGTTCGGGCGGCGTGCAGGAACCCGCTGGCAGCGGCGGTGGCGTGCAGGAACCGCCCGGCAGCGGTGGCGGCGTCCAGGAGCCCCCCGGCAGTGGTGATGGCGTGCAGGAGCCCCCCGGCAGTTCCAGCGGCGTGCAGGAGCCTCCGGGGAGTGCTGGTGTCCAGGAGCCGCCAGCCGCCGGTGGTGTGCAGGAGCCTCCGGGCGCCACTGCCGCGGCTGGCCCGGCCGGCGGATCCGGCGTCCAGACGCCCGCGGGCGCCGCGGTGGCCGCCAGCCAGGCCGCGGTCGCCCAGGCCGGCGCGGCAGCAGCCCCGCCTCCAGCCTCGCACGGCCTGAGCTCGACCTACTGGATCGGGCTGGGCGCGGGTGCGGCGGCGCTGGTGGTGCTGTATGGGCTGATGACCTTCGAGCGCTTCATCATCTTCAAGCTGCTGCTGTCGAGCTTCTTTCCGCTGATGGTGCTGATCCTGGCCGTGCTCGGATCCATCGTCTTCGGCCTGGCCACACCCACCGAGGCGGCTGCGGTCGGAGCCTTCGGCGGCTACCTGCTGGCGGCCATCTACGCCGTGCACGCGCGGCGCGACGACCGCTGGCGCGTGTTCGGCATCTGGCTGCTGATGTGGGCGCCGGCCCTGGTGTGCATCGGCTGGTTCGTGCTGCACACCGACCAGGTGGTGGCTGAGCCGGTGCCGATGGCCCTGGGCGGGGTGGCCTTGCTCGGTGTGCTCGGCTGGGCGCTGCTGGCCTACCGACAGGCCAAGCTCAGCAACGAGGTCAACGAGTCGGTCAAGCTCACCGCCAAGACCAGCGCCATGGTGTGCTGGCTCTTCGTCGGCTCGGCCATCTTCTCGGCCGCCTTCGCGCTGCTGGGCGGGCAGGAGCTGGTCGAGAAGTGGGTGATGTCGATGAACCTCACCAAGACCGAGTTCCTGATCCTGAGCCAGGCCATCATCTTCATCCTCGGTTGGCCGCTGGAGTGGACCGAGATCATCGTGATCTTCATGCCCATCTTCATCCCGCTGCTGGACAACTTCGGCGTCGACCCGCTGTTCTTCGGCCTGCTGGTGGCGCTGAACCTGCAGACGGCCTTCCTGAGCCCGCCGGTGGCGATGGCAGCCTTCTACCTCAAGGGCGTGAGCCCGCCGCACGTGACGTTGAACCAGATCTTCGCCGGGATGCTGCCCTTCATGGGCATCCAGATCTTCGCCATCGTGCTGCTGTACAACTTCCCGGCGATCGGCATGTGGCTGCCACAGGTGCTGTACCGGTGAGCTGAAGGAGCGCACCGAGGGCTGGGCGGGCGCCCAGCCCGCGCCGCGGCGGGGTCCAAGAAGACCTGGCGCAGGTTGGGTGGGCGTTTGCCGGCCCCGCGGGCCTCAACCCTGGCGCGGCAACGCCAGTTCCGGCCCGTCGTAGTCGGTCTGCGGCTCCACCTCGCCGCGCAGCAAACGCTGCTGCCAGGACGCGAGCGCAGCGCCATGCTCGGCCTGCAGCGCCGAGGTCATCACCAGACGCACGCAATCGGGAGACTCCAGGCCGTGGGTACGCGCAGTGCCCGGGGCCAGCCGACCGGTCGTGAAATCCTCCACGGCCTCGGTCACGCCGCGCCCGGAGTCGGCGATGGCCGAGGCGACGAAGACCGCCGGGTCGCGCACCACCCAGTCCAGCACGTTGCCGATCTGACGCAGCGGGCCCTCGCGGCAGGCGCGGTTCACGCCCTCGCGCCCGCCGTCGATCATCGCGAACACGAGGTCGGCACCCTCGCGCTCCAGCGCCCGCGCCGTGGCGTAAGCCAGGTCCACATCATGCTGGGCGCCGCAAAAGCTGGTGACGAAGCGGCAGTCGGGCGCCGCGGCGCGCACGCCGTGCGCGAAGGCGGCGCGGCCCTTCAGGCCCGGACGCACCTTCTCGCCCGACAGGTGGCCGACGACGCGCGTCTTCGACGCCAGGCCCGCCAGCACGCCGGCCAGGAAGGCTGACTGCTCCTGCAGCACCTCGTAGCAGGCGACATTGGGGGCGAGGAAGTGGCCCTGGGTGATGGCGAAACGGGTGTCGGGGAATTCGGACGCGATGGCGCCCACTGGCGCATCGCCCTGGCCCCCGTGGGCCACCAGCAGATCCAGCCCGCGGCGGCACAGCGCGCGCAGCGCCTCGGCCCGCCCGGCGGCGTCGGGGGGCGCGATCCAGTGCACGTCCAGGGCGTGACCGCCCGCGCGCGCGCGCAGCGCGCCTTGCAGGCCGGATTCGTTGAAGCTGCCCCGGCCCTCCGGCCCGAACAGCGCCACCGCGATGCGCGCGCTCACAGCTTCGCGCCGCTGGCGCGCACCACCGGTGCCCAGCGCTCGGCCTGTTCCTGGATGAAGGCGGCGAAGGCCTCGGGGCTGCGGGCCTCGAGCTCGAAGCCCTGGGCCTCGAGCTTGCCGCGCAGGTCGGGCAGGGCCAGCACCTGGTTCAAGGCGCGCAGCAGCGCCTGCTCCACCGCAGCCGGCAGCCCTGCGGGGGCCGAGACGCCAACGAAGTTCTCGGCCACGAGCTCGGGATGGCCGAGCTCGACCACCGTGGGCAGGTCGGGGGCCTGCGCCACCCGACGTGCCGCCGTCACCGCCAGCAGCCGCAGCTGCCCGGACTTGCGCAGCGGCAGGTTCTGCGGCAACGCGTCGACGGCCACCTTGATCTGGCCGCCGAGGAGGTCGCTGCGCATCGGGCCGGCCCCCTTGTAGGGCACGTGCATCATCTTCAACCCGGCCTTCTGGGCCAGCAGCTCGCCGACGATGTGGCCGACCGACGCCTGGCCGCCACTGCCGAAAGGCACCGGGTCCTTCTGGGCGCGCGCCCAGGCCACGAAGCCGGCGAAATCGTTCACCGGCAGCGACGGGTGGACCGCCAGCACGGTCGGCACGTCGCCCACGTAGGCCAGGTGGCGAAAGCTCTTCAGCGGGTCGTACAGGGGGCGGTCGAACAGCGCCGGCGAGATCGACAGCGGCGCGGAGTTCGACATCAGCAGCGTGTAGCCGTCGGGCTGGGCGCGCGCCACGGCAGCCGCGCCGATGGTCGCGGCGCCGCCGGGGCGGTTGTCCACCACCACGGCCTGGCCCAGGCGCTCGGCCAGCGGCGGGGCGATCAGGCGCGCGACGATGTCGCTGGCGCCCCCGGGCGGGAAGGTCACGACCAGTTTGACGGCCTGGGCAGGCCAGCCCTGGGCATGCGCCCGGGATGCGGCCAGCGAGGCCGCCCACGGGGCGGCTGCCAGGGCCAGTGCTTGACGACGGCGGATCATCGGTAACGCTCCTTCAGGATGGCAAGACCGCTGGCGGGGTGATCGTGGCGTCCGCGCAGCGGCTCGGCTCGGACTCGTCAGACGCCGGCACGCAGCGGCGACAGATGCAGGCCCGACCCCGGGCCGCGGCCGGCAAACGCTGGATCAAGGCCGGCGGAAAGGTCTGCTCCACACACCAGCAAGCCGCGTCGGCCGCCCCGCCAGCGGCCAAGGCGCAGCCGTTGGGGCCGCCGCACAGCGGGCAGTTCTCGGGTGCAACAGAGGTAGAGGTCATGGCGCGTCGGGCGGGTACAGATCATTGCCCGGTGCGGCGGATTGTCGCGTCCTCGGCACCCACCCCTGCGGCCCCGCGCGGGTGCCCGGTGCCGCAGGCGCGCGGTCGCGCGGGGGGCGCTCAGTCGACCTTCGTCCCCGTGAGCTTGACCACCCGCGCCCACTTGTCCATCTCGGCGCGGACGAAGCCGGCGAACTCCTGGGGTGTCGAGCTCACGGCCTCGACGTCGATGTTCCTCATCGCCGTGCGGTAGCCGGGGTCGCGCGCGGCCTTCACGAGTTCGGCGTTGAGGCGCTCGACGATGGGTGCGGGTGTGCCGGCCGCCACGAACAGCCCGGTCCAGCTGTCCACCTGGTAGCCGGGCAGGCCGGCCTCGGCGAAGGTGGGCAGGTCGGGCAGGGTCGGCCAGCGGCGGCTGCCGGAGTTGGCGATCGCCCGCACCTTGCCGGTCTTGGCCAGGGTGACGGCGTTGGTCACCGTCTCGATCATCATCGACACATTGCCTGCCAGCAGGTCGGCCGAGGCGGCGCCGCCGCCCTTGTAGGGCACGTGCAGCAGGTCGATCTGGGCCGTGGTCTTGAGCAGCTCGGTGGCCAGGTGCGAGATCGAGCCGTTGCCGGCCGAGGCGTAGCTGAGCTTGCCCGGGTTCGCCTTCGCGTAGCGGATCAGGTCCTGCAACGACTGGATCGGCAGCGACGCGTTGACGATCAGCACGCTCGGGTTGAGCGCCAGCACGGACACCGGCAACAGGTCGCGCGCGGCGTCGACCGGCAGGTTCTTGAACAGCACCGGGGCCACGCTGTTCGTGCCGATGGTGCCGTACAGCAGCGTGTGGCCGTCGGCGGGCGCCGACACCACGGCCTGCATCGCGGGGCCGCCGCCGCCGCCGGGCCGGTTCTCGACGATGACCTGGGCGTTCATCTGCTCGGCCAGCTGCTTGCCCAGGGCGCGCGCCATGATGTCGGAGGAACCGCCGACCGCGAACGGCACGATGATGCGGATGGGCTTGGAGGGGTAGGACTGTGCGCGCGCGGAGTCGAGGGGGAGCGTCGCGCCCGCGCCCATGGCCAGCAGTCCCAGAAGCAGCTGTCGTCTCATGTCGTCTCCTTGGTGGTGTCGTCCCGGCTCAGGTGCTCGAGCCGGGCGTAGAACTCGTCGACGCGCGCCTGCGCCGTCGGCTTCATCGCCTGCAGGATATCCGCATGCTCGCGCGGATCAGACCGGGCGCCGCTGACGCCGACCTGCCGGGACACGTCCTGCACGAAACGGCAGGCTGGCGGGCGCCGGGCGCTGAAGCGTTCGAGCGTGCGGTCGATGTCGGCCGAGCGCTCAAGAAGGCGCCCGAGCACGACCGCGTCCTCGACGGCCATGGCCCCGCCCTGCCCCATGAACGGGGTGCTCGCGTGCGCCGCGTCGCCGATGAGCAGCACCCGGCCCCGGTGCCAGGGCGCGGGCATCAGGATCTCCTCCACTGCGGTGTAGAGCAGTTCGGATTGCGGGCCGAGTTCGTCGAGGAAGGGCGCGGCCGGTCCGCGGAAGACGGCGAAGCGCGAGGCCATCAGCGAGGCCCAGTCCTCGCGCGGGTACCAGGCGTCGGCCGGTTCGACCACGGTGCCGAACAGGTACAGCTGCTCCGCCGAGATCGGCATGATGCCCAGGCGCAGGCCGGGCGCCATCATCATGATCTTGTCGCGCAGGGCCGGGGGCCGGCGATGGACGCTGCGCCAGACGCCGAAGCCGCTGTAGCGGGGCTGGACCTCCGGCCAGAGCAACTGCCGCACACGCGAGCGGATCCCGTCGGCGCCGAGCAGCAAGTCGGCGTCGACCTCACGCCCGTCGGACAGCGCAGCCCGCACGCCATCCTGCCGCGGCTCCAGCGCCTGCACCGTGCAGCCCAGGGTCAGCGTCACCCCCAGCTGCGACATCCGGGCCGACAGCACCCGGTGCATCTCGGTGCGGCGGATCCCCAGGATCGGCACCACGTCCAGACCCGCAAAGCGCCCCGGGTAGACGGTCTCGAACAGCGGCGTGCCGTCGGCCTCCAGGTAGAGGTTGCGCCCGTCGCTGATCGGGAAGCCGGCGGCGACCATCGCCTCCATCACGTCCAGCGCGTGGAAGTGCGCCAGCCCATTGCTGTAGACGAAGATGCCCGAGCTCTGGAACCGCCACGCGGCCTGCTTCTCGACCACGGTCACGGCCCAGCCGGCGCGGGCCAGGGCGATCGCCGCGCAGCACCCGGCGATGCCGGCGCCGCAGATCAAAGCCTGTTTCTTCATCCGTGCTCCGCGCAGGTACGGCCGGTCATCCCCTCACTGGTCGGCGAGTGAGTCACGGACCTTCTTCAGCAGCAGCTTCAGCAGCACTGCCTCGGCCTGGGTGAGGTCGCGGACCATCAGCTCGTTCACCGTCTGCGCGACCTCCATGAGCGCGGGCTCGATGGCCCGCCCCTGGGCGGTGAGTTCGATGCGGACCTTGCGCCGGTCCTGCGTGTCGCGGGTGCGCGTGACCAGACCGTCACCCTCGAGGGCGCGCACCATCTCGAGCACCGAGGACTCCATCAGCCCCAGCCGCTGCGCCAGCTCCCGGTGCGTGATGCCCTCCTGCTCCCAGAGCGTACGCAGGACGAACCAGCCGCCCCGGCGGATGCCGTGCTCGGCGATGCGCGCGAACAGCACACGCTTGGAGGCGCGCTCGGCCTCGGCGATGAGGAAGCCCAGGCTCTCGTCGAGGCCGGCCCGCGCCCGCGCAGCGACCGGATCCGACTCAGGAGCGGCAAGGGAAACCATAGGATCCAAAGGATGTATCCATCGCGCTTCGCAGCATTTGCTGATGCAGTGTACTTGCCGTCGCGGAAGAAAACACCTAGGATCCAAAGCAATTTCCCCCGCTCCTGGAGTGATTCGTCATGTTCACCAGCACCGTCGGCGCCCCGATCTCGGCGCGCACCCCGGATCAGGGCGCCCACGCCTACAGCAGCATCGTGGTGACGCCCGCCTCGCCGCATATCGGCGCCGAGGTCACCGGCATCGACCTCACGCGCGAGCTCTCGCCGCAACAGGTGGCCGAGGTCAAGGACGCCTTCGTGCGCCACCAGGTGCTCTTCTTCCGCGAGCAGCGCATCAGCTTCGAGGACCACATCCGCTTCGCCAGCCTGTTCGGCACGCTGGGCCGGCACGTCGGGGCGCAGACGATCAGCAAGCCCACCGACCACCCGCTGGTGCGGCGCTTCCACTACGACGAGACCTCGCAGCGCATCTCGGGCGAGAGCTGGCACAGCGACCAGTCCTGCGCGCCCGTCCCGCCGCTGGGCAGCATGCTCTACAACCACATCGTGCCGCCCGACGGCGGCGGCGACACGATGTTCGCGAGCACCTATGCCGCCTACGACGCCCTGTCAGAGCGGATGAAGGCTTTCCTGTCGGGGCTGACGGCCACGCACGACGGCGCCCGGGTGTTCGGCCCCGGCACGCCCAAGGCCTCGCACCCGGTGATCGTGCACCACCCGGAAAGCGGGCGCCGCGGCATCTTCGTGAACGCCGACTTCACGAGCCACATCAACGAGCTGCCGCGCAAGGAGGGCGACGCCGTCCTCGACTTCCTCTACCGCCACATCGGCCGCGACGAGTGGTCCTGCCGCTTCCGCTGGCGCGCGCACTCAATCGCGTTCTGGGACAACCGCTGCGCCCAGCACAAGGCGCTGTGGGACTACTGGCCGAACGTGCGCTCGGGCTACCGCGTGCAGATCGAGGGCACGGCGCCGCCGCTGGCGGGGTGAGCCCGGGGTCGTCGAGGCTCACGCCGGAGGCCGAGCGCAGGCAGGCTTCCCGGGCACGCGCCGGGGGCTGCCACCAGGTTCTCAAGCCCGCGGCGGGAAGCGGTGGAACATGAAGTACTCGCCGTCCTGGACCCAGCCCCGCGTCTGGTAGAGCTGCTGCGCGGGCAGGTTGTCCCGGGCCACGTTCAGGCTCAGCCGGCAGGCGCCGAACGCCTGCGCGTGGTGTTCGACCGCCGCCAGCAAGGCCGATGCCAAGCCGGTACGGCGCGCTGCTGGCGCGACGAAGAGGTCGTTCAGGATGAACACGCGCGCCAGGGCCGTGGACGAGAAGATCGGATAGAGCTGCGCGAACCCGGCAGCCCGGCCTTCGGTCTCGCCGAGGAAGACCACCGACTGCCCGTGCTCGAAGCGCGCGTTCAGGAAGGCGCGGCAGGCGGGCAGGTCGGCCGGGCGCCCCTGGAACTGGCGGTACTGGTCGAACAAGGCCGACAGCGCTTCGAGGTCGGCGAGGACGGCCTGGCGGACGGCGAAGGGGGTCATCGGTGTGGAGTGGGGATGCGGGCGCAGGCGAGGGTCGCCTGAGCTTTGGCATATTCTCGCCATCCCGGCCACGGGCGCGAAGGCGCTCGAGCGCTGTCATTTCAGCGGCGACCCTGGGCAAAGGTCGCCGCGAGGTGCGGCCGGGTGCCGCCCTCGACGACCCACCGCAGCCCGTGCAACAGCTCGACATCTTCGCCGACAGCCGCGACGTCGGCCTGCGCAACGACCTGGCGCAGGCCTTGCTCGACGGCGACGGATTCACCGCGCAGCGCGTCGCGCGGGAACTGCGCGCGGCGTGCGGTGACGGTGCGGTGCTCGCATCTGCGGCGGTGCTGATCGAGCACCTGCAGGCGCAGCTGGCGGCCGACGCCCCCGGCGCCTCGGTCCGCCGCCTGGACGCGCAGGCCGTGCTCGACGCCCGGCGCCGCCTCGACGGGCCCGTCACGGCCGCAGCCGCCGTCGTGTTCGACCGGGAGGCGGCGCAGGTCTGGCTTGCCGGCCGATGGCAGGCGCTGGCGCAACAGGCGGACGGTGTCGACTGGCACCCGGCGCAAGCCGACGCTCACGCCGCCGGCCTCTACCTGCGCGCCCAGGCCTGGATGGCGGCCGCTGACGCCGTGGACCGCATCGACTCGTGGCGCCGCATCCCGCAGCCGCTGCTGTGGATGACACAGGCGCGCTGGCGCGCCGCGGGTGCTGACGCTGGCTGGCCGCTGCTGGCTGAGGCCCTGTGGCTCGCACCGGCCCGGGCCGCCGCGCTGCTGCCGCTGCTGGCCGACCCGATGCTGACGAAGCTTGCAGCCCGCTTCGAGGCCTGCTTCGACCTTGCCGGCCCACCCGGCGAGGACTGGGCCTGGCTGCCCGCCTTCGCCCTGGTGGAACGTCCCTTGCTGGCCGATCTGCTGGCGCCCGCCAGCCCGCCCCCGGCGCAGGCGCCCGGCGAAGCCTTCAAGACCGTGGCCGCCCTGCTGCGGCTCGAGCGCCAGGGACGGCACCACGAGATCGTCGCGCAGCGCGCGCGCCTGAAGGCCTTGTCGCCGCCGCTGATGGCGGCCTACATGGCGACGCGGTGAGGGGCTGGATGTGCGGCCTGCGGGCCGTGCGGGCGGCGCGTCGCGGCACCCTGCAGCCGAGTCGGCCCGGGGCGCACCGCGCGGCCCGGCTCGGCCGCGTCCGGCACCTCCGGGCTCACCCCCGCAGCAGGTCCAGCAGCGTGCACGCGATCACCTTCGTCGCGCGGCGCAGGTCTTCCAGCACCAGGTGCTCGTCGGCGCGCTTGGCGTTGGACTCGAGCACGGTGCGCGTACCGGCGCCGTAGATCACCGCGGGCACACCGTGCTCGCCGTACAGGCGCACGTCGGTGTACAGCGGCGTGCCGCTCTCGGGGACGGGCTCGCCGAAGACGGCCAGCCCGTGGCGCTGCAGTGGCTCGATGAGGGCGCGGTGGCCTGTTGGCCGTCTGCAGCGCGTCCACCCCGGTGTGCGCGTAGGCAGCTTGCCGTCGACGACCTCGCCACCGCAGGGGTCGTGCGTCCGGCCGTCGCCCGGAGGCACGACGTCGCCGTGCGCGTTCAGCGCGATTAGGTCCAGAGCCCGACACGCCTTAGGGACGGCGCACGGTCCATCGCCGTGTACTAAACTGAAAATCGAATTCGGAGTCGGAACCCGCGACTCGAAGCCTGTAGGAGAAGTGAACGAGATGAAGCCCCTGACCATCATCCTGGCAGCGCTCGCCCTGACGGGCTGTGCCAACCAGCGATTCGACCTGCGTGCCAGCGACGCCGTCCCCACGCAGACACAGACCCACAGCTTCTGGGTTTCCGGCATCGGACAGAGCAAGGGCGAGGATGCGGCCAAGGTCTGCGGTGGTGCGGCCAAGGTGGCCCGCGTCGAGATGCAGCAGACCGCGACGGACGTGCTGATCGGTGCAGTGACGCTGGGCATCTACACGCCGCGCGAGATGCGCATCACCTGTGTTCGCTGACCCGACAGGAGACCATGACATGAGAGCGAAGATCTTCGCGGCGGCCCTCGTCCTTGCCTTCCTCAGCGGATGCGCCACCCAGACCGCGACCGTCCATTCGACGGAAGGCCGCCTGGCCAAGCAGGAAATGCAGACATTCTTCGTCAGTGGCCTGGGCCAGACGCAGACCATCGACGCTGCGGCGGTCTGTGGCGGCGCAGACAAGGTGGCCAGCGTCGAGCGTGCGCTCAGCCCGATGAACTGGCTGCTCAACTTCCTGACATCGGGCATCTACTCGCCGTTGGACGCTCGGGTCTACTGTCGCTGACGGCCTGGCGTCCGGGGCGCGGCAGGCGACACCTGCCGTCTCGCGCATGACCAGCGCGGGTCGCGTCGGACAGGGCAAAGGCTCGGTGTCCCCTTGCGGGTAGGCCAGCGAGCGCGGGCTGCAAGTTGACGACCGCTACGGGGTCCGTCTTGGCGTGCTCAGCGCGCCGAACAGAGCGTCGAGCGCATGGGCAGGGCTTGTGCTTTGCGCGCTCGCAGCGCGGCGCCTGCAGGCGCTGCTGCAGCGTCACCCTCAGCGCACGCGCCGCACAGAGGGACGGGTGACACATGGCGTCGCGCGTTCGCGCCTGTCGGCCCTCACGGGCCCGAGCCAGAACCGCCGCTCGCGCCCCGACACGACCTGTGTCGCTTCCGACCCTGTGCGGCAGGTCTTCCCTGTCTGCGCCCGCGAGTCCTCGACCCGAAGGGTGCCCTCAATCATCGTCGGCAGTTGCCGCCAGTGCCGGGAACAGCACCTCGGTGTAGCCGAAGTGCGTGAAGTCGCGCACTCGCATGGGGTACAGCTTTCCGATCAGGTGATCGCACTCGTGCTGCACCACGCGGGCGTGGAAACCCTCGACGCTGCGGTCGATCGGCCCGCCCTCAGGGTCGAAGCCGGTGTAGCGGATCCGTGACCAACGCGGCACCCTGCCACGCAGCCCCGGCACCGACAGGCAGCCCTCCCAGTCCTCGTCCTCCTCGGCGCCCAGCGGCGTGATGACCGGGTTGCACAGCACGGTCACCGGGACGCGCGGGCGGTCAGGGTAGCGGGGGTTGGGCTGGTCGCTGCCGAAGACCACCAGCTGCAGGTCCAGGCCGATCTGCGGTGCGGCGAGACCGGCGCCGTTGGCGGCATGCATGGTGTCGAACAGGTCGGCCACCCACCGGCGCAGTTCGAGCGAGCCGAAGGCCGAGGCGGCAACGGGTTGGGCCACGCGCAGCAGGCGTGGATCACCCATTTTCAGGATGTGGTGGACGGTCATGGACGAGGCTCTTTCGGGTGCGGATGGATTCCGATCGGCATGCATGCTGTATGCGACGCGCCGTCGCGCAGGAAGCGTGGATCCATGCACCTGGAGCGCGTGACGCTGCATCTGGGCCGCGCATCATCCATCAGTCTCCCAGGCCGTCCACGCCAAATCAAGCAGCGTCCTCGCGATCACCGTCGTCGCGCGGCGCAGGGCCCCGGGCAGCAGGCGCTCTTCGGCGCGTTTGGCGTTGGACTGCAGCACGGTGCGCGGGCCGGCGCCGTAGATCACGGCGTGCACGCCGTGCTCGCCGCACACGCGCACGTCGGTGTACAGCGGCGTGCCGCTCTCGGGGATGGGCTCGCCGAAGACGGCCTGGCCGTGGCGCTGCAGCGGCTGGATGCGGGTGCGGTTGCCCGGCAGGGGCTTCAGCGCATGCGCCGGCCTGCATGGCCGCTCAAGGCTTCATGCATCCGCAGCGATGCGCATGACCGCCTCGGCCGCGTCGGTGATATCGATGCCCAGATGGCTGCGCAGCGGCAGCAATGACCTGATCGTCATCGACGTCGCCGACCACCACACGCGGGACGCGGGTCGGCTCGACGAACTCGATCGCCTCGATGTCATCCGACAGCACATCACGGGCTGATCGACCGATCGAGGTCAGCCTCGCAGCGGCCGACCTCTGCGTGTGCTCGACGTGCCATCGCCTGAAGCTTCTTCTCGGCAGTGAGGGCGTCGAGTCGCTCCGTGCCGAAGTCTTCGCATGTTCCATCGGCACTACGCGTCCGCATCAAGCGCTACCGCCGCCCGCTGTTGCACTCCGGTTGATTTGGAAGAACAGCCAGCCAACGCAGGCGTCGAGCAGAAAGGGGGTTCCCCTTGAGGGTTTCCGGCAGTCAGCAGGGAGGCGGGCCTGTGAAGGCCCTCCACCTCCCATCAGCCCCTCACCCCTGCAGCAGGTCCAGCAGCGTGCGCGCGATCACCTTCGTCGCGCGGCGCAGGTCTTCCAGCACCAGGTGCTCGTCGGCGCGCTTGGCGTTGGACTCGAGCACGGTGCGCGGGCCGGCGCCGTAGATCACGGCGGGCACGCCATGCTCGCCGTACAGGCGCACGTCGGTGTACAGCGGCGTGCCGCTCTCGGGGATGGGCTCGCCGAAGACAGCCTGGCCGTGGCGCTGCAGCGGCTCGATCAGCGCGCGGTTGCCCGGCAGCGGCTTCAGCGAGTTCGCCAGCAGCAGGCGGCGGATCTCGAGGCGGATGCCGGGGCAGCGGGCGACGGTGGCGGTGATGAGCGCGCGCACCTCGGCCTCGACCGTGGCGGAATCCTCCTCGGGGATCATGCGCCGGTCGAGCTTGAGCACCACCTTGCCGGGCACGACGTTGGTGTTGCTGCCGCCCTCGATGCGGCCGACGTTGAGGTAGGGGTGCGTGATGCCCGGCACCTGCGAGCGGCGCTCGCGCAGCACGTCGTTGTGCGCGTACAGCGCGGTCAGCAGTTTGTTCGCCGCCTGCAGCGCGTCGACGCCGGTGTGCGGAAACGCCGCATGCGAGGCAACGCCGTGCAGCGTGAGCTCCATCTGCAGGCAGCCGTTGTGCGCGGTGACGACCTCGTAGCTGAAGCC
>CAIRBF010000385.1 GCA_903876715.1 uncultured beta proteobacterium
CCCGACAGGTGCCCGATCGTCGCGTCCCAGGGCGGCAGGCGCAGCGCGTCGGCGGCGAGCTCGAGCTGCAGGTCGGTGTTCTCGCTGCCAGCCGCGGCGATGATGGCCTCGAGCTCGGCCTGCTCGGCGGCGAGCTTGTCGAAGTCGGCGTCGGGCTCGGCGTACTCGGCGTACACCTCGTCCAGCCGCTTCTTGGCCGCGAGCACGCCGCCGATGCCCTGTTCGACCGCGTCGCGCACGGTCTGCTCGGGGTCCAGGTAGGGTTCCTGGGGCAGATAGCCGATCTTCAGGCCGGGCATCGGAACGGCTTCGCCCTCGATGTCCTTGTCCAGGCCGGCCATGATCTTCAGCAGCGTGGACTTGCCCGAGCCGTTCAGGCCGAGCACCCCGATCTTCGCGCCCGGAAAGAAGGACAGCGAGACGCCCTTCAGGATCTGTCGCTTCGGCGGCACGATCTTGCCGACGCGGTTCATCGTAAATACATACTGGGCCATGGTTTGACGCTCCGCGGAGAGCGTTGGCAAGAGGTCGAGCAGGAAGGAGCCGCGCGCGCAGCGGCGGCAAGAACACGATTGTCGCCTGCCCTGGCTTGCGCCGCCAGGATGGCCGCGACGATCGCAGCCGGGCGCAGCGATCCGCGCGCGCCGAAATGGCCGACACTGCGCGGCCTCGCTTGCCCGAGCCTCTCCACACGTGCCAACCCTTGCCCCGGCTGCTCTACCTCTTTTCCTTCGTCAACCTCGTCATCGGGTCAGCGGCCTTCATCAACACCGGCCTTCTGGAGCCGATGGCTGAGTCCGTGGGCGTCAGCGTGGCCGCGGTCGGGCAGACCACGACGGTGTACGCGGTGTCGGTAGCGCTGCTGGCACCGCTGGTGCTCGCCTGGCTCGGCCGCTTCCCCCAGCGGATGGCGCTGGCGATGGCGATGGCACTGTTCACCGCCGGCAATGCGCTGACCGCCGTGGCGCAAGACCTGTCCACGCTGCTGCTCGCGCGGGTGCTCATGGGCCTGGGCTCGGCGGCGACGCCGATGATGGCCGGCGTCGCGGTGGCGATGATCCCGCCCGAGCGCCGCGCGCGCGGGCTGGCGTTGGTCTTCCTGGGCGTGAGCCTCAGCTATGTCATCGGTCTGCCCTTGGGAGCCTGGGCCGGTCTGGGCTGGGGCTGGCGCGTGCCGACCTGGGTGGCCACCGGGCTGACGGCCGCAGCCGGGCTGGCGCTGTGGCTGGCGGTACCGCCCGGAAGCCGCGCCCCAGGCGGGCCGGCCCTGTCGGGGTTCGCAGGCTTGTTGCGCCAACGCGCGGCATGGGCGGTGCTGTCGCTGACCTTCACCTACTTCATCGCCATCTTCTCGGTGTTCTCCTACATCGGGCCGGTGCTGAAGTCGCTCGTGGCGATGGACCGCAACACGCTGTCGCTCGCGATCTCGGCCTTCGGCGTCTCGGGCGTGTTCGGCACCGTGCTCGGCGGGCGGCTGACAGACCGTTGCGGCCCGCGGGCCACGCTGACCTTCGGTTTGACCGGGCTGACGGTGTGCATGGGCCTGCTGCCGCTGACGGCGGGGCATCCGCTCACGATGATGGCCGTGATGATGGCCTGGGGGCTTTCGGGCTTCAGCATGATGGCGGCGCAACAGACCCGGCTGGCCGTCATCGCGGGGCCTCAGACCGCACTGGCGCTGTCGCTGAACACATCGATGATCTATCTCGGCACCGCCAGCGGCAGTGCGCTGGGCGGAGCGGCTTTGGTCCTGGTCGAACCCTACCAACTGCCTTGGATCGGGGCGCCTTTCGCGCTGGCGGCCTGGCTGTGGATGTGGGTGTCCACACGCTCAGCCGGCCGCGACCGAGGCCTGCCGTGACGCCCTGCCCCGCGCCCGCGGGGCGGTTTGCAGGGCAAGTGCATACGCGGCTGCGTCACGTGCCCGGGCAGATGACGGTCCAGGGGCTGGCCTTGCTCAACGCCGGCCCGGGAACGTGCTGGCTATACTGGAGCGGCCAGGAGAGAGCCGTTGGCGAGGGGCAGCCCCCGAGCAACGGCCGCCGAAGGCGAGCGCGGGTCGCAGGGCCGGCGCGTAACGCTCAGGCAAAAGGACTGGCGAACGCCCTTCGGGGCGTCACCTCACTGGAGAGAGCCGCCGCGCCACGGCACGGCGTCCACCGAAGGGGCAAGCGGTACCGGCTCGCAGCGGCACCGCCAATCTCTCAGGTAAAGCGGACAGCGAGGTCAGGGCCGCCGGGCAACCGGCGGCGGAGCTGACCTTGCCGGAGATGCCGCTTGACCGACACCCTTGCTCGCACCCCCCTGCACGCGCTGCACCTCGAACTCGGCGCACGCATGGTGCCTTTCGCCGGCTACGAGATGCCGGTGCAGTACCCCGCCGGCATCCTGGCCGAACACACTGCCTGCCGCGAAGGCGCGGCGCTGTTCGACGTCTCTCACATGGGCCAGCTGCGCCTGGAAGGCGCCGATGCCACCGCCGCGCTCGAGACGCTGGTGCCAGTGGATGTCGCCGGTCTGGCCGTCGGCCAGCAACGCTACGCGCTTTTCACCAACGACGAAGGTGGCCTGCTCGACGACCTGATGGTGGTGCAACGCGAGCACGACCTGATGCTCGTCGTCAACGCCGCCTGCAAGGCGCAGGACACCCAGCACCTGCAACAGCGCATCGGCCATCGCTGCGCGGTGGTGCCGATGCCCGAGCGCGCGCTGCTGGCGCTGCAGGGCCCGCGTGCGGTCGATGCGCTGACGTCGCTGGCGCCGGGCGTGGCGGCGCTGCGCTTCATGACCGGTGGCGCCTTCGTGCTGGCCGGTGCCGAGTGCTACGTCACGCGCTCGGGCTACACCGGCGAGGACGGATTCGAAATCTCGGTACCTGCCGACGCCGCGCTGGCGCTGGCGCGTGCGCTGCTGGCCCGGCCCGGGGTGCAGCCGGTGGGCCTGGGCGCGCGCGACACGCTGCGCCTTGAGGCCGGGCTGTGCCTGTACGGGCACGACATCGACGCCGCCACCACGCCCGTCGAGGCCGGCCTGGCCTGGGCGATCCAGAAGGTGCGCCGCGCCGGGGGCGCGCACGCGGGTGGCTACCCGGGTGCGGCCGTGATCGACGCCCAGCTCGCCGCCGGCCCCGGGCGCAAGCGCGTCGGCCTGCTCGGGCTGGAGAAAGCCCCCGTGCGAGAGGGCGCGCCCCTGCTTGACGACGCCGGCCGCACCGTGGGCCGCGTCACCAGCGGCACCTCGAGCCCGACGCTGAAGCAGCCCGTGGCCATGGGTTATGTCGAGTCGGCGTTCGCGGCCCCCGACACCCCGCTGTGGGCCGAGGTGCGCGGCCGTCGCCTGCCCATGCGCGTGGCGCGCCTGCCCTTCGTGCCGCACCGCTACGTGCGGGGCTGAGGGCCACGAGCCCCGGCCGCCTGCACCCACACCTCTCTTCCCCACAACCCCCCACTGTTCGAACGAGGACCGCTCCATGACGACCATGTTCACCCCCGACCACGAGTGGATCAACATCGAAGACCACGAAGCCGCTGTCGTCGGCATCACGCAGCACGCCCAGGACGCGCTCGGCGACGTGGTCTTCGTCGAACTGCCCGAGGTCGGCACCACCTTCAAGCAGGGTGACGCCGCAGGCGTCGTCGAATCGGTCAAGGCCGCGGCCGACGTCAAGATGCCGGTCTCGGGCGAGGTCGTCGAGGTCAACGAGAAGCTGCGCGCCGAGCCCGCCCTGGCCAACAGCGACCCGATGGGCGAGGGCTGGTTCTTCAAGGTGCGCGTGGCCGACATGGCCGAGTTCGAGCGCCTGATGGACGGCCCGGGCTACGACGCGCTGCTGAAGACGCTCTGAGACCCACCCCTGCCCTCCTGCCACCCGCAACGTCGCGCCATATCCCGTTCGGGCCGAGCCCGTCGAAGCCCGTATGGAAACCGTTCGGGCTGAACCCGTCGAAGCCCGCACGAAAACCGTTCGGGCTGAGCCCGTCGAAGCCCGCACGAAAACCGTTCGGGCTGAGCCCGTCGAAGCCCGCACGAAAACCGTTCGGGCCGAGCCTGTCGAAGCCCGCACGAAAACCGTTCGGGCTGAGCCTGTCGAAGCCCTCGCGACCGCTGAGAACCGACACCGCGCCCCGAACCTTCCCCCGTACCGCCCCAGCCTGATCGCACCCGCCATGCTGATGACCGCCACCCCCTCGCTGCCCGAGCTCGAGCGCGCCGACGAGTTCGTGCCCCGCCACATCGGCCCCACGCCCGAGGACGAGGCGCACATGCTCTCGGTCATCGGCGCAGCCTCGCGTCGCGCGCTGATCGAGGCCGTGGTGCCGCGTGCCATCGCGCGCAGCCGCCCGATGGCCCTGCCCGCGCCCGTGACCGAGGCCCAGGCCCTGGCCGAGCTGAAGGCGCTGGCCGGTCGCAACCAGGTGCTGAAGAGCTACCTCGGCCAGGG
>CAIRBF010000386.1 GCA_903876715.1 uncultured beta proteobacterium
CGCATCAAATGGTTCACCAACGAGTCGGCCTCGGGCTCGGTGACGGTGGGCAACCTGTCGGTGTTCGGCATCTCCATCAACACCCCGATGGAAAAGTACCTGTTCTGCCTGGGGGTGGTCATCGTGTTCGCATGGCTGGCCAAGAACCTGGTGCGCAGCCACATCGGGCGCGAGTGGATGGCCATCCGGGACATGGACGTGGCCGCCTCCGTCATCGGCATCCGGCCCGTGTACGCCAAGCTCACGGCCTTTGCGGTGAGCAGCTTCATCGTCGGCGTGGCCGGCGCGCTGTGGGGCTTCGTCCACCTGGGCGCGTGGGAGCCTGCCGCGTTCTCTATCGACCGCTCGTTCCAGCTGCTCTTCATGATCATCATCGGCGGCCTGGGCTCGATCATGGGCAGCTTCTTCGGCGCGGCCTTCATCGTCGTGCTGCCGATCTTCCTGAACCAGTTCCTGCCGTGGGCAGGTTCGCTGGTGGGCGTCACGATCAGCACCGCCGCCGTGGCCCACACCGAGTTCATGATCTTCGGCGCGCTCATCGTCTTCTTCCTGATCGTGGAGCCCCACGGCCTGGCCCGGCTATGGTCCATCGGCAAGGAGAAGCTGCGCCTGTGGCCCTTCCCGCACTGAGCGGACTGCATCCATCCCTTTTCCCCTGCACCGAAGCGTGCCCTTTTCCCACCCACTGGAGGTCGACATGAAATTCCGCACACTCATCCTGGCGGCCGCACTCGGAGCGGCGGCCATCAGCACGGCCTATGCGCAGGCCAAGGAACAGTTCTTCCCGGTGCTCGTGTACCGCACGGGCGCCTACGCGCCCAACGGCACGCCCTTTGCCAACGGCTACGTGGACTACCTCAAGCTCACCAACGCCCGCGGCGGCATCAACGGCGTCAAGGTCTCCTGGGAGGAGTGCGAGACGGGTTACGCCACTGACCGCGGCGTGGAGTGCTACGAGCGGCTGAAGGGCAAGAACGGCGGGGCCACCGTGTTCCAGCCGCTGTCCACCGGCATCACCTTTGCTCTGACCGAGAAGGCCCCTGGGGACAAGATTCCCCTGATCACGGCGGGGTACGGCCGCAGCGACAGTGCCGACGGCCTGGCCTTCAAGTGGAACTTCATCCTGATGGGCACCTACTGGGATGCGGCTGACATCCTCGTGCAACACATCGGCAAGAAGGAAGGCGGGCTGGACAAGCTGCGCGGCAAGAAGATTGCCCTCGTCTACCACGACAGCCCCTACGGGCGCGAGCCGATCCCGCTGCTGCAGGAGCGCTCGAAGATGCACGGCTTCGACCTGTCGCTCCTGCCGGTGGCACACCCCGGCGTGGAGCAGAAGGCCACCTGGCTGCAGATCCGCCAGAACCGTCCCGACTACGTCTTCCTGTGGGGCTGGGGCGTGATGAACTCCACCTCGCTGAAGGAAGCCCAGGCCACCGGCTTCCCGCGCGACAAGATGTACGGCGTGTGGTGGGCCGGCGCCGAGCCGGATGTCAAGGACGTGGGCGACGGCGCCAAGGGCTACAACGCTCTGGCCATGCAACACGGCGCCGAGCCCGGTTCGGCTGTCGTGAAGGAAGTGCTCGAGAAGGTGCACGCCAAGGGTCAGGGCACCGGGCCGAAGGATGAAGTCGGGCAGGTGCTCTACATGCGCGGCATGATCTCGGCCATGCTGGCCGTCGAGGGCGTGCGCTCGGCTCAGGAGCGCTACGGCAAGGGCAAGTGGGTGAGCGCCGAGCAGGCGCGCTGGGGCTACGAGAACCTGAACCTGACGCAGCCCAAGCTCGACGCGCTGGGCTTCAAGGGCGTGATGCGCCCGATCAGCACGAGCTGCGCGGACCACCGCGGCGCCAACTTCGCGCGTGTGCACACCTGGGACGGCTCGAAGTGGTCGTACAGCTCGGACTGGTACCAGAGCGACGACTCGATCCTCAAGCCGATGACCAAGGCCTCGGCCGACAAGTACCTGGCCGAGAAGAAGCTCCAGCGCCGCGCGAACGCGGACTGCCAGTCCTGATCACGCAGCAGGCCCCGGCAGGAGCGCCTGGCTGAGGCGCAGCCTCACAGCCCTCCTGCCGGTTGAAGGGCTCCCCCGGGAGCCCTCTTCGAAGGACCGCGCGCGGTCTTTCGAAGAGTCCAGATCACCCGTCGCCTCCGGCGGCCCGGGGGTACCCATGAGCAGCGCAAGCACCAGCACCTTTCTCGACGTCAACGGCATCGAGGTCATCTACAACCACGTGATCCTCGTGCTCAAGGGCGTTTCGCTCAAGGTGCCCGAGGGCAAGGTCGTGGCATTGCTGGGCGGCAACGGCGCGGGCAAGACGACCACGCTGCGTGCCGTGAGCAACCTGCTGGCTGGCGAGCGCGGCGAGGTCACGAAAGGCACGATCGAGCTCAAGGGCGAGCGCATCGAGGGGCTCACGCCCGCGCAGATGGTCGACCGTGGCGTGATCCAGGTGATGGAGGGGCGCCACTGCTTCGCACACCTGACGATCGAGGACAACCTGATGACCGGCGCCTACACGCGCAAGGACGGCAAAGCCGCCGTCGCGCAGACGCTGGAGAAGGTCTACAACTACTTTCCGCGCCTGAAGACGCGCCGCACCTCGCAGGCCGCCTACACCTCCGGCGGCGAGCAGCAGATGTGCGCCATCGGGCGTGCGCTCATGGCCAACCCGAGGATGGTGCTGCTCGACGAGCCCTCGATGGGCCTGGCTCCACAGATCGTGGAGGAGGTGTTCGAGATCGTGAAGGACCTCAACACCAAGGAAGGCGTCACCTTCCTGCTGGCCGAGCAGAACACCAACATGGCGCTGCGCTACGCCGACTATGGCTACATCCTCGAGAACGGCCGCGTCGTCATGGACGGCGAGGCGAAGGCACTGCGCGAGAACGAAGACGTCAAGGAGTTCTACCTCGGCATGGGCGGCGGCGACCGCAAGAGCTTCCGCGACGTCAAGAGCTACAAGCGGCGCAAGCGCTGGCTGGCCTGACACGCCATATAGCCTACAGCACGCGCTCCGACAGGACGCGTTGAAGAACTCACCGGCTTCGCAGGCCCGGAAGATGACAACTGGTGACACCGACGGCTGGGGCTTCGTCCCCCCGCCCTTCAAGCCCGACGAGGCACTGCAACGCCTGCGCCGCGAGTGGCGCGAGCTCGGTCTGGCCGAGCGCGAAGGCGTGTTCGAGCGCCGCGGTCTCGCCATCGCGCGCGCCGCAGTGGCAGGCGAGGCCATCGCCGCTGCGTTCGTACGCCGGCCGTCGCGTACGAGCCCGGAGTGGCAGTCGCGGGTCCTGAAGTCCGCTGCCGACGTGCGCGACTGCACGGCCGAACTGAAGAAGAAGCTCGCCCAGTGGAGCGACCGTGATGAATGACACGAACCGGAAGGCCCAGCACCGGCATCTGGACCAGCTCGAGACCCGTCCACCCGAGCAACGCGAGGCGACCTTGATGGCTGGCCTGCCCGCCGTGCTGGCAGCAGCCCGCCAGGCGCCGGCGATGGCTCAAGCCCTGGCGGGCATCGACACCGCCGGGGTGACGAACCGCGCCGCACTGGCCGCGCTGCCCGTCACGCGCAAGCCCGAGTTGCTGGAGCGCCAGAAGGCGCAGCGAGCCACCGACCCCTTCGGCGGCTACTCGACCATCGGCTGGCGCGGCCTGCGCGGCCTCACCGGCGCGCGCCGCGTCTACCAGTCGCCCGGGCCGATCTACGAGCCCGAGGGCAGCGCCGCCGACTACTGGCGCATCGCGCGCGCGCTCGTGGCCGCTGGATTCGAAGCCGGGGATCTGGTGCACAACAGCTTCAGCTACCACCTGACGCCCGGCGCATGGATGATGGAGAGCGGCGCGCAGGCCATCGGCTGCACTGTCTTCCCCGGCGGTGTGGGCAACACAGAGCAGCAGCTGCAAGCCATGGTCGACCTGCGCCCCGACGCCTACTGCGGCACGCCGAGCTTCCTGCGCATCGCGCTGGAGAAGGCCGCCGAGGCCGGGATCGCGCTACCCTCGCTGCGCAAGGCACTGCTCAGCGGCGAGGCCTTCCCGCCTTCGTTGCGCGACTGGCTGGCTGAGCGTGGCGTGGTCGGCTACCAGGCCTATGCCACCGCCGACGTCGGCCTGATCGCCTACGAAACCGCGGCACGCGAGGGTCTGGTCGTCGACGAGGGCGTGATCGTCGAGATCGTCCGCCCCGGCACCGGTGACCCGGTGCCCGATGGCGAGGTCGGCGAGGTCGTCGTCACCGTGCTGCACCCGCAGTACCCGCTCGTGCGCCTGGGCACCGGCGACCTGTCTGCCGTGCTGCCAGGGCTGTGCCCGACCGGGCGCACGAACCAGCGCATCAAGGGCTGGATGGGCCGCGCCGACCAGACCGCCAAGGTGCGCGGCATGTTCGTGCACCCGAGCCAGGTGGCCGAGGTCGTGCGCCGCCACCCCGAGCTGGCACGCGCGCGGCTCGTCGTCGAGGGCGAAATGGCGAACGACCGCATGACCTTGCGCGTCGAGTCCGTGGGCGCGACCAGCGGCCTGGCCGAAGCGGTCGCAGCCACGGTGCGCGACGTGACCAAGCTGCGCTGCGATATCGACATCGTCGGGCCCGGCGTGCTGCCCAACGATGGCAAGGTCATCGAGGATGCGCGAAAGTACGCTTGAGCGTGAGCGCCATTTCTGCCTGACTGCTGCCCGGCCAGCGCGATCCCTTATGCTCCCTGCGGCTACGGCCCCTGAGATTCAGACGGGCTGACAGTCCAGCCGATCTTCCACCCCGACCTTCACACCCTTGTCCACTGGAGCACCCGCATGAAGAAGATCCTTGCCACGCTGGCGACCCTGACGCTGGCCGCCGCCGCCCAGGCCTACCCCGACAAGCCGATCAGCATCGTCGTGCCCTTCGCCGCCGGCGGGCCGACCGACAAGGTCGCGCGCGATCTCGCGGTCGCGCTGTCCAAGCACCTCAAGGGCCAGAGTATCGTCATCGACAACGTCGGGGGCGCGGGCGGCACGCTCGGTGCGGCCAAGGTCGCCAAGGCGGCACCCGACGGCTACACGCTGCTCGTGCACCACATCGGCATGGCGACCTCGCCTGCCCTGTATCGCAAGATGCCCTACGACACCCTGGGCGATTTCGAGTACCTGGGCATGATCAACGACGTGCCGATGACCTTGGTGGGCCGCTCGACGCTGCCGGCCAACACCTTCCCCGAGCTCGTGAAGTGGCTCGAATCCAACAAGGGCAAGATCAACCTCGCCAATGCCGGTCTGGGTGCAGCGTCGCACTTGTGCGGGTTGTTGTTCCAGCAAAGCGTGAAGATCGACATGACCACTGTGCCGTACAAGGGTACGGCCCCGGCCATGACCGACCTCCTCGGCGGGCAAGTCGACATCATGTGCGACCAGACCACCAATACTTCGGGCCAGATCGAGGCCGGCAAGGTCAAGGCCTTTGCCGTGACGAGCCCGAAGCGGCTGACGACACCGGCGCTGGCCAAGCTGCCGACCTTGGACGAGTCAGGCATGAAGGGCTTCAACGTGGGCATCTGGCACGGCATGTACGCCCCCAAGGGAACGCCCAAGGCGGTCCAGGAGCAATTGAACGCCGCCCTGCGCGCCGCCCTCAAGGACGCAGACTTCGTCAAGAAGCAGGAAGCCCTGGGCGCCGTGGTGATGACGGACGCACGCACCGGTCAAGCCGAGCACAAGAAGTTCGTCGAGGCCGAGATCGCCAAGTGGGGCCCCGTCATCAAGGCCGCAGGTCAGTACGCCGACTGAAGCCCGCGCGCCGGTGAAACGCCGGACCGTTCCAGTCATTCGAGAAGCCGGCGGCGCCGGCTTTTTTCATGCTGCTGTTCTGCAGTCCGACATGGACAGCCGCAGCATCAGGCCTCGAAGCGCAAGGGAATCGTCACCGGTCCGTCGTTGACGAGGTGTACCTGCATGTCGGCCCCGAAGCGGCCGCTGGCCACCACCGGGTGGCGGGCTCGCGCGCAGCGCAGCACCTCCTCGTAGAGCGCCTGCCCCTGCGCCGGCGGCGCCGCGCCCGTGAAGCTCGGGCGATTGCCACCCCGCGTGTCGGCCGCGAGCGTGAACTGCGAGACCACGAGCAGACCGCCACCGACGTCGACGACGCTGCGGTTCATCTTGCCGGCCTCGTCAGCGAACACACGCAGCTTCAGCACCTTGTCGACGAGCCGTGCTGCGGTCGTCGGCGTGTCGGCGGGTTCGGCGCAGACGAGCACGAGCAGGCCGCGATCGATCGCGCCCACGGTCTGGCCCTCGATGTCGACGCGGGCCGAAGACACCCGTTGCAGCAAGGCGATCACAGCAGATCCCTCGGGTCGTCGAAGTGGGCCTCGACGTCCATCGGCAGCAGTTGTATCGTTGCCCGCAATCCTGGCACGGCGCTCATAAGCGCCTGCTCGACCGAGGTGCGCAGCGCGGCGGCGCGCCCGAGCGTCCAGCCCGCGGGCATGTGCATGTGCAGGTCGAGGAAGCGGCGCTGCCCGGCGCGCCGCGTGACCAGGTGGTCGAAGCGGATCGCCTGGTGCCGGAAGACCTCGAGCGTGCGCTCGATCTCGGCCTGCACTTCGGACTCGAGCGCGCGGTCCATCAATCCATCCGCGGAGCGCCGCACGAGCGAGACACCCTCGCGCAGGATGTTCAGCGCGAGCGCGATCGCCGCCAGCGGGTCGAGCCAGAGCCAGCCGCTGAACTGCACGGCCAGCAGCCCTGCGACCACGCCCAGCGAAGTCCAGACGTCGGTGTAGAGGTGGCGCGCGTCGGCCTCCAGCGCCATCGACCGGTGCTCGCGCGCCTTGCGCAACATGGCAAAGGCGAGCGCGCCGTTGAGCGCCGAGCTCACGAGCGACAGCGCCAGGCCCAGGCCCACGTCCTCCAGGGGCTGCGGGTCGAACAGGCGTTGCGCCGCCGCGGCGCAGATGGCCAGCGCGGCAACGACGATCATCACGCCCTCGAAGCCGCTGGAGAAGTACTCTGCCTTGTGGTGCCCGTAGGGATGGTCCTCGTCAGGCGGCTGCGCCGCCAGCGTCACCATCAGCAGCGCGAACACCGCCCCGGCCAGGTTGACCAGGGACTCCAGCGCGTCCGACAACAGGCTGACCGAGCCGGTGACCCACCAGGCTCCGGCCTTCAGTGCGATCGTCGCGAGCGCAACCGCGACCGAGAGCTGAAGGTAGGCGCGAACCTGCATGCGCTGGACGCAGACTGCGCGCCGATTCAAGTGAGGGTGATGCGGGCGAACTTGCGCTTGCCGACCTGGACGACATAGCCACCGGCCGGCAGCTTCAGCCCCTTGTCCGACACGGCGACGCTGTTCACGCGCACACCACCCTGGTCGACCAGACGCAACGCCTCGCTCGTGGACGGCGCGAGCCCCGCCTGCTTCAGCAGCGCGCCGATGCTCAGCGGCGCGCCCGACAGCGTGAGCTCAGGGATCTCGTCCGGGATGCCGCCTGCGGCGCGATTCTGGAAATCCTGCACCGCGGCCTCGGCGGCCGCCGCGCCGTGGAAGCGCGTCGTGACCTCACGCGCCAGCATCACCTTGGCGTCCTTCGGGTTGCGCCCGGCCTCGACCTCGGCGCGCAGCGTCGCGATCTCGCGCTCGGGCAGGAAGCTCAACAGCGTGTAGTAGCGCCACATCAGGGTGTCGCTGATCGACAGGAGCTTCGCATACATCGTGTTCGCAGGCTCGGTGATGCCGATGTAGTTGTTCTTGCTCTTGCTCATCTTCTCGACGCCATCCAGGCCTTCGAGCAGGGGCATGGTCAGGATGCACTGCGGCTCCTGGCCATATTCCGATTGCAGCGCACGCCCCACGAGCAGGTTGAACTTCTGGTCCGTACCGCCGAGCTCGAGGTCGGACTTCAGCGCCACCGAGTCATAGCCCTGCATCAGCGGGTACAGGAACTCGTGGACAGAGATGGGCGTGCCGGCCTTGAAGCGCTTGGCGAAGTCGTCGCGTTCCATCATGCGCGCCACGGTGTAGCGGGCGGCAAGCTGGATCATGCCGCGCGCGCCTAGCGGGTCGCTCCACTCGCTGTTGTAGCGGATCTCCGTGCGCGCCGGGTCCAGCACCAGGCTGGCCTGGCGGTAGTAGGTCTGCGCGTTGGCCTCGATCTGCTCGCGCGTCAGCGGCGGGCGCGTGGAATTGCGGCCCGAGGGGTCGCCGATCATCGAGGTGAAGTCGCCGATCAGGAAGATCACCTGGTGCCCCAGGTCCTGCAACTGGCGCATCTTGTTCAGCACCACGGTATGGCCGAGGTGGATGTCCGGCGCGGTCGGGTCCAGGCCGAGCTTGATGCGCAGCGGCACGCCGGTGGCCTGCGAGCGGGCCAGCTTGCGCACCCAGTCAGCCTCGGGCAGCAGTTCGTCGCAGCCCCGGCGCGAGACGGCCAGCGCCTCGAGGACGCGCTCGTCAACGGGTTGCGCATTCGCAGAGTCGGCCGGCTGGGACATGGTTATCGTGTTTTCCTGAGGCCGCAGCCCCCTTCAGGTTGGATACAATCCGCGCCCCGGGCCAGAACTTTGGGCGTCCGTGCATCGGCCGTCGCGTTTCGCGGCGCGCCATGGAGGCGGATCAGCGAAGGAACGGGATTTTAGGTGACGGCTCTGCCGTCGCCACGGGCCGGTCAGCCCCGCTCAGGCGGTGCCGTCCGGCGAGGACAGCGGTCTTCGGACCTGGGTTGGCAGGACCTGTGTCTTGGACAGATGGGATGACATCGCGGCGCGCGCCGCTGACGGCCTGACGCGCTTCAAGGCGCGACATGGCAAGGGGGTCATGGCTGCTGCCGCCGCTGCGCTCGGCGGCTTCGGCGTGCTTGCCTTCGCGGTGGCCCCCATGGCACCGGACGCCGCACGCCTGCCGTTGAGCGTGGTCAGCGAAGACGTTGCCACGCTGGACGTGGCACCGCAGCTCGAAGCCCTCGCCGGCCACACGCTCGACCTCAGCTTCAGCGAGGTGCTCCGTGGCGGCGCCGCCCTGGACACCGTGCTGCGCCGTCTCGGCGTCACCGACCCTTCGGCGACCGCCACGCTGCGCAAGGACACCGCACTGCGCCGGGCCGTCGAGGCGGGTGGCCCGCGCATCGTGCAGTCGCGCGTCGACGAACGCGGGCGGCTGCTGCAAATGGTCGTGCGGATGCCGGCGGCCAAGCGCGAGCAGGCGTCCACGCATTTCACGCGCCTGACAGTCCGGGCAGTCGATGGCCGTTGGCTTACCCATGTCGAAACGGTGCCACTGGAGAGCCAGGTGCGTCTGGCCAGTGGCACGATACGCAGTTCCCTGTTCGCCGCCACCGACGAAGCCCGCATCCCCGACGCCGTGGCCACGCAGATGGCCGAGATCTTCGCCGTCGACATCGACTTCCACCGGGAACTGCGCAAGGACGACCACTTCAGTGTGGTCTACGAGGGCCTCACAGCCGACGGCGAGCCTGTGCCTTGGAACCAGGGTGCCGGCCGGGTCCTCGCCGCCGAGTTCGTCAATGCGGGCAAGCTGCACCAGGCGATCTGGTTCGAGAACGCGGGTCGCGGCGCCTATTACGACCCGAGCGGGCGCAGTCGCAAGCGCGCATTCCTGGCCAGTCCGATGGAGTTTTCGCGTGTGACGTCGGGGTTTGCAATGCGCATGCACCCCATCCTGCAACGCATGCGCGCGCACCTGGGGGTGGACTACGCTGCGCCCACCGGCACGCCCGTGCGTGCGATCGGTGACGGCACGGTGGAGTTCGCCGGCTGGCAGAACGGCTACGGCAATGTCGTCCAAATGCGGCACGACAAGGAGCGCACCACGCTCTACGCCCACCTGAGCCGTATCGACGTTCGCAAGGGACAGAAGATCGAGCAGGGACAGCACGTCGGTGCCGTCGGTGCCACAGGCTGGGCCACCGGGCCGCACCTGCACTTCGAGTTCCGCATCGGGGGCGTCCACCAGGATCCCCTGAAGCTGGCCAAGGCCGCTGAGAGCGTGCCCCTGGATCCGGCGGCGCGTCCGCGCTTCGTCGAATTCGCGCGCGTGGCGCAAGGCAAGCTGGACCTGGCCGAAACGCTGGGCAACCGGGCCACCTTCGAGTAAGCAGGCGTCGCCTGCGACCGGTCCACGCGCGTTGACCATCGCCCGCGCGCCGAACCCTCCACCCATGCTCTACCTGGGCCTGATGTCGGGCACGTCACTCGATGGCGTGGATGGCATCGTGGCCCGCTTCGACGGCACGCGCCCGCGCGTGCTGGGACACCGGCACCAGCCTTTCGACGCGGCGCTGCGGCGTGAACTGCTGGCACTGAACGCGCCGGGCGACGACGAGATCCACCGCGGCTCGCTCGCAGCCAACAGCATCGCTCGCGCCTACGCCGATGTCGTCGAGGTCGTGCTTCAGGCCTGTGGCCTCACCGCCCGCGACATCCGCGCCCTCGGCGCGCACGGGCAGACGGTACGGCATCGGCCCCATCAGTTCGATGGCACCGGCTACACGGTACAGCTCCTCAACGGAGCGCTGTTGGCTGAACTGACCGGCATCGACGTGATCTGCGACCTGCGCAGCCGCGACCTGGCCGCTGGCGGGCAAGGCGCTCCCCTGGTGCCGGCCTTCCACGCTGCGCTGTTCGGTCGGTCTGACGAGGCTTGTGCTGTCCTCAACCTGGGCGGCATCGCCAACCTGACGCTGCTGGGTCAGGACAGCAGCGACGTGGGCGGTTTCGACTGCGGGCCCGGGAATGCCTTGATGGATGCGTGGTGCGAACGCCACACCGGCCGATCCTACGACAACGACGGAGGCTGGGCCGCGACAGGCCGCGTTGATCAAGTCCTGCTCGAGCGCCTTCTGGCCGAGCCGTACTTCGCGCAGCAGCCCCCGAAGAGCACGGGGCGCGACCTCTTCCACACCCGCTGGCTCGACGCCACGCTGCAAGCCTGCAAAAACCCGATCGATCCTGCCGATGTGCAGGCCACATTGGCCGAATTGACCGCACGCGCAGCCACCGACGCCCTGGCGCGCCACGGACACGGCGCCCGGCAATTGCTGGTGTGCGGAGGCGGCTCGTTCAACGGTCACCTCATGCGGCGGCTGTCAGCACTGGCGCCCCAGGTGCAGGTGCTGAGCACCGCCACCAAAGGCGTACCTGCAGATCAAGTGGAGGCGTTGGCCTTCGCCTGGCTGGCACGCCAGTTCGTGGAGCGCCTGCCAGGAAATCTGCCAGCCGTCACCGGGGCACGGGGTTCCCGGGTGCTGGGCGCGCTGCACCCGGCTTGACCACGGGCCGTGCCGCGGCCCCGGAGTTCGATCAGACCGAGAACGAGGATCCGCACCCGCAGGTGGTCGTCGCGTTCGGGTTCTTGATCACGAATTGCGCACCCTGCAGGTCTTCCTTGTAGTCGATCTCGGCGCCCATCAGGTACTGCAGGCTCATCGAATCGATCAACAGGGTAACGCCGTTCTTCGTCATCGGGGTGTCGTCCTCGTTGACCACCTCGTCGAAGGTGAAGCCGTACTGGAAACCCGAGCAGCCGCCGCCCTGGACGAACACGCGCAGCTTCAGTTCCGGATTGCCTTCCTCATCGACCAGATCCTTCACCTTGGCGGCAGCGCTGTCAGTGAACATCAGAGGCGCCGGCATCTCTTCCGTCGCGGGGACCAAGGCTTCAGCGATCGCGTTCATCGGGTTTCCTCTCTCGTGGGAGTCTTCACAGTAGGCGGCATTCTCGCGCGGGAAGCCCCTGCGCGCAGATCAAGCCTCCAGGTTCTCAGATGCCATTCGAGGTGGCCAGTTTCAAGGCGGGGCGCTCAGCGTTCTTCAGCGGCCGCAATTCGCCGTCGACGACAGACCCCGGATGCATCTCGAGGCTCTCGTAACGGATCGTGCCGGTGACGCGGGCAGTGGGCTGCAATTCGACGAGCACATCGGACTCCACCGGACCGACCACCTCCCCGCCGATGATCACATGGCCCGCCTTGACCCTCCCATGAACCCTGGCTTTGGGCCCGACGACCACGATGCTGGGCAGGGCGGCGTCACCCAGTACGTCGCCTTCGATCTCGCCGTCGATGCGCAGTCCCTCGCAGAAGCTGATGGGGCCACGGATCACCGTGCCTTCGCCGATCAGGCTGCGGATAGGGGGCGTCTTCCTGCGGGCAGCAAACACGGCGGCTCTCCTGTGCACGGCATCACATCGCGATGGACTGCGTGGCCCTGACAGAGCCCTTCTCGTCCAGCACCCTCACCTGCACACCTTTTACCACGGCATCGGCGGGATGGTCGAACACGCCTTCGACGCGAAGAACTTGGCGCAGGCGCAGTTCGCGCGGATCGCCGGGCTGGGCGCGGCTCCACGGCTTGCCGCCATGCGTGCCGCTGAGCGTGACCTCGTAGCGGCCGACGAACTCGGCCCGGGTCCCGTCGCCTTGCGTCAGGAGCAACCGAACCCTGAGCTTTCCCGGTCCCCGTGATTCGACCTGCAAGCCCCGAACGGTCAATCCCGCGCCGCCGGCAGGCAGCAGCCGTTCATAGAAACCGAGGTCAGACTCGAGCGATCGCTTCTGGGCCTCCAGCTCCCGCACGGTCTGCGCAAGACGCTCTTGGGTCGCGCGCTCGGCACGCAACAGGGTGTCGGCAGAATTCGCCACCGCCTGCGCGCGCTCGCTGTCTGCACGCAAACGGCCGACCTCGGCGCGCAGAGCCGACAGCTCGGCCTCCGCCCCGCGGTCCAAGCCAGCGATGTCCTTGCCGAACTCGAACGCCCAAAGGGACAACGCACCGCAGAACCCGAGGACCACAGCCGCAAGGGCCCAGCGCAGCGGCCACGGCAGATGGCTGCGCACCGACATGCGCGGCGCACTCACCGACAGCCGGCGACGCAGCAGATTCCAGCGCATGGCGCGGAAAGCATCGGGCTTGGCGACCGGGGTTCACGCGCCCGGCCACCAGACCCGCAGGATCAGCGCTTGCTGAACTGCTTGCGCCGACGCGCGCTGTGCAAGCCGACCTTCTTGCGCTCGACTTCGCGCGCATCACGAGTGACGAAGCCGGCGCGGCTGAGTTCAGGCTTGAGCGCCGCATCGTAGTCGATCAGCGCCCGGGTGATGCCGTGCCGCACCGCGCCCGCTTGGCCCGACTCGCCGCCGCCATGGACGTTGACCTTGATGTCGAAGACCTCGGCATTGGCCGTCAGCAGCAGCGGCTGCTGGACGATCATGATCGAGGTCTGGCGGCCGAAGTACTCGTCCAGCGGCTTGCCATTGACTTCGATCTTGCCCGTGCCCTTGCGGATGAAGACCCGAGCCACCGACGACTTGCGGCGGCCGGTGCCGTAATTCCATTGTCCGATCATGGCCAACCTCAGATCTCGAGCGTCTTGGGTTGCTGTGCGGTGTGCGGGTGTGTGGGCCCGGCATACACCTTCAGCTTCTTGATCATCGCGTAGCCCAGCGGGCCCTTGGGCAGCATGCCCTTGACCGCCTTTTCCAGCGCGCGCCCGGGGAATCGGGCCTGCATGTCCTTGAAAGGCGTGGCGGTGATGCCGCCAGGGAAACCAGAGTGCCGGTAGTAGATCTTGTCGGTGGCCTTGGAGCCGGTGACGCGGATCTTGTCGGCATTGACGACGACGATGAAGTCGCCGGTGTCGACGTGAGGCGTATAAATGGCCTTGTGCTTGCCGCGCAAACGGGCTGCTGCTTCGCTGGCAACTCGCCCGAGCACCTTGTCGGTGGCGTCAA